>NZ_CP116257.1:7546259-7863969 GCF_027947595.1 Streptomyces lienomycini | reverse complement strand
CACGGTAGTCAGCGCGACGGGTAGGGTTCAAGTTGTTGTCCCCAGCCTGTGGACAAGTGTCTCCCGGTCATCGTTGGTTTGACCGAATGGCGCAGTCCCACGTACCGTGACGAGGTCGAGTTGTCGATGGCTGCTGCCGCCTGCCTCCGATGGGCACAGGTCACGTCCAAGGTGACCGAGAAAAGCGGTGCACTCGGGCGTAACGCGAGCTACTCGTGGGCGCACGGTGACAGCCAGGACGGCACCCCGCCAACCCCGATTCTTTCTGGAGCCCCCGAGTGAGCAAGCGCACCTTCCAGCCGAACAACCGTCGCCGCGCGAAGACCCACGGTTTCCGGCTGCGTATGCGTACCCGTGCCGGCCGCGCGATTCTCGCGACCCGCCGCAGCAAGGGTCGCGCCCGTCTGTCCGCCTGATCCCGGTCAGGTCATGACATCGTGCTGCCCACCGACAACCGGCTGAGGCGGCGCGAGGACTTCGCGACCGCGGTACGACGAGGTCGCCGGGCCGGCCGCCCGGCCCTCGTCGTCCACCTTCGAAGCGGTGCCACGGACCCGCACGCGCCTGGGGAGAGCGCTCCCCCGACACGTGCGGGTTTCGTCGTGAGCAAAGCCGTGGGTGTCGCGGTGGTGCGCAACAAGGTGAAGCGCAGGCTTCGCCATCTGATGCGCGACCGGATCGACCTGTTGCCCCCCGGTAGCCTGGTAGTCGTACGAGCGCTGCCCGGTGCGGGTGACGCCGACCATGCACAGCTGGCCCGAGACCTGGACGCCGCCCTGGCGCGGCTACTGGGAGGGGGCGCGCGATGAAGTACCCGCTGCTGGCTCTGATCAAGCTCTACCAGTGGACGATCAGTCCGCTGCTGGGGCCGGTGTGCAAGTACTACCCGTCGTGTTCCCACTACGGCTACACGGCCATCGACCGGCACGGTGCCATCAAGGGCACGGCGCTCACCGCGTGGCGCATCCTGCGCTGCAATCCGTGGTCGCTGGGCGGCGTGGACCATGTTCCGCCGCGCAAGCGTCCGCGGTGGCACGAAATGCTGCGTGACGCGTGGCGTGCACGCAAGGGCGGGCCCTCCGCCGCCGAACCGGCCACCGAAGGACAGACTGCTCCCACGAGTCCGTCCCGTCCTTCGAGCCCGGCCGCAGAGACCCCGCCCCATGCCCAAGGAGCATGATTAGTGGACACGATTGCCAGCCTCTTCAGCTTCATCACCTGGCCCGTCTCCTGGGTCATCGTCCAGTTCCACACGGTGTACGGGGCGATCTTCGGACCTGACACCGGATGGGCCTGGGGCCTGTCCATCGTGTCCCTGGTGATCCTGATCCGTATCTGCCTGATCCCGCTCTTCGTGAAGCAGATCAAGGCGACGCGTGGGATGCAGACGCTCCAGCCGGAGATGAAGAAGATCCAGGAGCGCTACAAGAACGACAAGCAGCGTCAGTCCGAAGAGATGATGAAGCTGTACAAGGAGACGGGTACCAACCCGCTCTCCTCGTGCCTTCCCATCCTGGCGCAGTCCCCGTTCTTCTTCGCCCTGTACCACGTGCTCAACGCCATCGCGTCGGGCGACACCATCGGCGTGATCAACAAGAGCCTGCTGGAGAGCGCGCAGAAGGCTCACATCGTCGGTGCCCCGCTGGCGGCGAAGTTCACCGACGGCTCCTCGAAGGTGGAGGCCCTCGGTGCCTCGCTGACGGACGTGCGGGTCGTCACCGCGATCATGATCGTGCTGATGTCGGCGTCGCAGTTCTTCACCCAGCGCCAGCTGATGACCAAGAACGTCGACACCTCGGTGAAGACGCCGTTCATGCAGCAGCAGAAGATGCTGATGTACGTCTTCCCGGTCATGTTCGCCGTGTTCGGCATCAACTTCCCCGTCGGTGTCCTCGTCTACTGGCTGACCACGAACGTGTGGACCATGGGTCAGCAGATGTACGTCATCCGCAACAACCCGACGCCCGGCTCCAAGGCGCAGGCCTCCTACCTGGAGCGGCTGCACAAGAGCGTCACCGAGAGCGGTGGGACGCGCGGCCGCGGCCAGAAGGCCATCGTGAAGGCCATCGTCGCCAAGGGCCGGGACCGCAACGAGGCCGAGCGGAAGTTCATCAACGGCCTGAACAAGGCGGGCATGGCCGCCCAGACCGACGGCAACGTGGTGAAGAACGACGCCGCCGTCGCCGAGCAGAGTGCGGACGGCTCGACCGTGACGACCACGGCCACGCCCAAGCGCCAGCAGCCCAAGCGACAGAGCAAGTCGCAGCGCCAGTCCAAGACCGCCGGTGAGGCCGAGCCGAAGACGTCGCTGACCAAGCCGGACGAGCCGCAGGACGACAAGCCGGACAACCAGCCTGCCGCCCCTGCCGCCAAGAAGCCGGCTCAGAAGTCCGGCGGCGGCCGCAGCAAGGCCCAGTCCGGACAGCGCAAGGGCCCGCAGCGGCCCAAGTCCCCGTCGAAGAAGTAAGAAGGAGTCCATCCCGTGACGGAAGGCACCACCTCCGCCGCTGCCGAGGGCGCAGACACCCTGACCCGCCTCGAGCAGGAAGGCGAGATCGCCGCGGACTACCTGGAGGGTCTGCTCGACATCGCCGACCTCGACGGCGACATCGACATGGACGTGGAGGCCGACCGCGCCTCCGTCTCGATCATCAGCGACACGAACGGCCGGGACCTGCAGAAGCTGGTCGGCCGGGACGGCGAGGTGCTGGAGGCCCTGCAGGAGCTCACGCGCCTGGCCGTGCACCGGGAGACGGGTGACCGCAGCCGGCTGATGCTCGACATCGCGGGTTACCGGTCCGACAAGCGTGCCGAGCTGTCCGAGCTGGGCGCCAAGGCCGCGGCCGAGGTCAAGAGCAGCGGCGAGTCCGTGCGCATGAAGCCGATGACGCCCTTCGAGCGCAAGGTCGTCCATGACGCGGTCAAGGCCGCAGGCCTGCGGAGTGAGTCCGAGGGCGAGGAGCCGGAGCGCTTCGTCGTCGTGCTTCCCGCCTGATCGGTTCTCTCGTTCTCCGGCCCCGTCTGTTGCGCAGGCGGGGCCGAATTTTGTCAGCCTGATAGTTCTGGTGGTTCTGGCACCGGTGTCCTCGACGCCGGCGCCGTACGGAAGGACGGTCCCCGTGTCGGAGGCAGCGGAGCTTCCCCCTGTACCCGAGCAGGCACGCGACGTATTCGGTGATCGCTACGCGGACGCGGTCCGCTACGCGGAACTCCTTGCCGAGGCGGGGGTGAAGCGCGGTCTGATCGGTCCGCGTGAAGTGCCGCGCCTCTGGGAGCGGCACCTGCTGAACTGCGCGGTGCTCTCGGAGGTCGTCCCCGAGGGAGTGACCGTCTGCGACGTAGGTTCGGGCGCCGGTCTGCCCGGGATCCCGCTGGCGCTGGTACGGGAGGACCTGAAGATCACCCTCCTGGAGCCACTGCTGCGCCGTACCAACTTCTTGACCGAGGTCGTGGAACTGCTCGGCCTGGACCATGTCACCGTTGTGCGTGGGCGTGCCGAGGAGGTCATGGGCAAGCTGCCTCCGGTTCATGTCGTGACGGCCCGTGCCGTCGCTCCGCTGGACCGCCTCGCCGCCTGGGGGATCCCGCTGCTGCGCCCGTACGGGGAGATGCTCGCCCTCAAGGGCGACACGGCCGAGGAGGAGCTGAAGGCCGCCACTGCGGCGCTGAGCAAGCTCGGTGCGGAGGAGACGTCGATCCTTCACGTCGGTGAGGGCGTAGTCGATCCCATGTCCACCGTGGTGCGGGTCGAGGTCGGTGAGAGCCCGGGCGGTGTGCGTTTTGCCGCCAAGCGGGCGAAGGCCGCCCGGACGGGCCGGACGCGGCGGCGTCGCGGATAGCGTCACTGCCGGTGGCGGCGGCCGTTGTCGGGGCGAGTCCGTTCTGGTGCTGCCGTCGTACTCCACACAAGCTGCCGTACCCGCGCATGCCGGAGTGTCGCGGCAGTTCGGCATCTGTGGCTGTGCATCGTGTTTCACGTGAAACGTCGCTCACTGCTGCACGGCATCATCAGTCGCGGCCGCGCCGCGGCCGACCCCCACGACCGAAAGCCTCTCGGGGCACTCAGAGAGGGCATGGAGTTGTCCACAGAGGTGGATTTCTCCACAGAAGAGCAGGCCTCACTGGTTCATGACCCCGAAGGCATGGGAGGCTCTGTTCATTGCGAGCCTGAAGTCGAGGAGAGTGAATCCTTGCGGTCCGACGCCAATATCGCGGGACCGATGACCGATCCGGTCCCCGGCCCCCGTACCGAGTCGATGGGGGCGGATGTTTCACGTGAAACACCGCCGCCGATGGACGACACACCGATCGGTCGTGCTGCCCAACTGGCAGTGGAGGCTCTGGGCCGCGCCGGCGAGGGACTCCCGCGGCCGGAGCAGACCCGGGTCATGGTCGTGGCGAATCAGAAGGGTGGTGTGGGTAAGACGACGACGACCGTCAATCTTGCCGCGTCACTCGCCCTGCACGGTGCCAGAGTCCTGGTCGTCGACCTGGACCCGCAGGGCAACGCCTCCACCGCGCTGGGAATCGACCATCACGCCGATGTGCCCTCCATCTACGACGTACTGGTCGAGAGCCGACCGCTCTCGGAAGTGGTCCAGCCGGTCCCGGATGTCGAGGGCCTGTTCTGCGCGCCCGCCACGATCGATCTCGCCGGTGCGGAGATCGAACTGGTCTCCCTGGTCGCCCGCGAGAGTCGGCTCCAGCGGGCGATCACGGCGTACGAGCAGCCGCTGGACTACATCCTCATCGACTGCCCTCCCTCCCTCGGCCTGCTGACGGTGAACGCACTCGTCGCGGGTCAGGAGGTGCTGATCCCGATCCAGTGCGAGTACTACGCGCTGGAGGGTCTCGGACAGCTGTTGCGCAACGTCGACCTGGTTCGGGGGCATCTCAACCCCACACTGCACGTGTCGACGATCCTCCTCACCATGTACGACGGCCGGACGCGCCTCGCGTCACAGGTGGCGGACGAGGTGCGCAGCCACTTCGGTGAGGAGGTACTGCGGACGAGCATTCCCCGCTCGGTCCGTATCTCCGAAGCCCCGAGCTACGGGCAGACGGTACTGACCTACGATCCAGGATCGAGCGGAGCCCTCTCCTATCTGGAGGCGGCCCGGGAGATCGCGCTGAAGGGTGTGGGCCTCAACTACGACGGCACCCACGCTCACCTCGGCGCTCAGAATGACCCGAACATGGTGGAGGGGATCCAGTGAGTGAGCGACGGAGGGGGTTGGGCCGAGGTCTGGGCGCACTGATCCCCAACGCCCCGACTGAGAAGTCGGTCGCCTCGGCGGCTTTGGGCGGTGCGGTTTCCACGGCCCCGGGGGCGATGCCTCTGCTGCCGAACGAGCGCGGAGTGGCGGCGGCGAAGGTGGCCACCCTGTCGCGTGTTTCACGTGAAACAGGGGAGCCGATCACCCCCAGCGGTGCCGAGGCGCTTCGGCCCCCCATGGGGGCGCACTTCGCCGAGATTCCTCTCGACGCCATCACACCGAACCCGAAGCAACCGCGCAAGGACTTCGACGACGACGCACTGGCGGAGCTCGTCACCTCCATCAGGGAGGTCGGCCTTCTCCAGCCGGTTGTTGTCCGGCCGACGGAGCCGGGGCGCTACGAGCTCATTATGGGTGAGCGCCGCTTCCGTGCCTGTCGGGAGCTGGAGCTGGATGCGATCCCGGCGATCGTGCGGGCGACGGAGGACGAGAAGCTCCTCCTGGACGCGCTGCTGGAGAATCTCCACCGTGCCCAGCTGAACCCGCTGGAAGAGGCCTTCGCCTACGACCAGCTGCTGAAGGACTTCGACTGCACGCATGATCAGCTGGCGGACCGTATCGGTCGCTCCCGCCCGCAGGTCTCCAACACACTGCGTCTGCTGAAGCTCTCCCCGAAGGTTCAGAACCGGGTGGCCGCAGGTGTGCTCTCCGCGGGGCATGCGCGAGCACTGCTGTCTGTCGATGACCCGGAGGAGCAGGACCGGCTGGCCCACCGCATCGTGGCCGAAGGGCTCTCGGTGCGATCGGTCGAAGAGATCGTGACCCTCATGGGTTCCCGACCGCAGAAGCCGCAGCGAGCCAAGGGACCGCGAGCCGGCGCCCTGGTTTCCCCGGCGCTCTCGGACCTGGCGACGCGCCTCTCGGACCGCTTCGAGACGCGCGTGAAGGTCGACCTGGGACAGAAGAAGGGCAAGATCACCGTGGAGTTCGCCTCCATGGAGGACCTTGAGCGCATTCTCGGAAGTCTCGCTCCCGGCGAGGGGCCCGTCCTGCAGAAGGGCCTCCTGGACGACGAGGACGAAGACGCCGAGGCCTGATGTCTGGAGGGAGGGAGCGCCTGGTGGTGCTCCCTCTCCATCGAGGGCGGGCCGTGTCCGGTGCATACCGGAACACGGCCCGCCCTTTGCTCTGCGCCGGTGTCGAGGTCACCGCATCGTCGATACGATGCGATCGGGATGGCGTTGTCACCTGGCAGTACCTCTGGGAGGAAGGCAGGGGCCATGCGAACGATGAGCCGTACCGAACTGGTGGGCGCGGGCTTGGGGCTGGGCGCGGTCGGTGGGTTCCTCGGCAGCCTGCTCAGGGAACGGAGCGCTCTGACAGCCGCCCGCGACGCGGCAGGCGAAGGAAGCGAGGAACAGCCTTCATGGGCCGCCGGCTCGTACCGCTCACGCTGGACAACCTTCAGGACCTTCCCCAGCGCTGTCGCTCGTGCGTCTTCTGGGAACTGGACCCCGTCAGTGGCGAGGCCGCGGTAAAGGCGGGCACGCCGGCCCTGGAGAAGGAGTCCTGGATCTCCGCCGTCCTGTTGGACTGGGGGTCGTGCGGCCGGGTGGTCTATGTCGATGACATACCGGTGGGCTTCGTCCTCTACGCGCCCCCTGCTTACGTCCCGCGCTCGACGGCCTTCCCCACCAGTCCGGTATCGCCTGACGCGGTGCAGTTGATGACCGCGTTCGTGGTGCCGGGGTACCAGGGCCAGGGGGTGGGCCGGGTGATGGTGCAGACGGTGGCCAAGGATTTGCTGCGCCGGGGCTTCAAGGCCATCGAAGCGTTCGGTGATGCTCGCTGGAAGGAACCCGCCTGCGTGCTGCCGGCGGACCATCTGCTGGCAGTGGGCTTCAAGACGGTGCGGCCGCATCCTCGACATCCGCGGCTGCGGCTGGACCTTCGATCCACGCTGTCCTGGAAGGAAGACGTGGAGATGGCGTTGGACCGCCTTCTGGGAGCTGTCCAGAAGGAACCCGTGTTGCGCCCGTTGTAAAGCGAAGGGGCCGACCCGCGGTGGGTCGGCCCCTTCGTGTTTCACGTGAAACGTCAGTCGGCGATGAAGTCCTCAAGGTCGCGAACGATCGCGGCCTTCGGCTTGGCACCGACGATGGTCTTGGCGACCTCGCCGCCCTGGTAGACGTTCAGGGTCGGGATGGACATGACGCCGTACTTGGCAGCCGTACCCGGGTTCTCGTCGATGTTCAGCTTGACGATCTCGATCTTGTCGCCGTACTCGGCCGCGATCGCCTCGAGCGACGGCGCGATCTGGCGGCACGGACCGCACCAGGCGGCCCAGAAGTCCACCAGGACGGGCTTGTCGTTCTTGAGGACATCCTGCTCGAACGAGTCGTCGGTCACATGCTTCAGGGTGCCGGCCACGGCGGGCTCCTTAACTGGTTGGTGCGAGGGGATGGGGATCAGACGGTCGTCTTCTCGGGCTCCGCCTTGTCCTCGTCGCTGAGGGCGGCGAGGAAGCGCTCGGCATCGAGAGCGGCGGAACAGCCGGTGCCCGCGGCGGTGATCGCCTGGCGGTAGGTGTGGTCCACCACATCACCGGCGCCGAAGACACCCGTCAGGTTGGTGCGGGTCGACGGCGAGTCGACCTTCAGGTAGCCCTCCGGGTCCAGATCGAGCTGGCCCTTGAAGAGCTCGGTGCGCGGATCGTGGCCGATCGCGATGAACAGGCCGGTCACCGGCAGGTCCGAGAGCTCGCCGGTCTTGACGTTGCGCAGCTTCAGCCCCGCCAGCTTCTGCTCACCCTGGACCTCCGCGACCTCGCTGTCCCAGACAAACGTGATCTTGGGGTCGGCGAAGGCGCGCTCCTGCATCGCCTTGGAGGCGCGCAGGGTGTCCCGGCGGTGGACGATCGTCACGGACTTCGCGAAGCGGGAGAGGAACGTGGCCTCCTCCATCGCGGTGTCCCCACCGCCGATCACGGCGATGTCCTGGTCCTTGAAGAAGAAGCCGTCGCAGGTCGCACACCAGGAGACGCCGCGGCCGGAGAGAGCGTCCTCGTTCGGGAGGCCGAGCTTGCGGTGCTGGGAACCCGTGGTGACGATGACAGCCTTGGCCTGGTGGACCGTGCCCGCGGTGTCGGTGACGGTCTTGATCTCACCGGTGAGGTCGACAGCGACGACATCGTCGGGGATCAGCTCCGCACCGAAGCGCTCCGCCTGGGCGCGCATGTTGTCCATGAGCTCGGGGCCCATGACGCCGTCCTGGAAGCCGGGGAAGTTCTCCACCTCGGTGGTGTTCATCAGCGCTCCGCCCGCGGTGACGGCACCTTCGAACACCAGCGGCTTCAGCGAGGCGCGTGCGGTGTAGAGCGCCGCCGTGTAGCCGGCGGGCCCGGAGCCGATGATGATCACGTTTCGGACGTCGCTCACGGCTTCATTCCTCGTCTCTGGACTGCGTCTTCGGGGCCGGGTGGAGCTGCACTCGGAACTCTCACCCCACCTAACGGATCCTACGGGGCGCGCATTCCCGCTGTGCCCGGGCACACGGACGACGGGGCGGGGGCGAGTGACAAGGGGGTTGCGACGAGCGCTGAGAGGAGGAGCCTGACCTCTACGAACGCGAGTAGGAGTGCTTCAGGAGAATCTCGGCCTTGCCGACCGCGGGCTGCTCCACGCACGCCGAATCGACGATGTAGGCGGTGACCCGGGTGTCATTGGTGACGTCGGGCAGGACCACCAGCAGTGCTTCCCTGCCCTTGTAGACGCCCTCCTCCGTGGCGAGGGCCGCGTCGTCGCGACCGATTCCCCTCTGTACGCACTCGGGGACGGTCGGCTGCTTGAACACATGGTTCTCGGCGGTCCCGTTACCGTTCTCCGATTCCATGCCGAAGCTGCGTGGAGTACGGGAGCCGCCCTGTTCACTGTCCTCCGCGATGAGGGCGGTGACCTTGTCCTTCAGCTTCCCCTCGGAGAGGGTGTCGGCGAGTGCGGTCTGCTGCTCCTGCGCGGTGTCGTCAGTGGATCCCCCGGTCAGGGAGGACACGATGACCGAGCCGAGTCCGAGGGCGGCAGCGGCGGCCACGGTGCCCAGTACAGCGGCCCTGCGCCGCCCGAATCGACGGCGTTCCCTTCGGCCCGGGCCGGTGGAGGAGATACGGGCGTGCCCGGCCGGCCGGTCCGCCGACGCCGATGTTTCACGTGAAACGCGAGCATGGTCGCTGTCGGACGCGGCTTCCGAAGATGCGGGTCCGGGGGCTCCCCGGTGGGCCTCGGCCGCCAGGGCGGTGTCGATGCGGGCGGCCACGTCGGCCGGCATGCGCACCGGTTCCGGCAGGCCGCCGAGCAGTCCTTGGATCTCCTCCAACGACGCGTAGACCTCCGCGCAGAGCTCGCAGCTCTCCAGGTGCCGTCGTATGTCGGTGGTCCGTGTGGTCGGGAGGATTCCTTCGGCGAGGTCCGAGATTTCCGCGACGTCCGGGTGCCCGGTCATGTCTGTCGTCGACGACGTCACGCTCGTCCACCTCCGCCCTTCACTGCGGCTGAATCACTCGACCCTGCGTCCGGCGGTCCCGGAAGACGCGGTCCCGCTGCGGGTGGGACGGACGCCCCCTGCGTCCGGTTCCGCTCCGCGCCCGGTTTCGTCTTCTCCTCTCGGCCGTCGGGCCGGAGGTGAGTGAGGAGTGGCAGCAGCCTCGCTCTGCCCCGCGCGCACCGGCTCTTGATCGTCCCGGTCGGTACGTCGAGGATGCGAGCCGCCTCCGCGACGGGGTAGCCCTGCATGTCCACCAGGACGAGAGCGGCCCGCTGGTCGGCCGGCAGGGTGCCCAGCGCCTCCAGCAGCTGGCGGTGCAGGTCGTTGCGTTCGGCGGGCGCGGAGGCCGACTCGTGCGGCTCCAGGAGCTGCTCCAGGCGCTCGGTGTCGTCGACGGGCGCGGTCTTGCGTGACGCCGCCTTGCGGGCGCGGTCCAGGCAGGCGTTCACCGTGATCCGGTGCAGCCAGGTCGTGACGGCTGCCTGTCCGCGGAAGGTGTGGGCGGCCCGGTAGGCGGAGACGAGGGCGTCCTGGACGGCATCGGCGGCTTCCTCGCGGTCCCCCAGTGTCCGCAGGGCCACTGCCCAGAGACGGTCGCGGTGACGGCGCACGAGTTCACCGAAGGCGTCGGGATCGCCCTCGACGTGCCGGGCGAGGAGGTCCTGGTCGCCGATACCGCCGTATGCGGTGTCATCCGCCATGCCTCCACCCCTTCTCCCCGGTCGGCCGGCCCCTCAGCCCTTGAACGTCACGTCGGTGATCGCCTGCTTGTAGCCGGCGCCGCTGTAGCCGTCGGAAGGAGCGTTCGGCACGTCGGTCATCCACAGCAGCACGTACCGCGTCTTCACGGCCTTCGACGCCTTGGCCGTGAGGGAGGTGCCGGTCGTGGTGGAGGAAGCGATTTCCTTCATGCCGTCGACTCCTGCCGAGGGCGACAGCGAGTCGGTGGCGTAGAAGTGCACGGTCGTGTGGTCGCCGGTGTACCGGAGCCCTATCGACGCCGTGGAGACGTCCTGCGGCGAACCGAGGTCGTAGACGATGCCGACTCCGGGCTTGTACGGAGCGAGCTTCGGGCCTTCGTTGTACTTCTTCGTCCGCCAGAAGGTGGAGGCGTCGCCGTCGTAGGTGTTGGCCACGTCCTGCGGTGCCTGGGCCGAACCACTGGCCACGTACTCCTGGGCCCCCTGGACACTGATCGGTTCGACCGGCCTGGTCCGCTCGTCGTTCTTGTCGTTGCCGTCCGTCGTCTGGGTCTGGTTCTGGTCGTCGGTCTTGCCGCCCCGCTCCATGAGGGCGTCCGCGAGCTGCCAGCTACCGAGGCCGAGCGCGGCGATCAGCAGGGCCGAGACACCCCACTTGAGCGCCTTGCCGGTACGGCTCTGCAGCGGGGGCGGCGGCGTCGGCACCGGCTGGGTGGCACCGGGGTGCGCCGCCGGACGGCCGTACGCGCCCTGCTGGAAGGCGGTCCGCTGGTACGCGGGCGGAGCCGTGTACGCCGGCTCCGGCGGGCGGATGCGGGGCATCTCGCCGATCGCCTTCACCAGTTCCTCCGGCGTGGTGCACGGGGACTCGTGACGCGAAGCGGTGGCGCCGTCATTGGCGAGCGCGCGCATGGCCAGTTCGGACAGGCCGCGGTGGACACCCGCCCGCACCTGGTCCGGCGGGATCAGCCCGATGTCCTTGGGCAGGCCGGTCAGACCGTGCGCGTCGCTCTCGTACGGCCAGCGCTGGGTGAGCGTGGCGTACAGGAGGGCGCCGACCGCCTCGGTGTCGGTGCGCTGGGGGGTCTCGGAACTGATGCCGCGCAGGGCCGCGTTGACGGCCAGGCCGCGGATGCGCCACTGGCCCGTCGACGTGCGCAGCACCGCGTTGGGACTCAGACGCAGATGGGCGAGGCCCTCGCGGTGGGCGGCCGCCATGGCCGAGGCGACCTGACTGACCATCTGGTAGGCGTCGTACACCTCCAGCGGGCCGGAGGCGAGGAGGGCGGTCAGCTCGGTGGCGTCGGGGAGCCACTCGTGCACGACGTAGACGAGGTCGTCGTCCTCGACGGCATCCAGTACCTGGACGAAGCGGGGATCGCCGAGCAGGGCGGAGGAGCGGGCCGCAGCCAGCACGGAACGGGCGCGTGTGTGGTCCGCAGGGAGGAGGTGGACCCCGACGGCGCGGCGCAGCTTCTCGTCGACGGCCCGCCAACTGCTGAAGCCGTCCAGACGGGTGACGCACTCCTCGAGGCGGTAGCGTCTGGCGAGCTTGTGCCCGCTGTGCAGTTCGGGAGGCGAGGTCTTGCCGGCTTCCTCGCTCGCGTGGTTCCCCTGTGCCTCGTCGCTGTCCGTGTCCCGCTCCCGGTTGTTGGCCACCCCGTCGGCCGTGGACTGGTCCGCCTGTGCGGTCAGCGGCTCATCACCGCTGTTGTCTGCCACGTCGACGGCAGCTGTGCTCCGTTCCGCCACCGTCGTTCCTGCCTCCCCATTCGATGCACGCCGGCCGACTCCCGATGCGCGCAGTCCGACGCCGAACCCAATTGTGCCCACAGTCCGCCGCTATGCACGACACACAGCGGCGGATGATGGTTGTGCGCCTACCCCGGGTCTCAGCGTCCCAGGCGTCCGCGCACCATGCCGACCAGCGAGTTGACTTCTTCGATGCGCATGCGGCGGGCAGCGACGAAGAAGACGCCGAACAGGAGCAGCCCGCCGGCCAGCAGCGCGGCGAACGATCCAAGGACGCCCTGGCCGAGCGCGCGGCTGATCGCGTAGCAGGCGGCGCCACTGAGGAGGGCGGCCGGGACGGAGGCGATGCAGAGCCGGGCGTACGTCCGCAGGACGCGGGCGCCGTCCAGGTCCCCGCCGAGTCGCTTGCGCAGCCTGCGCCAGGCGACGCCCACGCCGATCACGTAGGCCAGGCCGTAGGAGGCTGCCATGCCGATGACGGCCCAGCGGGACGGCAGCAGGAGGTAACACAGTGCCGAGGCCGCGGCGTTGAACACGGCGACGATGACGGTGTTGTAGAAGGGCGTCCGGGTGTCCTCGTAGGCGTAGAAGGCGCGCAGGACGACGTACTGGACGGAGTACGGGATGAGGCCGAGACCGAAGGCCATCAGCATGTAGCCCATGTTGGTGGCCTCGCTGGTGCCTGAGGAGCCGAACATGAGCGTGCACATCGGGATGCCGAGTGCGACGAAACCGAAGGAGACGGGGACGATGGCGACGGCCGTGGTGCGCAGCCCCTGGGAGATGTCGTCCCGGACCGCTCCCCCGTCCTCCTCGGACGCCGAGCGGGAGATGCGGGGCAGCAGGGCGGCCATGAGGGAGACGGTGATGATGGCCTGGGGCAGGCCCCAGATCAGCTGGGCGTTCGCGTAGGCGGCGAAGCCGGTGCCGTCGACGGGTGACGCCTTGCCCGCGGCGGTCGACAACTGGATGACGATCATGGCGCCCGCCTGGTTGGCGAGGACGAACAGAACCGTCCACTTGGCGAGGGTGACGGCCTTGCCCAGTCCGTGGCCCCTCCAGTCGAAGCGCAGCCGAAGCCGGAAACCCGTCTCCCGCAGGTACGGGATCATGGCCAGCGACTGCACGATGAGCCCCAGCAGCACTCCGATGCCGAGCAGCCGCTCGCCCTCCGGCGGAATGCTCGTGACCTGCATCCCCGAGTTCTCGGCGGTGCCGTAGACCCAGATGAACATCCCCAGGGTCACGATGATGACGATGTTGTTCAGGACGGGCGTCCACATCATCGCGCCGAACCTGCCGCGGGCGTTGAGGACCTGCCCCATCACCACGTGCAGACCCATGAAGAAGATCGACGGCAGGAAGTAGCGGACGAAGGTGATGCCCACCTCGTTCGCGGCCGGGTCACTGGAGACGGAATTGGACAGGAGCCGGATCAGCAGGGGCGCGCCGAGGACGGTGAGAACCGTCAGTGCGCCGAGCGCCACCATGACAAGGGTCAGCAGGCGGTTGGCGTAGGCCTCGCCGCCGTCGTCGTCGTCCTTCATCGCTCGTACGAGCTGCGGTACGAAGACCGAGTTCAGGCCGCCGCCGACGGTGAGGATGTAGATCATCGTGGGCAGTTGGTAGGCGACCTGGAAGGTGTCGCCGAGCAGGCCGACGCCCAGCGCCGAGACGATCAGCGCCGAGCGGATGAAACCGGTCAGCCGCGACACCATCGTGCCGGCCGCCATCACGGCGCTCGACTTCAGCAGGCCTCCCGCCCGCCCGCCCTTCTTGGCCGGGGCGGCCGCGGGGGCGGGCTCCGGGGCCTGGAGGGGGGCCTCGGCCGCTTCGGGGGTGGGGGCCACCGCGTACTGGCCGGGGGCGGGCGCCGCGTGCTGTCCGGGCGTCGGGGCGGGCCCACCGCCGTACTGACCGTGCGCCGCCTGGGCGTTTCCGTACGGGTCGGGTGCCTGGTGTCCGCCGTACTGGCCCGGTGCCGGCGCTCCGCCGTACTGTCCGGGCCCCGGCGTTCCGCCGTACTGTCCGGGCCCCGACGCTCCGCCGTACTGTCCGGGCCCCGGCGTCCCGGCGTACGGCCCGGGGGCTGGAGCGGGTACGGATCCCTGGTTCTCGTACGAGGGGTGGCCGCCGCCCTGCTGCTGGTCGCGGAACAGGTGGGCGAAGGCGTCCGGCTCGTGACGTTGATCGCCCGCCTGGGTGACCAGGTCGTCGACGCCGACGAACTGGGTGGTCCGCGGGTCGTCGCCGTACGGCAGGTACTGGGTCGGGCCCTCCGGCTCGGGCGCCGGGGTCTGTGCCCAGACGCGGGGGTCCGGCGCGTAGGGCGACGGGGAGGGCTGGGAGTACAGCGGCTGCTGCGGCGGGTAGGTGCCCGGGGGCGGAGGAGGGTGCGCGGCGCGGTCGTAGAGCGCCTCGGACACGGGGTCCTGGGCGGAGAGGTCCTGCGCCCGGTACGGATCCTGGTCGTAGGCGTCCTGGAGGTACATGTCCACGGGCGGTTGCGGCGGCGTCTGGTCGGGGCCCGGTGGCGGACCCTGGGGTTGGCCCGAGCCGTCCACGGCCTGACCGCGGTCACCGTCGTACGGCGCGTTCATGGTTACCCCACCTCATCGTCCCGGGCCCACCGGCCACGACATCCTCAACGGTCCACTCTCTCACCCGTGCCGGACGGGTCGGCGCTTTCCGCTGCGGTGTCCGGTGTCGGGTCACTCGCCTGCTCCGGGTCGGCTGCCCGGCCCTGTTCCTCGGACTCCTGCGTGAGACGTCCTTCGGGGTCCTCCGGGTTCTCCGGGTCGTCCTCGGAGTTCTCCGCCGACTCCGTCTCCCCGGACTCGCTCTTCTCGGCGGCGCGGGCCGCGGCGCGCTTGCGCTGGGTGTACATCCGGAAGCCGGCGAGGACGAGCAGCAGGACACCGCCGCCGATGACGAGCATCACGGTGGCCGTGATCTCGGTGACCTTCACGTCGAAGGTGACGGGCTCGCCGTACTTCCGGCCGTCCGTCGTGTACAGCTGGGCGATCACCGTGGCCCGGCCGTTGGCGTTGGCCGACGTGGTGAACTTCACCGACTGGCTGTGGCCGCCGGATACGGAGATCGGCTGCTCCTCGTAGTCGGCGCCGCCGATCTCGAGGCGTGTCGGGTTCGTCGAGGTGAGCCGGAGGACCAGCGGACCGACGTCCTGCACCAGGTTGTTCTGTACCGTCACCGGGATCGTGGCGCTGCGGCCGGAGAGCTTCGTCTCCGACTTGTCGATCAGTCTGACCCGGCCCGTCAGGCTGTCGAGGTACGACTTCACGTCGGCTCGGAACGACGCCGCCTCGGTGGCCCGGCCCCGCCACGACGCGGACATCTCCCGGTTCAGAGCGCGCCCGAAGGGGGTCACCACCCGGGAGGGGTCGGACAGGACGACTTTGAACCTGTCGAGCGAGTTCTGGGTCCGCGCGCTCTCCACGAAGGCCGACCGGGGAAGTTCCTTCTTGCGCAGCGCCGAGGGGTACGAGGAGGTCCCCGGCACCTTGGTGGTGGCTTCCGGGTCAGGCTTGGCCGTGGAGGCCGACGCCAGCTTCTGGGAGGTGGACCAGGTGCCGCTCTGGATAGCCCGCAGGGCCTCGGCCATCGCGCGCGCCTGGCTGCCGGAGGGCGTGCGCTGCGGGGCGATGACGATGCTGCGCTGCTTGTCGGTCTGGAGGTTCAGGGCCAGGCTCTGGGCGAGGAAGCGCTGTACCGCGAGCGTAGAGGCGGAGGCCTTCGTCAGGTCGCCCCCGAACGCCGTGGACATGCGGGCGTCCGACACGACTGCCGTGGTGCCGCCGCCGATGGGGCGGGCGGCGGAGGGCGTGTACTGCAGACCGTTGGTCTCCTGGAGGCTGTCGCTGCGCGCGATCACCTTGTCGGCACCCGCGGAGGTGGCGACCTTCACGATCGACCGGTCGACGGCGCCCTCCACGGGCCAGGCGAATTCGGTGTTCGGCTTGACGTGGAGGATCGGCTCGACCGTGTTGCTGATGACGTCCGTGGCGTCCTTCAACTGGCTCAGGGAGCCGGCGACGTCCGTGCCGTTGTGGGCCAGGGACGCCAGGTCCGGGTCGGCGAAGGGGAGGGCGACGACCTCCTCGTCGGCCACCGCGTCCTGCAGGTCGGCCAACCACTGCTTGGCGATCGCCTGATGGGTGCCGGCGGTGGTCTTGTCCCCGTCCCGGATGCGGTAGCTGCCCGTCATCGCGTCGACGGAGGCCAGCAGGTCCGGATCGACCACCCAGGTGACGTCGAGGTCCTTGCCCAGCGTCACCATCTGGTTCAGACGGCCGCCGGGGGAGATCTCCTTGGCCAGGTCGTCGTTGAGGAAGACCGGTGTCTGCTCCTCGTTCGGTCCTGTCTCCGCGGCCATGTGAGTGGTGGAGACGAGGGGCCACAGCGCCGTGGTCTTGGTCCTGGTGGCGGCCTCGTCGGGCTGCCACGGCAGGAAGGTCCGCTGGATGCCGAGAATCTGCTCCCACGGCTGCGCGGAGGTCTCTCCGGAGAGGGAGACGGCGAATTCGTAGACGCCGTCGCCGCCGAGGTCCAGGTCGTCGACCGGTACGGAGATGTTGAAGTGCTCGGCGACGCCGGGAGCGAGCTTGGAGAACTTCGCGGTGTACTTGTCGTCGATCTCCGGGGCGATGGATCCCTGGAGATCGTCGCTGTCCTTGGAGATCGCGTCGACGGACGAGCGGGTGTCGATCTCGGGACCCACCCGCAGACCCACATGGGCGTCGGTGACGGCCCGCTTGCCCTTGTTGGTCACGGTGCCCGACACGGTCACCGTGTCCCCGTCCGTGGGCGCCGAGGGGGTGAGTGAGTCGACGGCCACGGCCACCGAGCCCGAGTCGGCGTCGGTGAGGGCGGCGGCCGCCTCCTCGGCGTGAACCGGTCCTGCGGCGGGCAGCTGGACCAGGCCGGCCAGCAACGGCGCCCCGGCGAGCAGTGTCGCGGTGCGCCGGAGCCACCGGCGGGCAGGTGAGGCACTGGTCCCCTGGAAGTCTGCCGCCTCGGCCACGCGCTCGCCCGTCCCTCGTCGTGATCAGTGGTCGTCGGAATGTGCGTCCACGCATGGTAACGATGTGCGCCGAGGGGAAGTGCCGCGGAGTACGGCACAAGATCGGCAGCCGGGCCGGGCCGCCCTGTATGTGCGCCTATAGAGGGAGCGGCGCGGAAGCGGGGGATTCGGTCCCCGATCAATGGGGGCGCCTGTCTCCGTCCGGGCCACGTACCCTGTTTTGTTGTGCCTAACGCCAACGAAGTCAGCCCCGATGCCCTGAGCCGGGAGCAGCACCGCGCGGTGACTGAGCCGCTGCGGGTCGCCCCTGTCGCCGACGATCTCGCCCGCCGTTTCCAGGATGCCGGGTTCGCGCTCGCCCTGGTCGGCGGCTCGGTCCGGGACGCGTTGCTCGGCCGGCTCGGCAACGACCTGGACTTCACGACCGATGCCCGCCCCCAGGACGTACTGAAGATCGTGCGGCCGTGGGCCGACGCGGTCTGGGAGGTCGGGATCGCCTTCGGCACGGTCGGGGCGCAGAAGGACGGCTGGCAGATCGAGGTGACCACCTACCGGTCGGAGGCGTACGACCGCACCTCGCGCAAGCCCGAGGTGTCCTACGGCGACACCATCGAGGAGGACCTCGTCCGGCGCGACTTCACGGTGAACGCGATGGCCGTCGCACTCCCGGAGAAGGTGTTCATCGACCCGCACGGTGGGCTCGACGACCTCGCGGCCCGCGTGCTGCGTACCCCGGGGACTCCCGAGGACTCCTTTTCCGACGACCCGCTGCGGATGATGCGAGCCGCGCGCTTCGCCGCTCAGCTCGACTTCCAGGTGGCCCCCGAGGTGGTGGCCGCCATGAAGGACATGGCCGAGCGCATCGATATCGTCTCGGCCGAGCGGGTCCGGGACGAGTTGAACAAGCTCATCCTCTCCCCGCACCCGCGCAAGGGACTGACTCTGCTGGTGGACACCGGCCTCGCCGACCGAGTCCTGCCCGAGCTGCCGGCGCTGCGGCTGGAGCGGGACGAGCACCACCGGCACAAGGACGTCTACGACCACACACTCATCGTGCTGGAGCAGGCGATGGCCCTGGAGAGTGAGGGCCCCGACCTGATCCTGCGCCTGGCCGCCCTGCTGCACGACATCGGCAAGCCGCGTACGCGCCGCTTCGAGGAGGACGGCAGGGTCTCGTTCCACCACCACGAGGTGGTCGGGGCCAAGATGACGAAGAAGCGCATGACCGCGCTCAAGTACTCCAACGACCTGGTGAAGGACGTCTCGCGCCTGGTCGAGCTGCACCTGCGCTTCCACGGTTACGGGACGGGCGAGTGGACGGACTCCGCGGTCCGCCGCTATGTCCGGGACGCCGGGCCGCTGCTGGACCGACTGCACAAGCTGACGCGCTCGGACTGCACGACGCGCAACAAGCGCAAGGCTTCGGCTCTCTCCCGTGCGTACGACGGTCTAGAGGACCGCATCGCGCAGCTTCAGGAGCAGGAGGAGCTGGACGCGATCCGGCCGGACCTGGATGGCAACCAGATCATGGAGATCCTCGGTGTCGGCCCCGGGCCGGCTGTCGGTCAGGCCTACAAGCATCTGCTGGAGCTGCGCCTGGAGAACGGGCCGATGGAGTACGAGGCCGCGGTGACGGCGCTCAGGGAGTGGTGGGCCGCTCAGGAGTTGTAACCCTGGAGCGTGGTCGTGTTTCACGTGAAACACGACCCCACGGAATGGTGCGAGACCGAGAGCAGGCGAAGGGCCGGTGTTTCACGTGAAACACCGGCCCTTCGCCTGCCCGAGGCTCTGCCCTGTTCGTCTGCCCTACTTGTCCTTCAGGCAGAGCAGGAAGTCACTGCCGCTGCCGCTCTCGGTGTACGAGTACTGGAAGTCCTTGGCCGCCGCCGAGCACTTGCTCTCGGCCGTGAGGGCGGAGAAGGACCCCTCGATCTTGGCCAGCACCACGTACTGGGCCTTCGTGTCACCGCAGTCGACGACCTCGAGGTCCGGGTCGGTGTCGCTGCTGCTGCCACGGTGCATGCAGTCGCCGACCGCGGCCGTGTCGGCGTCGTCACGGCTCGCGATGTAACCACCGACCGCGACACCCACGACGACCACCGCGATGACGATGTTCTTGATCGTCTTGAAGCTCAGCTTGCGGCGGGCGGGCTGGGGCGGCACCGGAGCGTAGGGCGCACCCTGCTGCGGAAACCCGGGCTGGCCGGGCTGACCGGCCTGCTGCGGGAAGCCCGGCTGCCCCTGGGCGTAGGGGTTCTGCCCCTGGGGCTGCTGCGGAGCCTGCGGCTGATTCTGCGCGAACGGGTTGCCCTGAGGCGGCGGCTGGGTGGTCACTGGGGGTCCCCCTGAAATAGGTGCGTGTCGCGGACATGCCGCGAGATAAGACGCACGTAAGCTACCGGGTCGCACTGACAACTCAGTAGTCCGGAGGGGCTCTGTGTCACTGATGTGACACTTACTGGCTCTCAAACCGTGCCATAGCCGCTGCAACCACTCCGTAGACCGCGGCGACCGTCACCACCAGCGGCACCGACCGGCCGTCCGGCGGCAGCATGAGCGCGGCCACCCCGGCCGCGCCGACGAAGGCGACGTTGAACAGCACGTCGTAGACGGAGAAGACCCGGCCGCGGAAGGTGTCGTCGACCGTGGACTGGACCACCGTGTCGGTCGCGATCTTCGCCCCCTGCGTCGCCAGCCCCAGCACGAACGCCGCGGCGAGCAGTGACCCCGTGGCGAACGGCAGCCCGAGGGCCGGCACGAGCACGGTGGCGCCCGCCGCGCAGACGGCCATCCATCGGCCGGGCCCCAGCCGTCCCGCGGCCCAGGGAGTGACCACCGCCGCCGCGAAGAAGCCCGCCCCCGAGACCCCCAGCGCCAGCCCCAGCAGAGCGAGCCCCTCCTCCGCGCTCGAGGTCAGGGCGTACCGGCACAGCATCAGCAGCATGACCAGCAGGGCGCCGTAGCAGAACCGCATCAGCGTCATGCCCGCGAGCGCCCAGGCCGCTTCCCGGCGGGCCGGAGCGGCAAGATGACGTAGGCCTGCCACGAGGTCGCGGGCGGTGCCGGTGAACGCGGAGGTCAGCCTCGGCGGTACGAGCGTCGGGTCGGGCCCCAGCAGTTCCACGGCGATCCGAAGGGATGCCAGCGCCCCGCACAGGTAGAGGAAGGCCCCGAGCAGCACCACGGCGGCATCGGTGTCGGCGACCGCGAGGCGCACGACGAAGGCGAGGCCGCCGCCCGCCGTGGCGGCCAGGGTGCCGGCGGTCGGGGAGAGCGAGTTGGCGATCACCAGTCGATCCGCGTCCACCACGCGGGGCAGCGCGGCGGACAGGCCCGCGAGCACGAAGCGGTTGACGGCCGTGACGCAGAGGGCCGAGACGTAGAAGAGCCAGTCCGGGACGGACGCGATCATCAGCACCGCGGTCACGGTGGCGAGGGCGGCGCGCAGCAGATTGCCGTACAGGAAGACCTGGCGACGCCGCCAGCGGTCCAGCAGGACCCCGGCGAAGGGGCCCACCAGGGAGTACGGGAGCAGCAGGACCGCCATGGCGGAGGCGATCGCGGCCGCGGAGGTCTGCTTCTCCGGGGAGAAGACGACGTAGGTGGCGAGCGCGACCTGGTAGACACCGTCGGCGCCCTGGGAGAGGAGGCGAACGGCGAGCAGGCGCCGGAATCCCTTCAGGCGCAGCAGGAAGCGCAGGTCACGGACGACGGCCATGGGGCACAGCCTCACATACGGGAAAGGTCCCCGGGTCATGCGACCCGGGGACCCTCGGCGGACCGGAGTCCGCGGTTCTCAGCGCTCGACCTCGCCGGCGATGAACTTCTCGACGTTGGCACGGGCTTCGTCGTCGAAGTACTGGACCGGCGGGGACTTCATGAAGTAGCTCGACGCCGACAGGATCGGGCCGCCGATGCCGCGGTCCTTGGCGATCTTCGCGGCGCGCAGGGCGTCGATGATGACACCGGCCGAGTTCGGGGAGTCCCACACCTCGAGCTTGTACTCGAGGTTCAGCGGGACGTCACCGAACGCGCGGCCCTCGAGGCGGACGTAGGCCCACTTGCGGTCGTCCAGCCAGGCGACGTAGTCGGACGGGCCGATGTGGACGTTGTCCGCACCCAGGTCGCGGTCGGGGATCTGGGAGGTGACGGCCTGCGTCTTGGAGATCTTCTTGGACTCCAGGCGCTCACGCTCGAGCATGTTCTTGAAGTCCATGTTGCCGCCGACGTTCAGCTGCATCGTGCGGTCCAGGACGACGCCCCGGTCCTCGAACAGCTTCGCCATGACGCGGTGCGTGATGGTGGCGCCGACCTGCGACTTGATGTCGTCGCCGACGATCGGGACACCCGCCTCGGTGAACTTGTCTGCCCACTCCTTGGTGCCGGCGATGAAGACCGGGAGGGCGTTGACGAAGGCGACCTTGGCGTCGATGGCGCACTGGGCGTAGTACTTCGCCGCGGCCTCGGAACCGACCGGCAGGTAGCAGACGAGGACGTCGACCTGCTTGTCCTTGAGGATCTGGACGATGTCGACCGGCTCCTCGGCGGACTCCTCGATGGTCTGGCGGTAGTACTTGCCGAGACCGTCGTGCGTGTGGCCGCGCTGGACCTGGACGCCGCTGTTCGGCACGTCGCAGATCTTGATGGTGTTGTTCTCGGAGGCGCCGATGGCGTCCGCGAGGTCGAGCCCGACCTTCTTGGCGTCCACGTCGAAGGCGGCGACGAACTCGATGTCACTGACGTGGTAGTCGCCGAACTGGACGTGCATCAGGCCGGGGACCTTGGCCGCCGGGTCGGCGTCCTTGTAGTACTCGACGCCCTGCACCAGCGATGCGGCGCAGTTGCCCACACCGACGATGGCTACGCGAACCGAACCCATTCCGGTTGCTCCCTGTGTGTACGAGTGAGGCCCTGACTGGGCGCTCACGTGGCGGTGTCGCCGGGCGTATCCGGCCGGGGGTCGTCCCCCGGCCGGGGCAGGCCGCCCGTCGCTCCAGATGTCGTGTCCTGTTGAGCGGTGTCCTCGGCGGCGGAACCTCTGAGGTCCCGCCCCGCCCGCTCGCTCTCGATGAGCTCGTTCAGCCAGCGCACTTCGCGCTCCACGGACTCCATTCCGTGGCGCTGGAGCTCAAGCGTGTAGTCGTCGAGTCGCTCCCGGGTGCGCGCCAGGGAGGCCCGCATCTTCTCCAGGCGCTCCTCCAGCCGGCTGCGCCGGCCTTCGAGCACGCGCATGCGTACGTCACGCGACGTCTGCCCGAAGAACGCGAAGCGAGCGGCGAAGGTCTCGTCCTCGTAGGCGTCCGGGCCCGTCTGCGAGAGGAGCTGCTCGAAATGGTCCTTACCGTCGGCCGTCAACCGGTAGACGATCTTGGCGCGACGTCCCGTGAGGGAAGCGGCGGCCTCGCCGACGTTCCCCGGCTCCTCGATCAACCAGCCGTTGGCGACCAGCGTCTTGAGGCAGGGATAGAGCGTTCCGTAGCTGAACGCCCGGAACACACCCAGTGACGTGTTGAGCCGTTTACGCAGCTCGTAGCCGTGCATCGGGGACTCGCGGAGCAGGCCGAGTACGGCGAACTCGAGGATGCCGGAACGCCGGCTCATCGTCGCCTCCTCTCGCCCTTATGCCGCGCTGATGTATCGAGTCGATACATCAGCACGATAGAACGAGCTTCCGCGTGCGACAAGGGGGGAACTGGTGAACGGGATCACATCGGGGTTTCATCGCGAGCAAGTTGCCTGATTTGAGGTGAACTTCGGGCCGCGGGGGTTTTGGCGGTGCGTAGTCTGTGCGCCATGCAGACCACTGGGAACCGAGTGACGCCTGAGGACGTCCTTGTCCCCGGTGCAGTACGGGTGAATGCGGAAGGGGCCGCATCCGTACTTCGGGGGGATTGGAAACCAGCCGCCGTTTCCAGGCGCGCAAGGGTGCGCCTGCCCGAGGAGTAGTCGTTCGATGAGCGAGCACCGTCGCAAACCGCCGCAGCCGCAGGGAGGCGGACGTGCCGCGGCCCGACGCGGCCAGTCCGGCTCGTCCTCCGGCCGCCGTGCGGCACCGCGAGGCGCCACAGGGTCTCCGTCCGGCTCGTACGGTCCTGAGGACGAGGAGCGTGAGTACGGCAGCCGTGCCGAGGCCCGGCGCGCGGCACAGCGGAGCGGAGGCGGCCGTCGCAGAGCGGCCGAGCCGGGCCGTGGCGGCCGGCGGGGAGCCCCCGGCGGTTCGACCGGGCCCGGGCGGGGACGCGCCGCCGCGCCCGGCAAGAAGCGGTTGATCGACTACCCGCGCCACGACAAGGACGGCTGGTACCGCTGGGTGCCTTCCTGGAGACTCGTCTCCGGACTGTGCATCGCGTTCTTCGGTTGCCTCGTCGGTGCCGCTGGACTCGCCTACGCCATGGTGAGCGTCCCGGTCATCGACGAGAGCGCGACGGCGCAGAACAACGTCTACTACTGGTCCGACAACAGCCGGATGGTGGCCACGGGCGGTGACCGCAACCGTCAGAGCGTCAATCTCTCGCAGATCCCCAAGGCGATGCGCAACGCCGTGATCTCGCAGGAGAACAAGACGTTCTACTCCGACAGCGGCATCGACCCCAAGGGCATCGCCCGCGCCGTGTTCAACATGGCCAAGGGCGGTGACACGCAGGGCGGCTCCACCATCACCCAGCAGTACGTGAAGAACGCGATGCTGAACGACCAGTCGCAGACGGTCTCCCGCAAGGTCAAGGAGATCTTCGTCTCGATCAAGGTCGGCGCCGAGGAACCGAAGGACAAGATCCTCGAGGGCTACCTGAACTCCGCCTACTACGGCCGCGGTGCCTACGGCATTCAGGCGGCGGCACGGGCGTACTTCAACGTGGACGCCGTCGACCTCAACCCCGGCCAGTGCGCCTTCCTGTCCGCGGTGCTCAAGGGCGCGACGTACTACGACCCGGCGGGTTCGATCTCGATCGACCCGTCGGCCACGCCCGACGCCAACAAGAAGCGGGCGCACAGCCAGATGCAGGACACCCTCGACAAGATGGTCGAGTACGGGCATCTGAGCCAGCAGGAGCGGGCCAAGTACCCCGAGCTGCCCAAGGTGAAGAATCCGCAGTCGAACGCGCAGCTGGGCGGCCAGATCGGCTACCTCGTCAGGCTCGCCAAGTCCTCCGTGGTCAGGAGCGGCGTGGTGTCGGAGCAGCAGCTGGAGAAGGGCGGCTACTCGATCTACACGACCTTCGACAAGAAGAAGGTCGATGAGCTCGAGAAGGCGGTGCAGAAGGTCTACAAGGAGAGGATCGACCCCAAGAAGCGCCCTGACACGGACACCCACGTCCAGTTCGGCGGGGCTTCCATCGACACCGCGACCGGGGCGATCAAGGCCATCTACGGCGGTGAGGACGCCACCAAGCACTTCACCAACAACGCCGATGTGACCGGTGCCCAGGTCGGTTCGACGTTCAAGCCGTTCGTGCTCGCGGCGGCCATGAAGTGGGGTGTGCGCGACCCGGACCTCGGCGAGGTCCAGGCCCAGGACGAACGCACTGTCGTCTCTCCGAAGAGCCTCTACAGCGGCAAGAACAACCTCAAGATCAATAATTACGACGGGTCGATCTGGGAGAACGAGAAGGGCGAGCAGTGGCGTCAGGAGAACGACGGCAAGAAGAACGCGACTGCCGGTAGCCCGCCCGACTTCAAGATCGACCTGCGGGAGGCGATGCGCGAGTCGATCAACTCCGCCTTCGTGCAGCTCGGCATGGATGTCGGCCTGGACAAGGTGAAGGAGTCCGCCATCGACGCCGGGCTCCTGGAGGACAGTCTGGCGGGCTCCGGCTACCCGTCCTTCTCCATCGGTGTCTCGGACCCCAGTGCCATCCGCATGGCGGGCGCGTACGCCACCTTCGCCGACAGCGGCAAGCAGCGCGAGCCGTACTCGGTGACGAAGGTGTCGAACAAGGACGGCACGATCTACACGCACAAGGTCGAGGAGAAGCAGGCCTTCACCGCGAAGGTCGCGGACAACGTCACGGACGTCCTGAAGACGGTCGTCGACAAGGGAACGGGCACCAACGCCCAACTGCCCGGCCGCGAGGTGGCGGGCAAGACCGGTACCACGGACGGCAACAAGTCCGCCTGGTTCGTCGGTTACACCCCTCAGCTGTCGACCGCGATCAGCATGTACCGCTACCCGGACGACGAGACCATCAAGGACCGCAAGTTCCTGGAGATGTACGGAACGGGCGACGAGACGAAGATCCACGGTGCTTCCTTCCCGTCCACGATCTGGCAGGACTACATGTCGGAGGCGGTGAAGGGCCTGAAGGTGGAGAAGTTCCCGAAGCCGGAGCCCATCGGCGAGGTCCTCAACGACGCGCCGTCGCCGACCCCCACACCCTCGCCCTCGCCCTCCGCCTCCGAGACCGAGGAGAGCAGCCCGTCACCGAGTCCCTCGCCCAGCGAGACGGAGACCAGCCCCTCGCCGCCGGCGCCGACGCAGACGTGTGGGGTCATCGACTGGAACTGCGACGACGGGAACGACGGAGGGAACGGCCCTGGAGGCAACGGCCCGGGCGGCTCGGACGGAAGTGAATCGCCTTCGCCGTCGGCCAGCGAGACGGAGGAAGGCGGCAACAACGGAAACAGCCGGGGAAACACCATCTGGGGAGCCAACGGCTAGCCGCCCCATGGCCAAGCATGGGTGTTTCACGTGAAACACCCGCACGTTTCACGTGAAACAGGGGCCGCCGCATCCGTCAGGGTGCGGCGGCCCCCACGTGTTCCCAGGTGCGTACGGCAGGATGTGCCCCATGCCCAGTGCAGAATCGACACCAGCGAGCGTGCACGAGCCGGACCCGGTGCGGCCGACCAGAGAGGACACGGTCGCCGCGGCCGGCAGCGAACTGATCGGCGGCCCGTTGGGGCGACGCGCCCTGCCCGGCACGTCCTGGTGGACCCCCGTGCGGGTGATCGCACTCGTGGCGATCGGCATGTTCGCCCTCGGGCTGGTCCAGAAGGCCCCCTGCTACAACGACGCCTGGTTCTTCGGGGCCAGTTCCCAGTACACGCACGCGTGCTACTCGGACATCCCGCATCTCTACCAGGGGCGCGGGTTCGTCGACGGGCTGGTGCCGTACTTCGACAAGCTCCCCGGCGACATGGAGTACCTGGAGTATCCGGTACTGACCGGCCTGTTCATGGAGGTCGCGTCCTGGCTCACGCCGGGCAGCGGGACCATCCAGGACCAGGAGCAGTGGTACTGGATGGTCAATGCCGGGATGCTCATGGTCTGCGCGGTCGCCATCGCCATCTGCGTGACCCGCACGCACACACGGCGCCCCTGGGACGGCCTGCTGGTCGCCCTGGCGCCGGCCTTCGCGTTGACCGCCACCGTCAACTGGGACCTGCTGGCGGTCGCGCTGACGGCCGCCGCCATCCTCATGTGGTCCCGGGAGCGTCCGCTGGCCTTCGGGGTACTGCTGGGCCTGGCCACGGCGGCCAAGCTCTATCCGTTCCTGATCCTCGGCCCTCTTCTCGTGCTGTGCTGGCGGGCCGGCAAATGGCGGGCGTTCGGAACGGCGCTCGGGGGCGCGGCCGTCGCCTGGCTCGTGGTGAACCTGCCGGTGATGCTCTTCGCCTTCGAGGGCTGGTCGAAGTTCTACACGTTCAGCCAGGAACGGGGCGTGGACTTCGGGTCCTTCTGGTTGATCCTGGTCCAGAACTCCGACAACCCGCCCAGCACCGAGACCGTCAACACCCTCGCCACGCTTCTGATGCTGCTGTGCTGCGGCGCCGTCGCGGCGCTCACCCTGACCGCCCCCCGGCGTCCGCGGTTCGCCCAGCTCGCCTTCCTGATCGTCGCGGCCTTCATCCTCACCAACAAGGTCTACTCACCGCAGTACGTGCTCTGGCTGGTGCCGCTGGCCGTGCTGGCCCGTCCGAAATGGCGGGACTTCCTGATCTGGCAGGCGTGCGAGGTTGCCTACTTCCTCGGTATCTGGATGTATCTCGCGTACACGACCAGTGGCGACGCCCACAAGGGCCTGCCGACGGACGGCTACCACTGGGCCATCGGCCTGCACCTGCTCGGAACGCTGTTCCTGTGCGCCATGGTCGTGCGCGACATCCTGATGCCGGACCGGGACCCGGTTCGGCGGACGGGTGACGACGACCCGTCGGGGGGTGTGCTGAACGGCGCGGAGGACGTCTTCGTCCTGGGGCCCGCGGCACACACCGAGGAACCCGTCTCCCACTTCGAGGGGCCGCGGGTGGACTGGGGCAAGGACCGCCAGGCCGACGGTTCGCTCTGAGCGAACACAGGAGAGGGCCGTACACGAAGACGCCGTGTACGGCCCTTTCTTCGGTACGGCCTGCTCGTCAGCGGTCGAGAATGCGATCGAACTGGGTGGTGGTGTGCCGCAGATGGGCGACCAGCTCGTCACCCACCTTGGGTTCCGACGCGTCCGAGGGAACGAACAGGATCGACACCTGCATGTGCGGCGGCTCCGCGAACCAGCGCTGCTTGCCGCTCCAGACGAACGGCGAGAGGTTCCGGTTGACCGTGGCGAGGCCGGCCCGTGCGACGCCCTTGGCGCGCGGCATGACGCCGTGCAGCGCCTTGGGGGCCTCCAGACCCACCCCGTGCGACGTTCCGCCCGCCACGACCACCAGGAAGCCGTCGGAAGCCGCCCTCTGCTGCCGGTAGCCGAAACGCTCGCCCTTGGCGACACGCGTGACGTCCAGGACCGCGCCGCGGTACTCGGTGGCGTCGTGGTCACCCAGCCACAGCCGGGTACCGATCCGGGCGCGGAAACGGGTCTGCGGGAACTGCTGCTGGAGCCGGGCCAGTTCATCGGCCTTGAGGTGGCTGACGAACATGGTGTGCAGCGGCAGCCGGGCGGCACGCAGCCGGTCCATCCAGCCGATGACCTCTTCGACGGCGTCCGAGCCGTCGGTACGGTCCAGCGGCAGGTGGATGGCGAAACCCTCCAGCCGGACGTTCTCTATGGCGGCGTGCAGCTGCGGCAGGTCCTGCTCGCTGATGCCGTGCCGCTTCATCGAGGACATCACCTCGATGACCACACGCGCGCCCACGAGTCCGTACACGCCGTCGATGGACGACACCGAGCGCACGACGCGGTCGGGCAGCGGAACGGGCTCCTCACCGCGACGGTACGGCGTGAGGACCAGCAGGTCACCGCCGAAGAAGTCTTTGATCCGGGCGGCCTCGTAGGTGGTGCCTACGGCCAGTACGTCCGAGCCCAGCCGCGTGGCCTCCTCCGCCAGCCGCTCGTGCCCGAATCCGTAGCCGTTGCCCTTGCAGACCGGGACCAGCCCGGGAAACTGCTCCTGCACGTGCTTGTGGTGCGCCCGCCAGCGCGCGGTGTCGACGTAGAGCGTGAGCGCCATGGCCGGACCTGGAACCTTTCTCGTGGCTGTCAGAGGTGCGGATTGGGGATGGGCCGAGGTGCGGTCAGCGGCGCGACATGTAGATGTCGAGCGCCTTGTGGAGCAGCTTGTTCAACGGGAAGTCCCACTCGCCGAGGTACTCGGCCGCCTGACCGCCCGTACCCACCTTGAACTGGATCAGACCGAAGAGGTGGTCGCTCTCGTCCAGCGAGTCGGAAATGCCACGCAGGTCGTAGACGGTGGCCCCCAGGGCGTAGGAGTCACGGAGCATGGCCCACTGCATGGCGTTCGACGGCCGGACCTCGCGGCCGATGTTGTCGGAGGCGCCGTAGGAGTACCAGACGTGCCCGCCGACGACCAGCATGGTCGCCGCCGACAGGTTCACCCCGTTGTGCCGTGCGAAGTACAGCCGCATGCGGTTGGGGTCCTCGTTGTTGAGGGCGGCCCACATGCGCTGGAAGTACGACAGGGGGCGCGGCCGGAAGTGGTCGCGCACGGCGGTGATCTCGTACAGGCGCTGCCACTCCTCGAGGTCGTGGTAGCCGCCCTGGACGACCTCGACGCCGGCCTTCTCGGCCTTCTTGATGTTGCGGCGCCACAGCTGGTTGAAGTTCTTGTGGACCTCCTCCAGCGAGCGGTTGGCGAGCGGCACCTGGAAGACGTAGCGGGGCTGTACGTCGCCGAAGCCGGCGCCGCCGTCCTCGCCCTGCTGCCAGCCCATGCGGCGCAGCTTGTCGGCCACCTCGAAGGCGCGCGGCTCGATGTGGTCCGCCTCTATGTCCCGCAGACGCTTGACGTCGGGGTCCTGGATGCCCTTCTTGATGGACGTCGCGTCCCAGCGCCGGATGATCACCGGTGGGCCCATCTTCACGGAGAAGGCGCCCTGCTGCTTGAGGTGCGCCAGCATCGGCTCCATCCAGTCCTGCAGGTTCGGCGCGAACCAGTTGATGACCGGGCCCTCGGGAAGGTAGGCGAGATACCGCTTGATCTTGGGCAGCTGCCGGTAGAGGACGAGACCCGCACCCACCAGTTCACCGGTCCGGTCGTCGAACCAGCCGAGGTTCTCCGAGCGCCATTCCGCCTTGACGTCGGCCCATGCCGGGACCTGCATGTGACTCGCCGCGGGCAGGCTCTGGATGTACGCCAGATGCTGCTCGCGACTGATGGTCCTCAGGGTCAGGGTCATTCGGGGCGCTCCTCGGGCTGGTGTGTCCCCATGGGTACAGGGGCTCCGGCTCTCGCGCGAAGCCTACTGCGCCCTGTGAGCGCCCCGTCCGGCGTACGGCTGGAAGGACGTTGTCCGGCGGGCGGACGGCTGCGGAGCTCAGCCGAAGAGCCCACCGTGGTAGATGCCGAAGAAGAGACCGAGCGCGGAGGCACCGAGACCCAGCACCAGGCCGAACCGCTCCCGCGTCGTCTCGGAGACGTACTGTCCGTATCCGCCGGTCAGGACACCGATCAGTCCCGCCCACGAGGTCAGGACGTGCAGCCCCCGGAAACTCGCGGTGGCGAGGGCGAGCACGCCCAGGACCAGGGTCGCGGCCAGCAGGGTGTCCTGGAGGGGGTGGCGTCTGCCGTCGGTGGCCAGCAAGCCGGTCCGGGGCTTGGCGGGTCGCATGATCTGTGCCATGGAGAACCTCCTGCCGAAGGCGGTGTGTTTTCGCCCTCACATCCCTGACTACCGATTGTGTCCCCTCGGGGCCGGATTTCAACCGCAGGCCGACAGCCGGGTACGCTGTACCTTCCGCACCGGTGTCTGTTGCCGGCCACGACCGGGTCGCCTCCTCGGAGGAGACCCGATTGTCAGTGGGTCCTGGTTAACTCGTTGATGCCGGTGCGAACGCATCGCAACCCTCCTGCCACGGAACGACCGTGGCCGCTGAGTCCAAAGGAGGTGGGTTCCACATGCGTCACTACGAGGTGATGGTCATCCTCGACCCCGATCTCGAGGAGCGCTCTGTCTCCCCGCTGATCGAGAACTTCCTCTCTGTCGTCCGTGACGGCGGCGGAAAGGTCGAGAAGGTCGACACCTGGGGCCGTCGTCGTCTCTCGTACGAGATCAAGAAGAAGCCCGAGGGCATCTACTCGGTCATCGACCTGCAGGCCGAGCCTGCGGTCGTCAAGGAGCTCGACCGCCAGATGAACCTGAACGAGTCGGTCCTCCGGACCAAGGTCCTCCGTCCCGAGATGCACTGAGCCTTCCCGCTCAGCTGGTCCCGGGATTCGAGTAGCAGCAACCAAGCAGCCAGAGCAGCAAACCCGCCGAGAGGTACCCCATGGCAGGCGAGACCGTCATCACGGTCGTCGGCAATCTTGTCGACGACCCCGAGCTGCGCTTCACCCCGTCCGGTGCGGCCGTCGCGAAGTTCCGCGTCGCGTCGACCCCCCGCACCTTCGACCGCCAGACGAACGAGTGGAAGGACGGCGAGAGCCTCTTCCTCACCTGCTCGGTCTGGCGTCAGGCGGCGGAGAACGTCGCCGAGTCGCTCCAGCGAGGCATGCGCGTCATCGTGCAGGGCCGGCTGAAGCAGCGGTCCTACGAGGACCGTGAGGGCGTCAAGCGCACGGTCTACGAGCTGGATGTCGACGAGGTCGGCGCCAGCCTGCGCAGCGCCACGGCCAAGGTCACCAAGACCTCGGGCCAGGGCCGCGGCGGAGGCCAGGGCGGTTACGGCGGCGGTGGCGGCCAGGGTGGCGGCGGCTGGGGCGGCGGCTCCGGCGGCGGTCAGCAGGGCGGCGGCGCTCCGGCCGACGACCCCTGGGCGACCGGCGGCGCTCCCGCCGGTGGCCAGCAGGGCGGTGGCGGCCAGGGTGGCGGCGGCTGGGGCGGCGGCTCCGGCGGCGGTGGCGGCTACTCGGACGAGCCCCCCTTCTAGGCGGGCGGGCTCTACCCACACTTCTTGATCACACAGGAGAAACATCATGGCTAAGCCGCCTGTGCGCAAGCCGAAGAAGAAGGTCTGCGCATTCTGCAAGGACAAGGTCACGTACGTGGACTACAAGGACACGAACATGCTGCGGAAGTTCATTTCCGACCGTGGCAAGATCCGTGCCCGCCGCGTGACCGGCAACTGCACCCAGCACCAGCGTGACGTCGCCACGGCAGTGAAGAACAGCCGTGAGATGGCGCTGCTGCCCTACACCTCCACCGCGCGATAAGGGAAGGGTGACCGAAACATGAAGATCATCCTCACCCACGAGGTCTCCGGCCTCGGTGCCGCGGGCGACGTCGTCGACGTCAAGGACGGTTACGCTCGCAACTACCTGATCCCGCGGAAGTTCGCGATCCGCTGGACCAAGGGTGGCGAGAAGGACGTCGAGCAGATCCGTCGCGCTCGCAAGATCCACGAGATCCAGACCATCGAGCAGGCCAACCAGGTGAAGGCCCAGCTCGAGGGCGTGAAGGTCCGTCTGGCCGTCCGCTCCGGCGACGCCGGCCGTCTCTTCGGCTCCGTCACCCCGGCCGACGTCGCTTCGGCGATCAAGGCTGCCGGTGGCCCCGAGGTCGACAAGCGCCGCATCGAACTGGGCTCGCCGATCAAGACCCTGGGCGCCCACGAGACGTCCGTGCGTCTGCACCCCGAGGTTGACGCCAAGGTCAGCATCGAGGTTGTCGCTGCCTGAGCCTCGCTCTCGCTGAAGCGATGAGAAGGGGCCGCACCCTCTGACCGGAGGGTGCGGCCCCTTCCTCCTTGCGCGTTGAAACGACGTGTTTCACGTGAAACGGTCAGCGCGTGGCCCCTGTGACGATCCAACGCCCCGATCGCGTACGCAGCCACAGTGTCACCAGACGCATCGCCATCATCAGCGTCATGGCCGCCCACAGGGCGGTGAGCCCGCCACCGAGCGTGGGGACGAGAAGGGCCGCGGGGGTGAAGACCGCCAGGGTCAGCAGCATGGCCCAGGCAAGGTACGGGCCGTCACCCGCACCCATGAGGACACCGTCCAGGACGTAGACCACTCCGCAGATCGGCTGTGCGACCGCCACGATCACCAGCGCGGGCAGCGCGGTGTCCTTGACCGCGGAGTCACCGGTGAACAGGGGCAGGAACGCCGGGCGGGACAGTACGACGAGCAGGCCGAGTACGACGCCGACCGCCACGCCCCACTCCACCATTCTGCGACAGGCGTCGCGTGCGCCCTGGGCGTCACCGGCTCCCAGATAGCGTCCGATGATGGCCTGTCCGGCGATGGCGATGGCATCGAGCGCGAAGGCGAGCAGGCTCCACAGGGACAGGACGATCTGATGTGCCGCGATGTCGGCATCGCCGAGGCGGGCCGCCACGGCCGTGGCGATCATGAGAATCGCCCGCAGGGAAAGCGTACGCACGAGCAGCGGCATCCCGGCCTGGGCGGAATTCCTGATGCCGGCCAGGTCCGGGCGCAGGGAGGCGCCGTGTCGTCGTGCCCCGCGGACGACCACCCACAGGTAGACCGCGGCCATGCCGCACTGAGCGATGACGGTGCCCCAGGCGGATCCCGCGATGCCGAGCCCGGCGCCGTAGACGAGCGCGACGTTGAGGACGGCGTTGGCGATGAAGCCGGCCACGGCCACGTAGAGCGGTGTCCGGGTGTTCTGCAGTCCCCTCAGGACGCCGGTCGACGCCAGCACGACGAGCATGGCGGGGATGCCGAGCGAGGAGATGCGCAGGTAGGTGACGGCATAGGGGGCCGCGGTCTCAGAGGCGCCGAACAATTCCACGAGCGACGGGGCGGTGGGCAGGACCACCGCGATGACGGCGGCGCCGAGCAGCAGCGCCAGCCAGATGCCGTCCATGCCCTGACGGATCGCTGCCTGCAGGTCGCCCGCGCCGACACGGCGGGAGACGGCCGCCGTGGTGGCGTAGGCGAGGAAGACGAAGACGCTGACGGCGGTGGTGAGCAGGGCCGAGGCGATGCCGAGTCCGGCGAGCTGAGCGGTTCCGAGATGGCCGACGATGGCACTGTCGGCCATGACGAAGAGGGGCTCGGCGACGAGCGCGCCGAAGGCCGGAACTGCCAGAGCGACGATCTCTCGGTCGTGCCGGCGCCGGGCGGTCCGGGTACGCGCGGGGGCCTGTGTCATGAGCACCAATCTAATCGTCCACAGGTAAGAGACGCAACGCTTTCCAGACCCTTACTCGCCGTCTCGCCCCGTGTACTTCTGGGCACAGTTCGAAGTGATCTTGATCCGAGTGGGCAAGTTTTTCTCCTGCACAGGCCGTGGATGGCAAAGGCGCAGCTCAGGGCGGCTCCTTGCGCTGGGCTGCGGGCTTGTTCACAGGGCTGTCCACCGGGTCGTGCACAGGTTTGGCGAGGTTCTCCACAGCATCTGGCCCGTCGTCCACATGGCCTGTGGATAACCAGATTGGCTGACGGTGCCCACGGGCCTACGGTTATCCGGCGCCCCCTGCGTCCGCCGACTCGTGAACCGTCACAAAACCGACGCGTCAGAACCGGAGTTGGGCGTCTTATTTGTCAGTGCCGTGCCGTAGAAATGAGGGGCACGGCGAGGTCCGCTCGGCGGACGGGAGGAGGTGGCTCGGTGAGCATTTCCGAACCCTTGGACGACCCGTGGGCCGACAGCGGCCCCAGCGATCGTCTGCCCGCCTCCCGCCGCCGCGGTGACGGGGACCGCACGCGCGGCGAGCAGCACGAGCGCGGCTCGGACAACGGTGCGTGGGACGGTGGCGGCCCGACCTTCGAACGGGTACCGCCCCAGGACCTCGATGCCGAGCAGTCTGTTCTCGGTGGCATGCTCCTGTCCAAGGACGCCATCGCCGACGTCGTCGAGATCCTCAAGGGCCACGACTTCTACAAGCCGGCCCACGAGACGGTCTACCAGGCCATCCTCGATGTCTACGCCAAGGGTGAGCCGGCCGACCCCATCACGATCGCCGCGGAACTGACCAAGCGCGGCGAGATCAACAAGGTCGGCGGCGCCTCGTATCTGCACACCCTGGTACAGACCGTTCCGACGGCCGCGAACGCCGCCTACTACGCGGAGATCGTCCATGAGCGGGCGGTGCTGCGCCGCCTGGTGGAGGCGGGCACACGCATCACCCAGATGGGATACGCGGCCGACGACGACGTCGACGAGATCGTCAACCGCGCCCAGGCCGAGATCTACGCCGTCACCGAGCAGCGCACCAGCGAGGACTACCTGCCGCTCGGCGACATCATGGAGGGCGCGCTCGACGAGATCGAGGCGATCGGGTCGCGCAGCGGCGAGATGACCGGTGTGCCGACCGGGTTCACTGACTTCGATTCGCTGACCAACGGCCTGCACCCCGGGCAGATGATCGTCATCGCCGCGCGTCCCGCCATGGGCAAGTCGACGCTCGCGCTGGACTTCGCGCGGGCCGCCTCCATCAAGAACAATCTGCCAAGCGTCATCTTCTCGCTCGAAATGGGGCGCAACGAGATCGCGATGCGTCTGCTGTCCGCCGAGGCCCGTGTCGCGCTGCACCACATGCGGTCGGGCACGATGACGGACGACGACTGGACCCGACTGGCCCGCCGGATGCCCGACGTGTCGGCGGCCCCGCTCTACATCGACGACTCCCCGAACCTGTCGATGATGGAGATCCGCGCCAAGTGCCGCCGCCTCAAGCAGCGCAACGACCTCAAACTGGTCGTCATCGACTACCTCCAGTTGATGCAGGCCGGCGGCTCCAAGCGCTCCGAGAGCCGACAGCAGGAGGTCTCGGACATGTCCCGCAACCTCAAGCTCCTGGCGAAGGAGCTGGAGATCCCGGTCATCGCGCTCTCCCAGCTGAACCGTGGCCCCGAACAGCGCACCGACAAAAAACCCATGGTCTCCGACCTGCGTGAGTCCGGTTCGATCGAGCAGGACGCCGACATGGTCATCCTGCTGCACCGCGAGGACGCCTACGAGAAGGAGTCGCCACGCGCGGGTGAGGCGGACCTGATCGTGGCCAAGCACCGCAACGGTCCGACGGCGACGATCACGGTCGCCTTCCAGGGCCACTACTCGCGCTTCGTGGACATGGCACAGACCTGATCGACGTTCTCTCCGGCTCTCGGCACGGCACGGGGAAATCAGCTCGACGTGGCGCGACCCGGCGGATGGACTGGGTGCATGACGACACCTCAGGAAGAGCTGCTCCCCGCCACCCGCCGCGCGCTGTCGCACCGGGTCGCCGTCGCCCAGGCCGAAGGACGTACCCCGTCGCTCGTCGCAGCGGTGGTCCGGGGTGGGCGGACCGTGTGGCACGGGGCGCGGACCTCGGTCGACGGCCACGGACCGGACGAGACCGTGCAGTACCGGATCGGCTCGATCACCAAGACGTTCACCGCCGTTCTTGTCCTGCGGCTGCGTGACGAGGGGCTGCTCGACCTCGGGGATCCGTTGGAGAAGCATCTGCCGGGCACCGGGGCGGGGGAAGCCACCATCGCCGAACTGCTCGCGCACTCAGGAGGACTGGCCGCCGAGTCGCCCGCGCCGTGGTGGGAGCGGACGCCGGGGTCGCTGCGGCCCGAGCTCATCGATGTACTGGGCGAGCGGCCGCTCCTGCACCCGGTCGGCCGGCGACACCACTACTCCAACCCTGGCTACACCCTGCTCGGCGCGCTGGTCGAAAAACTGCGCGGCGCTTCGTGGGAGGAGGTGCTGCGGCGGGAGGTGCTGGACCCGCTGGGGCTGGAACGCACGAGCGGGCGGCCGAGTGCTCCGCACGCCGATGGCTGGGCGGTGCATCCGTGGGCCGACGTGATGCTGCCCGAGCCCGTGGAGGACCTCGGGCGGATGGCCCCGGCGGGGCAGCTCTGGTCCACCACAGGGGACCTGGCAAGGTTCGCCGTCTTTCTGGCGCACGGTGACGACCGGGTGCTCGGCGCGGACACCGTCCGAGAGATGCGAGCGCCCGCTGCTCCGGCCGAGGCCGCCGACGTCGTGGACGGTGCGGCGTACGGACTGGGACTGCAGCTCCAGCACCGGGACGGGCGGCTGCTCGTGGGGCATTCCGGGTCCTTGCCGGGATTCCTGGCCAACCTCACGATCGGTGTGGAGGACGATGTGGCCGCGGTGGTTCTGACCAACTGCACCTCCGGGCCGCTGCTCGCCGCAGTCGGAGCCGACCTCGTGCGCATCGTCGCGGTGGCGGAGCCTCGCATCCCCGAGCCCTGGCGCCCACTGCGGGAGGTCGACTCCTCCGTACTGGAGCTGGCGGGGCAGTGGTACTGGGGAACACACGCCTTCGCCCTGCGACTGGTCTCCGACGGAGGGGTCTCTCTGGAGCCGCTGTCGGGGCAGGGGCGCCGTTCCCGTTTCCGGGTGAACGCTGACGGCAGCTGGACGGGGCTGGAAGGTTACTACGCAGGGGAGTTGCTGCGAGCGGTGAGGCACCCCGACGGAACCGTCAGTCATCTGGACCTCGGGTCGTTCGTCTTCACGCGTCAGCCGTACGACGAGGGCGCCCCTGTGCCCGGAGGGGTGGACCCGGCAGGGTGGCGGGGGATCGGCCAGTAGTCGTCCGAGGCCGGGCGCGGCCCTGTTTCACGTGGAACAGGGCCGCCGGTTGAGTGGGGAGCGGGCACTCAGAGCTGGAGCTTGAAGCCCGTGTGTGAAGCCGAGAAGCCGAGACGCTCGTAGAAGCGGTGGGCGTCCATACGGCTCTTGTCGGAGGTGAGCTGTACCAGATGGCAGCCCTGCTGCCGGGACTCGTCGATCGCCCACTCGATGAGCCGGGTGCCCAGTCCGGTGCCGCGCTCGTCACCGTGGATGCGTACGCCTTCGACGATCGAGCGGGTGGCGCCGCGCCGGGACAGGCCGGGGACGATCGTCAGCTGGAGTGTGCCGATGACCCGTCCGCCCCGCACGGCCACGACCTGGTGCTGGTTCGGATCCCCGGCGAGCCGTTCGAACGCGGCCAGGTACGGGCTCAGATCGTCCGGTGACTCGCGCTGAGCGCCCAGGGGGTCGTCGGCGAGCATCGCGACGATCTCCGGGATGTCGTCGGCGGTGGCGGGTCGTATCTCAAGATCTCCCATGACCGCACTCTAGGACGGGCTAGGCGGGCACCGGAGTCTTCAGAGTCTCGACCGCCCGGACCAGCGGAGCCAGGTCGGGATTCGTGGCGGCCGCGTCGAGGGCTTCGCGCAGGGCCGCGTCGTTGGTGGGCCGTGCCTGGTCCAGCAGCTTCAGGCCTGTCGCGGTGACGTTGGTGTAGATGCCGCGGCGGTCGGTGGGGCACAGGTAGCGCTCGAGCAGCCCTCGGTCCTCGAGTCGGGTGACGAGGCGGGTGGTCGCGCTCTGGCTGAGAACGACGGCGTCGGCGACCTGCTTCATCTGCAGATGCCCTCCGTCACCGTCGTGCTGGCGGCTGAGGACGTCGAGCAGGGAGTACTCGCGCACGCTCAGCTCGTGCCCGGCCTGCAGAGCACGCTCGATGTGCGCCTCGATCCTCCCGTGCAGAAGGGAGAGTGCACACCAGCCCTGGGAAAGGGCGGTGAGCGCGGGGTCCGTCGCTGTCATGTGAATCCTCCCGTCCCGGAGCGGCTGAGACCAGGGTAGACCAGGATCGCGATTGCCCGCGATTGCATTTAGCCCGCGCATGCAATTATTGTCGTCGCTCGTAAGGCGCTCCTGCAATCACATCACCTGGGAAGGTACCCTTCCATGCCTCTCGCGCTTCTGGCCCTCGCGATCGGGGCCTTCGGGATCGGAACGACCGAGTTCGTGATCATGGGCTTGTTGCCCGAGGTCGCGAGCGACTACGGGGTCTCCATCCCCACCGCAGGCTTCTTGGTGACCGGATACGCGCTCGGCGTGATGTTCGGTGCCCCGCTGATGACGGTCCTCGGCACCAGGGTGCCGCGCAAGCGCATGCTGATGCTGCTGATGGGCCTGTTCGTCGTCGGCAACCTGCTCTCCGCCGTCGCCCCCGCCTTCTCCGTCATGCTGATCGGCCGTGTGGTCGCCTCGCTTGCCCACGGCGCCTTCTTCGGCATCGGATCGGTCGTCGCGGCCGGCCTGGTCGCCCCGCACAAGAAGGCCGGTGCGATCGCGATGATGTTCACCGGGCTGACCGTCGCCAACGTCGTGGGCGTCCCGCTGGGAACGCTGATCGGGCAGTCCGTCGGCTGGCGCGTCACCTTCACCCTCGTCGCCGGGCTCGGCGTCGTCGGCCTCCTCGGAGTCGCCAAGCTGGTCCCCGACGTGCCGAAGGCGGAGGGCGTGCGGCTGCGTCACGAACTGGCCGCGTTCAAAAACGCCCAGGTACTGCTCGCGATGGCCATGACCGTCCTCGGCTTCGGCGGGGTCTTCGCGGCCATCACCTACATCGCGCCGATGATGACCCAGGTCGCTGGCTTCGCCGACGGTTCGGTCACCTGGCTGCTGGTCCTCTTCGGCCTCGGCATGGTCGGGGGCAACCTCGTCGGCGGCAAGTTCGCCGACCGCGCCCTGATGCCGATGCTGTACATCTCCCTGGGCGCCCTGTCCGTCGTACTTGCCCTCTTCACGCTGACAGCACACAACAAGATCGCCTCGGCCGTGACCGTCGTCCTGATCGGCGCCCTGGGCTTCGCCACCGTTCCACCGCTGCAGAAGCGCGTCCTGGATCACGCACACGGTGCGCCGACGCTCGCCTCGGCCGTGAACATCGGCGCATTCAACCTCGGCAACGCGCTCTCCGCCTGGCTCGGTGGTGTCGTCATCGCCGCCGGCCTCGGTTACACCGCCCCCAACTGGGTCGGCGCCGCGCTCGCCGCCGCCGCCCTGGTCCTCGCTGTCCTCTCCTCCGCCCTGGAACGGCGCGGCAGGGCTCCCGGACCGGTCGTCGCGGGCTCCGCGCCCGTCGAGCAGCGAGCCGCCCTGCATCACTGAACGACCCGACCGAGTGGCCGCGGGGCCAGAGCCGTCTCCGCGCCGCTACCGCCGCCTCGACGACCACCGAGGCATCGCCCCACCGCACGACCAAGGAGAAACATCCATGAGCACCATCGCTGTCACCCCCCTGTCGACCCGTGACGCCGAAGCCCTCGTCGCCGCCGCCCACCGTGCAGCCGAGGCCGCCGGGAGCACCGTCAGCGTCACGGTCCTCGACGCGGGCGGCCACCTGCTCGCCTTCCGGCGCGACGACCGTGCCGTGCTGATCTCCGGGGAGACCAGCACCCGTAAGGCCTACACGGCGCTCCAGCTGAACGCCCCCACCGCGGACCTCGTCGACGCCGTTCAGCCCGGTGGGCTCTTCCACACCCTGCCCACGGCGCTCGACCGGCCGCTGCTGTTCATCGCGGGTGGCGTGCCCGTGCATCGCGAGGGCCGGCTGATCGGGGCGGTCGGGGTGGGTGGAGGCGCACCCGAGCAGGACCACGCCTTCGCGTCGGCCGCCGTACGGTCCCTCGTCTGACGGCGGTGCGGGTCCCCTTCCGACGGAGTCAGCCCGCCGCCACCGTCAGCGGCGCGAAGCGGCGGGTCCAGTCCCCGGGCAAGTCGGTGATCCCGTACGTCATGACCGCGTTGGGGACGACCGCGGTGAGGCCGCGCTCCTTCACCCACGTCAGCAGTTCCTCGTGCCGTACGTCGATGTCCGTGCGCAGCGGTCGGTCGGTCCGGGCGGCGAGGGAGCCGATCAGCGCCTTGGCCGCCTCGGTGTCGCGGGCGATCAGCGGCCCCACGACGTGAGTGTCCATGTTCGGCCAGGCCGCGGCGTACCCGATGATCCGGCCGTCCTCCTCCGCGATGCGCAGTTGGTCGGCGAAGGCGGGCAGCCGCGTGACGATGTGGGTGCGGTCGACGCCGAAGACCTCCTCGTCGAGCCGGAGGATCGTGGTGAGGTCCTCGGCGGTCGCCGCGCGAGTGACGGTCCGGGGTTCCGGGCCGCCCGGAGTGAAACGCCCGCGCACCATCTCCGCGCTGCCCGTGACCTTGAAGCCGAGTTCCTCGTAGAGCGGCCGACCGTAGGGCGTCGCGTGCAGCGTCAGGGGGACGGTGCCCAGTGTGGCGACGATGTCGCGCATCAGTCGGCGTCCGATGCCCTGGCGGGCGTGCCGCTCGGCGACCAGCACCATGCCGATGGCGGCGAGCGCGGGACGCTCCGGCTGCCCGTACTCGGTGACGGTACAGGCGGCGACGAGACCGCCGCCGGGGTCGTCGATGCCGTACCCCTTTCCGGCTGTCAGCAGGAATGACCATTTGTGCTCCTCACGCGGCCACCCCCGGTCCTCGGACAGGTCGGCGCAGGCGGTGAGATCGCGGAGCGTCAGACGGCGGATCGGAGCAGAGGCGGGGGAAGGTGTCGGCACGCAGGTCAGGCTGTCCGACCGTGGCCGTCCGCGTCCACCTCTTTCCGGCGGAACACGCGATCTTTGGCCACGTCGGGTCAGCCGAGGTCCGGGGCCTGCATCGCTCGTACACCTTCGATGTTGCCGTCCAGGTAGTGCCGCAGCGACAGCGGTACGAGGTGGACGGAGGCGATCCCGACCCGGCTGAAAGGCACCCGGACGATCTCGTACTCACCGGCGGGTTCGTCGACCTCGGGGCCGTGCCGCAGGGACGGGTCCATGGATTCCAGGTGGCAGACGAAGAAGTGCTGCACCTTCACGCCGGTCGCGCCACCGTCCTCGCCGATGTGTTCCACCGTGTCCACGAAGCAGGGCACCACATCGTTGATCTTGGCGCCCAGCTCCTCGTACACCTCGCGGTGCAGGGCGTCCACGACGGTGCTGTCGTCCGGCTCGACCCCGCCTCCGGGAGTGACCCAGTAGGGGTCCACGCCGGGCTTGGTCCGCTTGATCAGGATCAGGTGGTCGCCGTCCAGAAGGACGGCGCGAGCGGTGCGCTTGACCACGGGTCGGACGGTCATGGGAGAAATGTGGCCCGGCTGGTTCCACGTGAAACATCGCGAGCACCTGCGGTTCGTGAGTCGCCGGTTCAGTTCCAGTCGGCCGCCGCGCGCAACAACCACCCGTGGGCGCGGGCGATGTGCGGCAAGGCCAGTGTGCCGGTGCGCGCCACCAGGAAGTACGTTCGCAACGGGGGCACCGCCGGATCATGCAGGGCGACGACGTCACCGCGCTCCAGCGCCTCCGCGCACAAGTAGCGGGGCAGCACGGCGAGCCCGGCGCCGGCCATCGTGCAAGTCAGGACCGCGCGCAGGTCGGGGGCGACGACAGCGGCAGGGGAAGCCGGGCGGGCATCGAAGACGGAGGCCCAGTAGCGGGTGACGAAGGGCAGTGACTCGTGCACTTCGACGACCGGAACCCCATCAAGGGCGGACGCGTCGGTGCCGTGAAGCCTCTCGGTACCGGCACGCTCCGCCCAGTGAGGGGCGGCGACCAGGACGTGCATCTCGTCGCAGAGCGGGGTCGCAGTGAGCAGCGCGCCGCGGGGGCGGCCCGTTCCGATGGCCAGATCGTGATGCCCGGCGGCCAGGCCTTCCATGGTCTCCTCGGCGTTTCCGAACGAGACACGCAGGGCGAGCACATGTCCCGACTCGCCGTTGAGTTCGGTGAGCGCCGGCAGTGCCCGTTCGACGGTGAACTCGGGCGGTCCGGCCAGATGCAGGGTCCGACGGGAGGAGCCGTCCTCCGACCCGGTCTCGGTGATCTCCACCAGCGCGTCGAGATGCGGTGCGGCCTTGTGGGCGAGTTCGTCGCCGATGGTCGTCGGGGTGACGCCGCGGGCCTGCCGGAGGAACAAAGGGCGGCCGAGCTGGCGCTCCAGCGTACGGATCTGCGAGGTGACGGCGGGCTGGGAGAGGCCGAGCAGGGCGGCCGCGCGAGTGAAGGAACCGGCTCGGTGCACGGTGACGAAGGTGCGCAGCAAGGCCAGGTCCACGGAGACCCTTCCCCTCTTCCGTTCTTCTCCAGCCCCCGGCAGTACCCAACTATAAATATGTCGATAGGTCGCTGTCGCTACGGTGATTGGACACTGACATGCAGTCAACTAGCCTGGTTCGCGCGGTTCTTCGCGCGTGGAACCGGAGGGCGGTCCGAGCCACGAGGGGGGAGGCTCGGACCGCCCGTCGTACCGCGCGGGGCCGGCCGCTACGGGTACGAACGGTCCGTCGGGCGGCGGTCAGCCTCCCGCCACGTCCAGCGCGCGCAGCAGATCGGCCACCAGGTCGTCGGGATCCTCCGCGCCCACCGAGAGCCGGACGAAGCCCTCCGGCACCGCGTCGCCGCCCCACCGCCCGCGCCGCTCGGCGGTGGACCGCACCCCGCCGAAACTCGTCGCGCCTTCGACGAGCCGCAGCGCGTCGAGGAAGCGATCGGCGTGCGCGCGCGAGGGCAGGGTGAAGGAGACGACGCACCCGTAGCGCAGCATCTGCCGTGAGGCGATCTCGTGGGAAGGATCGTCGGGCAGTCCCGGGTAGCGCAGGCCGGTGATCTCGGGCCGCCTCCGCAGCGTTTCGGCCACCTTGAGCGCGGTGGTGTCCTGCCGGTCCACGCGCAGCTGGAGGGTGGCGATCGAGCGGTGCGCGAGCCAGGCCTCCATGGGGCCGGGAATCGCTCCGACGATCTTGCGCCACCGCCGTACGGCGGTCATCGCGGTGGTGTCGTGGCCGACCACGTAGCCCAGGAGGACATCGCCGTGGCCGGTGAGCTGCTTGGTGCCGCTGGCCACGGAGAAGTCGGCGCCGAGCTCCAGCGGGCGCTGCCCGAACGGTGTGGCGAGGGTGTTGTCGACGGCGACCAGGGCTCCGCGCGCGTGGGCCGCTGCGACGAGTCGCCGGACGTCGCACACGTCGAGTCCGGGGTTCGACGGTGTCTCGATCCACAGCAGCTTCGCGCCCTCCAGCACATCGAGCTGGGCGTTCCCGCCGGTCGGCGCGGTGCGCACCTTGATGCCGTACGCCTCCAACTGGGCGCGGACCAGTGGCAGCGCCTGGTAGCCGTCGTCGGGCAGGACGGCCGTGTCCCCGGCGCGCAGCTGAGAGAACAGCACCGAGGAGATCGCGGCCATGCCCGAGGCGAAGACAAGCGTTTCGACGTCGTCCTGCCCGGGAGCCTCCAGCTCGCCGATGGCGCGTTCCAGATGGGTCCAGGTCGGGTTCTCGTCGCGGCCGTAGGTGTACGGACCGGTCGGATCGCCCGGCAGGTGGAAGTGGGCGGCGAACACGGGGCCGGGCAGCGTCGGTTCGTGCTTGACGGGTTCGGGCAGCCCGGCCCGCACCGCGCGCGTGCCGTCCCCGGGGCCGTCAGCGGGTCTCTTCGAACCCCCGACCGCCTTGCCGTTCGTAGCGGGATCACTCATGCCGCCCGTCCTTCCACTTGCTCGCGTACCGCGGCGAGCAGTCCGGTGCTCGCCGCCTCCACCATCTCAAGGCACTCCTCGAATCCGTCCCGGCCCCCGTAGTACGGGTCGGGGACGTCCAGGTCCCCGCTGTCCGCGGCGGAGTCGTACGACCGCAGCAGTCGCACCTTGGCGGCGTCCCGCTCCGTGGGAGCAAGGCGTCTCAGGGCCCTCAGGTGCCCGGCGTCGAGGGCGACGACGAGGTCGAGGCGGGCGAACCAGGACTGCTGGAACTCGCGGGCCGTGTGGTCGAGGTCATAGCCGTGCTGCGCCAGGACGGCCACGGTGCGCGGGTCGGCACCCTCGCCCTCGTGCCAGCCACCGGTGCCGGCGCTGTCGGCCTGGACCCGGTCGCCGAGGCCGGCGTCCGCCACGCGCGCGTGGAAGACGGCCTCGGCCATCGGGGAGCGACAGATGTTGCCCGTGCACACGAAACAGACGCGGTAGGTCATCGAGATCAGTCCCCGTCGGGCAGGAACGCGTTGAGGGCCCAGGAGACGATCGAGATGATCAGGCCGCCCAGGACGGCGGTCCAGAAGCCGTCGACGTGGAAACTCAGGTCGAGCTTGTCCGCCACCCAGGACGTGAGCAACAGCATCAGCGCGTTGACGACCAGCGTGAACAGGCCGAGGGTCAGGATGAACAACGGGAAGGTCAGCACCTGCACGATGGGCTTCACCACCATGTTGACCAGGCCGAACACCAGGGCGACCACGATCAGCGTGGCGGCCTTCTCCCCGGTGCCGCCCCCGGTCAGGGTGATCTTGTCCAGCAGCCACACGGCGACCGCGAGGGCGCCCGCGTTGGCGATCGTCTTGACTAGGAAATTCTTCATGTGTCTGATCGTGGCAGACGCGATCGGAAACGAACGGTGAGGCAGGGGCGGACGAGGCGATGAAGGCATTCCGGCTGGACGAACTGGAGGCGGAGCGCGCCGCCAACGACGGTGCCTACCTGCAGTTCCTGCGAGAGCGGAACATGTCGGTCGGTCTGTACGCCCTCGACGCGGGGACGGCCGATCCACAGAAACCGCACGCGCAGGACGAGGTGTACTTCGTGGTGAGCGGGCGGGCCGCGATCACCGTGGGCATGGAGACCACCGAGGTCGCGCGCGGCAGCGTGGTCTACGTGCCGGCCGGGGTCGCTCACAAGTTCCACCACATCAGTGAGGACCTGCGGGTCCTGGTGGTGTTCTCTCCGCCAGAGAGCTGAGACGCGCCCTCGGGGTTCCCTAGGGGATCGGTCAGGGGGAGGCAAGGGATGCGAGCGCCCTGCCGGGGCGCTCGCGGCTCTAGCATCGAGTGCAGGACATCAAAGGATTCCCGGACAGGGGACCGGGACGGCAGAGTGCCCGGGAACCGAACGGGGCGGAGAGGTAAGGACGAGGGCGATGCGAGAGATCTTCACGGGGCTTCCGTGGTGGGTGAAGTGGATCGCGGTGCCGGTCATCGCCCTCGTCGTGTTCGGCGGGCTGATCGCCACGGTGGTCGGTTTCGTGATCGGACTGCTGTTCAAGCTGCTGATCTTCGTGGCGCTCGTCGGCGGACTGATCTACGTCGTACGCAAGTTCATGTCGGGCTCGTCGTCGCGCAGCGACTGGTGAGAGCCCTGGGACACCGGTGGCGGTAACAGGAACCACCGGTTCCCTCGGGCGAGGGAAGTTTCCCGGACGGGCCCTCGGCGAGCGGTGACCGGCGGTTAGAGTCCGGAACTCCACGCGGGGGCGACCTCGCGAACGGCGCACACCCCCACCCGTGTTCCCCGCACGGGCTGCCCCTCGCGTTCCGGGAGTGACCCTTGGCCACGGCTGACACCGCATTCGCCCCGCTGCACACCCTCCCCGTGCAGCCCGGCTCGACGCCGCGGACACCGCCCTCCGCGCCACCTTCCGCCGACCCGCCGTCCGCGACTCTCATCGGCTCCGTGCAGCGCGCGATGCGCCTCCTCGAGTGCGTCGCCGGGCACGAGTACGGCGCCCCCGCCAAGCAACTGGCCCGGGAGACGCGGCTGGCACTGCCCACGGCGTACCACCTGCTGCGCACCCTGGTCCACGAGGGCTACCTGCGCCGGGAGAAGGGCCTGTTCTTCCTCGGCGAGGCCGCCGAGCGGCTGAGCAGCAGCGGTGCCGAGCAGAAACGTCGCAGCACGGTGGTCGACGCCATGGCCCGCTGGCGGGACGCGATCGGTGCCCCCGTGTACTACGCCGTGTACCGGGAGGGCGAGATCGACGTCGTGTGCGTCTCCGACACCCCGGGCAGCCCCGCGGTGGAGGAATGGGCGGACTTCCGCGAGACGGGGCACGCGCATGCCGTCGGCCAGTGCCTGCTGTCCCAGCTGGACGAGGACGCCCGCCGGGACCACCTCGACCGCTACCCGGTGCAGCCGGTCACGCCGTACACGGCACGTGACGGCCACAGTCTGCTCAAACGGCTGGAACGCGTGCGGCGGATGACCCCGGTGACCGAACGCCAGGAGTACGCCCTCGGAACGGTCTGTGCGGCGATTCCGATCACCGTCGGCACCACGGCCGCGACGATGGCCATTTCCTTGCCCCTGCACCAGGCCGACCGGTTGCTCCCCGCGGCGCAGCGACTGCAGCACGAGGTGGGGCGGCTTCTGGGATCACTCTCGCTCTCTATCAGTATCTGAAAACTCACTCCTTGTGATCTGGTGTGTACGTTGAGCAAGATGCCATCAGTGTTAGAGGTTTGATTCCCGGACAGTCGACGGCGAATGACGGGGTAGGCGATGGGCGAGTCCGTACAGGCAGAGGTCATGATGAGCTTTCTCGTGTCCGAGGAGCTCTCTTTCCGTATCCCGGTGGAGCTTCGCTACGCGACCCGTGATCCCTATGCCGTGCGCCTGACCTTCCATCTGCCCGGGGACGCGCCCGTGACCTGGGCCTTCGGCCGGGAACTGCTGGTCGACGGGGTGGGCCGGCCCTGCGGCGACGGGGACGTGCGCATCGCACCCGTCGATCCCGAACCCCTGGCGGAAGTGCTGATCCGCCTTCAGGTCGGAAGCGACCAGGCGCTGTTCCGTTCCTCGGCGGCGCCGCTCGTGGCCTTCCTGGACCGCACCGACAAGCTGGTGCCGCTGGGCCAGGAGGGCGCGCTCGCCGACTTCGACACCCACCTCGACGAAGCCCTGGACCGCATCCTGGCGGAGGAACAGAGCGCGGGGTGAACCGTTACGGCAGCCCGGCGGCGGCGTAACGCTTCGGCGGGGCGTCAGCGCTTGCGGCGACGGCCCCGCCCGCCACGTGCCGGCGCCGACAGGACCGGGCCCGACGTCCTCCCCGCGGTCCGGGCCTCCCGGGCGGTCGGCCGGTCCGCGGAGACGACCAGGGCGGCGAGGGCCGTGGTGACCGGCACGGAGGCCACCAGCCCGATCGAACCGACCAGTGTCCGTACGATCTCCTCCGCGACCAGTTCGCTGTTGGCGACCGTCCCCACGCCGCTCTGCGCGATCGAGAACAGCAGCAGCAGGGGCAGGGCCGCGCCCGCGTAGGCGAGGACCAGCGTGTTCACGACCGAGGCGATGTGGTCGCGGCCGATGCGGATGCCCGCCCGGTACAGGCCGCGCCAGCCCATCGTCGGATTGGCCTCGTGCAGCTCCCAGACCGCCGACGTCTGGGTGACCGTCACGTCGTCCAGGACACCCAGCGAACCGATGATGACCCCGGCGAGCAGCAGACCGCTCATGTCGATCGACGGATACAGGCCGTGGATGAGGCCGGTGTTGTCGTCCGTGTTGCCCGTGAGTGCGGCCCAGCCGATGAACAGCGACCCGAGAACACCGATCAGCAGCAACGAGATCAGGGTGCCGAGCACCGCCACGGACGTGCGCGCCGACAGGCCGTGGCACAGGTACAACGCGATCAGCATGATGGCGCTGGACCCGATCACCGCCACGACCAGGGGATTCGAGCCCTGCAGGATCGCGGGCAGGATGAAGAAGTTCAGCAGCAGGAAGCTGATGGCCAGCGAGACCAGCGCCATGAGGCCACGCAGTCGTCCGACGACCACCACGGCCAGGGCGAAGATGCCGGCGAGCAGTGCCAGGGGGAGCCGACGGTTGATGTCGGTCACCGAGTACTGCAGGTCCTTGGGCGCGGAGGGCTCGTAGGCGACCACGACCTTCTGGCCCTGGTGCAGTTGTCGTGACTGGTCCGGCTGCACGATCTCGGTGAACGTCCGGCCCTTGCCCTCCCCGGTGTCGACGCGGATCGTCGCCCGCTTGCAGTCGCCGTTCGCCTGTTGCACCGCCGAGGATCCCTCGGCGGTGGACGTGTCCCCGGTCGGGGTGGCGCCGGAGCCGTTGACGGACTGGCAGCTCAGTTCGACCACCTTGGTGACAGTGGCCTGCTGGGTCTGCCGATCGAAGCCGACCCCGGTGCGCTCGTGCGGCGGCGCACCGCTCGGCCACAGCACCGCGAGCCCGACGACCACGGCCGCGGCGAAGGGGATCAGGACCGCGGCGATGACTTTCCGCAGATGGCGGGAGACGGGAGCCGCCGGTCCGTGACTGTGCGCGTGCGAGTGCCCGTGGCCGCCGCCGGCACCGTGTCCACCGTCCGAACCATGCCCACCGTCCGTACCGTGCCCGTGTCCCGCACCGTGACCCCCGCCCTCCCCGTGACCGCTTCCCGCACCGTGGCCGCCGACAGGGCCATGTACGTCGTCGCCGCCGTCGTGGCCGTGGTCCGCGTCGTGTCTGCCGTCGCGCGCACCGTGGGCTCCGAAGGGGACGCGGCCGACTGCACGGCTGTCGCCCTCTTCGGCGTCCGGGCCGGGGCGGGGCCGACGCGGCGGAAAGGGGGGATGCTGCGGTGTGGTCACCGCCCGATCATCGCAAGAACGAGGGAGGCCCTCTGTTCACCGCGCCCGAAGGGACGCTAGCGTGGAGACACGTTTGTACACGCGGGAGCTCGGAGCACCGGGCTGAGAGGGCGCTGACCTCCGTCCCAGCGATGTTTCACGGGAAACGTCACCGAAGTCGAGTGATGTATCCCACGAAGCGTCGAGAGACGGAAGCCGCTGCGTCGACCGCCGAACCTGTTACCGGGTAATGCCGGCGTAGGGAGTAGGTCTCATGACCATCAAGGACGCACGCACGCCTGCCTCCGCGCAGAACTCCGCCCAGGAGGAGACCGCCGCGGAGGCCGGGAAGTCCATCGGCTGGCACAAGGCGTACGTCGAGGGCTCACGCCCCGATCTGCGGGTGCCGGTCCGTCAGGTGCATCTCACCAACGGGCAGTCGGTCACGCTGTACGACACCTCGGGCCCGTACACCGATCCGCTCGTCGACACCGATGTCCGCAGGGGGCTCTCGCCGTTGCGGGAGAACTGGATCATCGCCCGCGGGGACACCGAGGAGTACGCGGGCCGTCCCGTCCGTCCCGAGGACGACGGCCTCAAGCACACCTCGCCGCGCGGCGGTCTGCGCAACCTCGACGCCGTCTTCCCCGGACGGCCGCGCCAGCCGCGTCGGGGCCGGGACGGCCAGGCCGTGACCCAGCTCGCTTATGCCCGCCGGGGCGAGATCACGCCGGAGATGGAGTACGTGGCCCTCCGGGAGAACGCCTCACCGGAAGTGGTCCGTGAGGAGATCGCGGCAGGACGCGCCGTGCTGCCCGCCAACGTGAACCATCCGGAGATCGAGCCGATGATCATCGGCAAGCGGTTCCTGGTGAAGGTGAACGCCAACATCGGCAACTCGGCGGTGACCTCCTCCATCGAGGAGGAGGTCGACAAGATGACCTGGGCGACCCGATGGGGCGCCGACACGGTCATGGACCTCTCCACCGGCCGCAACATCCACACCACTCGCGAATGGGTGCTGCGCAACTCCCCCGTCCCCATCGGAACGGTGCCGCTCTACCAGGCCCTGGAGAAGGTCGACGGCCGGGCCGAGGAGCTGACCTGGGAGATCTACAAGGACACCGTGATCGAACAGGCCGAGCAGGGTGTGGACTACATGACGGTCCACGCGGGCGTGCGCCTGCCCTACGTACCGCTGACCGCGAACCGCAAGACCGGGATCGTCTCGCGCGGCGGTTCGATCATGGCCGCGTGGTGCCTGGCGCACCACAAGGAGTCGTTCCTGTACGAGAACTTCGAGGAACTCTGCGAGATCCTCGCCTCCTACGACGTCACGTACTCCCTCGGCGACGGCCTGCGCCCGGGCTCGATCGCGGACGCCAACGACGAGGCGCAGTTCGCCGAGTTGCGCACTCTCGGGGAACTCAACCGGATCGCCAAGCGTTTGAATGTTCAGACCATGATCGAGGGCCCGGGACATGTCCCGATGCACAAGATCAAGGAGAACATCGACCTTCAGCAGGAGATCTGCGATGAAGCTCCGTTCTATACGCTCGGTCCGCTGACGACGGACGTCGCGCCGGCGTACGACCACATCACCTCCGGCATCGGTGCCGCGATGATCGCCTGGTGGGGCACGGCCATGCTCTGCTACGTCACGCCCAAGGAACACCTGGGCCTGCCCAACCGCGACGACGTCAAGACCGGTGTCATCACCTACAAGATCGCCGCTCATGCCGCCGACCTCGCCAAGGGGCACCCGGGTGCACAGGAGTGGGACGACGCACTGTCGGACGCCAGGTTCGAGTTCCGCTGGGAGGACCAGTTCAACCTGGCCCTCGATCCGGACACGGCGCGGGAGTTCCACGACGAGACACTGCCGGCCGAACCGGCCAAGACAGCCCACTTCTGCTCCATGTGCGGCCCCAAGTTCTGCTCCATGAAGATCAGTCAGAGCATCACGGAGCGGTTCGGTGGCGCGGCGGCCGAGGGGGCGTCCCCGGAGGAGGTCGCCGAGGGCATGCTCCAGAAGTCCAAGGAGTTCGCGGCGAGCGGCAACAGGGTGTATCTGCCGCTGGCGGAGTAGTCCTCACCCGGCAGGACGGCTCGCGCCTCATGTGCGAGGCGCGGGTCGCGCTGCTCCTTCCGTGCCGGGGCCGGGCGCTGGTTCCGGAGGCGGTGCCACTCCGAACGGGTTGTCGATCACATAGCGCCAGAATCCGTCCGGGCCCCGGCGGGCCACGTCCGTCGCGGTGCCCTCGACGCGGACGGGGTGGCCCTGCGCCGCGAGCCCCTCGATGACGAAGTCGACGATCAGCAGTGCCAGGTCGCCGACGACATAGGTGTGACGCGGCGACACCCGGATCGGCACGCGCAGTCGGAGGAAGGCGTCATTGGCCCGGGGTCGGCCCGCCCCGGTGACCAGGTGTCCCGGGGTCGGCACGAAACCGGCGTCGGGCTCGTAGACCTGGTCCAGAACAGAGGGATCGAAGGTGTTGAAGGCCTGTGCGAACACCTGCGGATGATCGGCCGCGTCACGCGCCAGAGGCACACTGGAGGAATGCGTCATGTGGCAAGCGAACAGCCCGGCGACATGGGTCACCAAACGGAAACGCACGTCTGGGACGAGGAGTTGGCGCCGGAGCCCCGCGGCCGCACGTGGCGCCCGGAAGCCGGCTGCCCGGTGGAGGTCGCCCTGGCGGCGGTCTCCGGACGATGGACGACCCTGCTGCTGCGCGAGCTGATGGGAGGCCCACGCGGCTTCACCGAACTGAGGACCCTGTTCCCCGACCTGTCGGCGAAGGTGCTCAGCGAGCGGCTCCGCACCCTGCGGGAACGGGGGCTGGTCGCGGTGGAACGGCGCCGGGGCTTCCCGGTGCGTACGCGGTACGAGCTGACGCGGGCGGGCGAGGCCCTGCGCGTCCTGCTGGTCGAGTTGTACGCGACCGGCGAGGAACTGCTGCGTCTGACCACCGCCTCGGAGACCCGCGACGAGCGCTCTCCCGGCAGACTGGAGGCATGACAGCCACCTCCCTGAGCAAGGGCGCCAACCTCGCCGTCGACTCCCCCGCGGTGCGGGTCGAACTCGCGTGGTCCGCCGGGCCGGGTGTTCCCGAGGTCGACGCCTCGGCGCTGCTGCTCACCGCTGCCGGTCGGGTACGCGACGACGGTGACCTCGTCTTCTACAACCAGCCCCGCCACCCGTCCGGCGCGGTGCGGCACCTCGGCAAGCGGGTCGGCTCCGGCGCCGACGCGGGGGTCACGACCGGCGCCGTAGAGGTCGATCTGCGTTCGGTGGAGCCCGTCGTCGAACGCATCGCCCTGTGCGCGTCGGCGGACGGCGGGGCGTTCGGCCGGGTCCCAGGGCTGTCACTGCGCCTGCTGGACGCCGGGACCGGCACCGAGCTGGCCCGGTTCGACATGACGGCCGGGACGGAGACCGCGCTGGTCGGCGGCGAGCTGTACCGACGCCAGGGGAAGTGGAAGTTCCGCGCGGTCGGGCAGGGGTACGCCTCGGGACTCGCGGGGCTGGCCACCGACTTCGGCATCACCGTGGACGACGCTCCCCTGGCGGCGGCTGCCCACCGGGCCGCCGACCAGGCTGCCGACCGGGACACCGCCCCGCCGACGGCACCGCGGTCGTCGACGGCCTCCACGCCCCCACCGCCGCCGACGGCAACGGTGCCGCCCGTGCCGTCGATGTCGCCGCCCGCCCCCGGCCCCCGCCTCACCAAGGGCGAGGACCGTCTCCCCGTGGACATGCGCAAGCGGCTGTCCCTGCGCAAGCAGCAGGTCGCGGTGAGCCTGAGCAAGCACGGGGCGGCCGGCGCCACGGCCCGCGTCATCCTCGTACTGGATGCTTCGGGGTCCATGTCCTTCCTCTACTCCAAGGGCGTCGTCGCGGACGTCGTGGAGCGGATGGCCGCCGTCGCCGCGCAGTTGGACGACGACGGGGAGATGCAGGCATGGACCTTCGCCTCCAACCCGGCGCGTCTGCCCGACCTGAGCCTCGGCGAGCTGCCCGAGTGGCTGCGGCTGCACGTACGCGTGGGGGAGATCAGCCTGTTCCGGCGGGGCAGGAAGAAGGGCCTGCACCCCGAGCAGGTCGACATGAGGGCAGTCGGCATCCAGAACGAGGAGCAGAAGGTGATCGCCGAGGTCCGCGCCTTCGTCCGGGGCAACCCGGCGCCGGTTCCGACTCTGGTGCTGTTCTTCTCCGACGGCGGCGTCCACCGCAACGCCGAGATCGAGCGGGAGCTGCGGGAAGCCGTGGAGGAACCCGTCTTCTGGCAGTTCGTGGGGCTCGGGCGCTCCGACTACGGGGTGCTCGAGCGTTTCGACACCCTGCCGGACCGCCGCGTCGACAACGTGGGCTTCTTCGCCGTCGACGACATCGGCACCGTACCGGACCCGGAACTGTACGACCGCCTGCTGTCCGAGTTCCCGTCCTGGACCACTGCCGCCGGCCGGGCGGGCATCCTCTGACGCGCTGCCCGCCCGTGCCGGTGGCTACTCGGGCCGGTGATCCGGGCCGCCGAAGTCCGGACTGCTGTAGTCCGGCCTGGAGTAGCTCGGGCGCGGGCCCGCGTCGGGGCCACCGTCGGGGCTGGTGAACCCGGGGCGGCCGTAGCCGAGATGCGGCATACGGCTGCTCGGGGCCGCCGGTCCCGCGCGGTGCAGTGCCGCCGTGCCCGGGTCGGTGAGCGCATCCCGGAGGAAGGGCAGGATGCCGCGCTCCAGCAGGGCGTCGTGCCAGGCGTCCCTGGCGCGGGCCACTTCCTCGTCGAGCGCGCCGTAGAAGCCGGACTCCGCGGTGGGCCGGTTGCGCAGTGCGGTGAGCAGCAGCCCCACCGCCGCGACGAGGATCGCCACCACGGTCACGGCGCCGAAGACCCATCCGGTGGTGAGCATGGTCCGCGCGAAGGCCTGCTCCGGGTCGAGCATCTTCAGGACGTACCCGACGAGGAGGAAGATCGCCGCTGCGGTGCCGGCCAGGACCGGCGCCAGGACGGCGACGACGGCGACGGCACCCGCGCCGGTCGCCTCGGCCATCTCGCCCACGGTGGCGGCGAGCCCCACCGCGCCCGTGCCCCGCTCCTCCTCGGAGCCGGACTCGCGCGTGGCGGATGACGGACCGGAGGGCGCCGGGTGACGCAGTTCCTCGCGGACCTTCACGTAGTGCTGGTACTCGGTCGTGGCCGCCGCCGTGATGAGGGCGGTGGCGTTGAGTGCCATCGTGCGCAGTTGTTCGGAGGTGAGCCGCTGTCCGACAGCGGCCAGTTCCGGTCGGTGTGGTGCGGAGCGCAGCGCCTCGTCGAGGACCCGCTCGTACTCTTGACGGTCCTCGTTCGACAGGTGCTGCGGAACGCTGTTCATGTGCATCCCCCGATGCTCCGTAGGGCTTGGGGCTCGCATGCCAACGAGCCGTCGGGCAGAAACGGAGGGGAGCCTGCTACGGATAAGCCGATGGTAGAGCGGTGACGGTGGGTGGTGACAGGGGGTTTCCAGAAATTGGGTGCCGGTCCGTACGGACAACGCCCCGGGAATCCTGCTCCGCGAACGGTCAGACGTCGAGCGGGAGTTGTTCCACCAGTAGTTTTCCGGCCATGGTCACGCCGCCGTCCATCGCGATGGCCAGGCCGTCCGCGTAGACGTGCGGTCCCTCGACCGCGGTGCGGGTGTCGTCCTCGCCGTCCTCGGAGCCCACTTCGCCCAGCAGGTAGGGGATGGGGCTGTGACCGTGGACGATCCGGGTGCCGCCGTAGGTGTCCAGCAGCGAGCGCACGGCGTCGGCGCCGCCCTCGTCGCGGAAGGAGAAGCGCTTGGTGAACTTGCGGAACAGGTCCCACACCTCCTCCGCGTCGTTGCGCGTGAGTGTCTCGCGGACGGTGTCGTTGACCTCTTCGATGGAGCGGCCGTAGTCGAGGTAGGTGGTGGCGTCCGAGTGGACCAGGAGGTGGTCGTCGACCTCCTCCATGGCGTCGAGGCGGGCCATCCACTGCAGGTGGTGGTCCTGGAGGCGGTCCATGTCGGTCTTCTGGCCGCCGTTCAGCAGCCAGGCGGCCTGGAAGGTGGCGGTGCCCGCGCCGGAGTTGACGGGCGTGTCGCCGAACCGCTTGGCGCCGAGCAGCAGCAGTTCGTGGTTGCCCATCAGCGCCTTGCAGTAGCCGCCGGCCGCGGCGGCCTCCGCGGACAACCGCATCACCAGGTCGATGACGCCGATGCCGTCCGGGCCCCGGTCGGTGAAGTCGCCGAGGAACCACAGGCGGGACGTGCCGGCGCACCACTGGCCGGCGTCGTCGAGGAGGCCCTTCTCGCGCAGGGCGGCCAGCAGTTCGTCGAGGTAGCCGTGCACGTCGCCGACGACGAACAGGGGGCCCTGGCCCGTGGCCGGCTGCTGCACCGCGACCGGCTCGGGGGCGACGGGGACCTGGACCGTGTCACCCCGACGGATGACCGGCAGATCCCGCTGGGTGGGCGTGTACCCCTCCGGAAGGGCTTCCTCGTACCCCTCCTCGGAGGGTGGCGCGGCCTCGCTGGCGTGCGTGCCGGGGTCGGCGTACGGAGCGGTCTCGTGGACGTACGCGGGCACCCGGAAGTCGCGCACCGTCGCCGTCCGTTCCACCTCGGGTCCCTGACCGGCCCCCTGAGTCATCGACCCCTCCACCATCGCGCCGCATCTGCACCGCTTCGGACTGCCTGGTCGCAGCGGCCCGCGGTGTGTGGGCCCATCATAGGAATGCGGATCGCGCTGTGTGATGACCCAGGGGTGGTGAATCAGAACAGGACTCCGGTTCGCCGCGGCTTTCGCCCCGGTTGGACCCGTCTTGACCCGTCCGCGACTGTGGCCCGAAGCGCACCGGCCGCACCTCGAATGGGCTTGCGCCGCACCCCAAACGTGCTCGGGCCACGGCTCGGCGCACGCCGACCGGGCTCCGGATCGCCCCCGGACGTACGGATGCGGTCCTCGTCGGCCTTCCGAGCTCTCCGTTCGCGCCGGGGGCGCGCGCCCCCGGCGTGCTCGCCCTCGCCCCCGCGTACACGTCGCGCGTTTCCGGGGGCGCGTCGGCCAAGTCCCTAGGTGCCCTCGGGAGACCGCGGCGGGCTGACCGTCGTACGCGGCGGGCGGCGCTGCGACGACGTACGCACGATCAGTTCGGTCGGTATGACCTGCTCGACCGGCCGGTCGGTGTGGAGCCCCTCGATCGCGTCGATGAGGACCTGGATCACGGCGGTGCCGATGCGGCGCGGCTTCAGCGACAGGGTGGTGATCGGCGGCTCGGTGCTCGCGTACACGGTGGACTCGCTGCAGCAGACCAGCAGCAGGTCCTCGGGGACGCGCAGCCCGTAACGGCGGGCGGCGGCGAGCAGGTCGGTGCCGTTCGGGTCGAACAGGCCGTAGACGGCGTCGGGCCGGTCGGGGCGGGCGAGCAGCCGGTCGGCGGCGACCGCGCCGGCGCACGGGTCGTGCGCGGGATAGGCCTCGTAGACCGGATCCTGGCCGACGCGCTCGCACCAGCGCAGGTAGGCCGTGGTCGACAGACGGGTGTACGTGTCGGTGGTGGTGCCGGTGAGCAGGCCGATCCTGCGGGCGCCCGCGTCGGCGAGGTGGTCGAGGATGCCGAGTACGGCGGCCTCGTGGTCGTTGTCGACCCAGGCGGTGACGGGGAGCGAACCGGCGGGGCGGCCGTCGGAGACGACGGGTAAGCCCTGGCGTACCAACTCGCTGACGACCGGATCGTGGTCCGAGGGGTCGATGACGACCGTGCCGTCGAGCGCGACGTTGGACCACACGTCGTGACGGGAGGTCGCCGGGAGGATGACGAGGGCGTAGCCGCGTGCGAGCGCGGCGGACGTGGCGGCGCGCGCCATCTCGGCGAAGTACGCGAACTCGGTGAAGGTGAAAGGTTCATCCCCGTACGTCGTCACGGTCAGGCCGATCAGTCCGGACTTGCCGGTGCGGAGCGTGCGGGCGGCGGCCGAGGGCCGGTAGCCCAGTCGGTCGGCCACCTCGCGCACATGGCGCCGGGTGGCGTCCGGGAGTCGGCCCTTGCCGTTGAGGGCGTCGGAGACGGTAGTGATGGATACTCCGGCGGCGGCGGCCACGTCCCTGATACCCGCCCGGCCCGGCCGGCTGCCTCGACGTGAGGTTTCCGCGCGGCTCACCTGGTGCTTCCCTGCTGCTGTCATGGCGAGCCGATAGTAGGGCTCATGGGGTGGGGTAGGGCGGACGCATATGCACGCGTTGACAGTCACGTTTCTGCATGATCATTAACAGGGAACAGCCATGGAATGTCAGGCAGTTGGGGCTGACCATGCCGATACCTGACGTGTCGACCAGCGAGGGCCTGCCAAGTGGCCGATGTTGCGAAGAGGTCTCAACTCACCTGCACGAGGGATGCGCGCCACGGCGCGAGCCACCGGCGCATAGATATATGTGCAGCGCGCCCCCCGAATCGTGCGCCTTCGTGCACTGATGCCCCTGTTGCCGGTGTGACGGACGAGGTCTGGTCCCACCTATACGCAGCAGAGGCCAATCCTCATAAGGTGAGAAGTATTGAATGCCGGTGGTGAGTCACGAGGAGGACTGCGGTGAGCGAGAAGAGCCCCAAGCTGCGCGCCGAGCTGGAGGGGATTCCCACCTACAAGCCGGGCAAGCCCGCCGCGGCCGACGGCCCGGTGGCCTACAAGCTGTCCTCCAACGAGAACCCCTATCCGCCCCTGCCGGGCGTGATGGAGACGGTGACGTCCGCCGCCGCCTCGTTCAACCGGTACCCGGACATGTCCTGCGCTTCGCTGATGGCCGAGTTGTCGGACCGCTTCGGCGTGCCCCTCTCCCACCTGGCCACCGGCACCGGGTCGGTCGGTGTGGCCCAGCAGCTGATCCAGGCGACCTCGGGCCCCGGCGACGAGGTGATCTACGCCTGGCGCTCCTTCGAGGCATACCCGATCATCACGCAGATCAGCGGCGCGACCTCCGTACAGGTGCCGCTGACGCCCGGGGACGTGCACGACCTGGACGCGATGGCGGACGCGATCACCGACCGGACCCGGCTGATCTTCGTCTGCAACCCCAACAACCCGACGGGAACGGTGGTGCGCCGGGCCGAGCTGGAACGGTTCCTCGACCGGGTGCCGACCGATGTGCTGGTGGTCCTGGACGAGGCCTACCGCGAGTTCATCCGCGACGCCGAGGTCCCGGACGGCGTCGAGTTCTACCGTCAGCGGCCCAACGTCTGCGTCCTGCGCACCTTCTCCAAGGCCTACGGCCTGGCGGGACTGCGGGTGGGGTTCGCGATCGCGCACGAGCCGGTGGCCGCGGCGCTGCGCAAGACCGCGGTGCCGTTCGGGGTCAGCCAGATTGCGCAGGAGGCGGCGATCGCCTCGCTGCGTGCCGAGGACGAGCTGATCGGCCGGGTCGGCTCGCTCGTGTGCGAGCGCACGCGCGTGGTCGACGCGTTGCGCGCCCAGGGCTGGACGGTGCCGGACACGCAGGCCAACTTCGTCTGGCTGCGGCTGGGGGAGCACACGGTCGCGTTCGCGAACGCGTGCGAGCAGGCCGGCGTCGTCGTCCGGCCCTTCGCGGGCGAGGGGGTGCGGGTGACGGTCGGCGAGAGCGAGGCGAACGACATCTTCCTGAAGGTGTCGGAAGAGTTCCGCAAGGAGCTGTAGACCTCACTGCCTGAGAAGAACGACCCGCGGGGCGGCAGGTGCCGCCCCGCGGGTTCGTCATGCCCGCGGCGCGCGGGGCCGGAGCACCCGGTCGACCACGTGTGCAGGTCCCCGCCAAGGGGTTGACGTCACAGGGGACCCCCCTTCCGGTGTCGAAAAGCAGTAGGTCATAATTGCTTGTGAATGTGAACGCGTTCACAAGCGTGTCCCGATTGCGCCCGCATTGGGTGTGACAGACGCGCTCAAACTGCCGCTGACGACGGTGGTGTGGCGATGTGAGGAGAGTGACGACGTGGATCTGGCTCTGGCGCCGGAGACGCTGGCGCGATGGCAGTTCGGCATCACGACCGTCTACCACTTCCTGTTCGTCCCGCTGACGATCTCGCTGGCCGCCCTCACGGCCGGACTGCAGACCGCCTGGGTCCGCACGGAGAAGGAGAAGTACCTCAGGGCGACCAAGTTCTGGGGCAAGCTCTTCCTGATCAACATCGCGATGGGTGTCGTCACCGGCATCGTGCAGGAGTTCCAGTTCGGCATGAACTGGTCCGACTACTCCCGCTTCGTCGGTGATGTCTTCGGTGCCCCCCTCGCCTTCGAGGCGCTGATCGCCTTCTTCTTCGAGTCCACCTTCATCGGCCTGTGGATCTTCGGCTGGGACAAGCTCCCCAAGAAGATCCACCTGGCCTGCATCTGGATGGTCTCGATCGGCACCCTGCTGTCGGCGTACTTCATCCTCGCCGCCAACTCCTGGATGCAGCACCCCGTCGGCTACCGGATCAACGAGGAGAAGGGCCGCGCCGAACTCACCGACTTCTGGCAGGTCCTCACCCAGAACACCACCCTCAACCAGGTCTTCCACAGCTTCTCCGCGGCCTTCCTCACGGGCGGCGCCTTCATGGTCGGCATCGCCGCCTTCCACCTGATGCGCAAGAAGCACATCCCGGTGATGCGGACCTCGCTCCGGCTCGGACTGGTGACCCTGGCGGTCGGCGGCCTGCTCACCGCGGTCAGCGGCGACACCCTCGGCAAGGTCATGTACGAGCAGCAGCCGATGAAGATGGCAGCCGCCGAGGCCCTCTGGGACGGCGAGGAGCCGGCACCCTTCTCCGTCTTCGCGTACGGAGACGTCGACGAGGGGCACAACAAGGTCGCGCTGGAGATCCCCGGCCTGCTGTCCTTCCTCGCACACAGCGACTTCGAGTCCTACGTGCCCGGCATCAACGACACCAACAAGGCCCTCCAGGAGCAGTTCGGGCCCGGTGACTACAAGCCCATCGTCCCCGTCGCCTACTGGGGCTTCCGCTGGATGATCGGCTTCGGCATGGCGTCCTTCTCCCTCGGTCTGCTGGGCCTGTGGCTGACGCGGAAGCGGTTCCTGCTGCCACCGGCCCTGCGCACCGGAGAGGACGAGGTCCCGCACCTGGTGCTGCTGAAGAAGCCGCTCGGGGCGAAGCTCTCCCGGATGTACTGGCTGCTGGCGCTGTGGACGATGGCGTTCCCGTTGATCGCCAACTCCTGGGGCTGGATCTTCACGGAGATGGGCCGGCAGCCCTGGGTGGTCTACGGCGTGATGCAGACCCGGGACGCGGTCTCCCCCGGCGTCTCCACCGCCGAGGTCATCATCTCGATGTCCGTCTTCACGCTGCTGTACGCCGTCCTGGCCGTCATCGAGGTCAAGCTCCTGGCGAAGTACGTCAAGGCGGGTCCGCCCGAGCTGACCGAGGACGACCTCAATCCGCCCACGAAGATCGGCGGCGATCTCCGTGACGCCGACAAGCCGATGGCCTTCTCGTACTAGGCCGAGGGAGCTGCACAGTCATGGAACTGCACGACGTCTGGTTCGTTCTGATCGCCGTCCTGTGGACCGGCTACTTCTTCCTGGAGGGCTTCGACTTCGGGGTGGGTGTACTCACCAAGCTGCTCGCCCGGGACCGGGCCGAGAAGCGGGTGCTGATCAACACCATCGGCCCCGTGTGGGACGGCAACGAGGTGTGGCTGCTCACGGCCGGCGGCGCCACCTTCGCCGCCTTCCCGGAGTGGTACGCCACGCTCTTCTCCGGGTTCTACCTTCCCCTGCTGGTCATCCTGGTCTGTCTGATCGTCCGGGGCGTCGCCTTCGAGTACCGGGTGAAGCGGCCCGAGGAGAAGTGGCAGCGCAACTGGGAGACGGCGATCTTCTGGACCTCGCTGATCCCCGCGTTCCTCTGGGGCGTGGCCTTCGGCAACATCGTCCACGGCGTGGAGATCGACCGGGATCTGGAGTACGTCGGTTCCGTCTGGGACCTGCTCAACCCGTACGCCCTCCTCGGCGGCCTGGTGACGCTGACACTGTTCACCTTCCACGGGACGGTGTTCACGGCGCTCAAGACCGTCGGTGAGATCCGTGAGCGGGCGCGGAAGCTGGCGCTGCGGGTCGGGCTGGTCACGGCCGTGCTGGCCCTGGCCTTCCTGGTCTGGACGCAGGCCCACAGTGGGGACGCCAAGAGCCTGGTCGCCCTCGTGGTGGCCGTCGCCGCTCTCGTCGCCGCGCTGATGGCCAACCAGGCCGGGCGTGAGGGCTGGTCGTTCGCCCTGTCCGGCGTCACCATCGTGGCCGCCGTGGCGATGCTGTTCCTGACGCTCTTCCCGAACGTCATGCCCTCCACGCTGAACGCGGACTGGAGCCTCACCGTCACCAACGCCTCGTCCAGTGCCTACACGCTGAAGATCATGACCTGGCTGGCCGTGATCGCCACGCCCGTCGTCCTGCTCTACCAGGGCTGGACGTACTGGGTGTTCCGCAAGCGCATCGGCACCCAGCACCTCGCCGACGCCGCGCACTGAGTCCGAGGGGGTGCGTTTCACGTGAAACGCAGGGAAACGCACCCCCTCGGCAAGGAGGCCTGTTTCACGTGAAACCCATCGATCCACGTCTTCTGCGGTACGCCCGCGCCACCAGGTTCTTCCTGGCAGCCGTGGTCGCCCTGGGCGCCGTCGGGGCAGGACTGCTCGTCGCCCAGGCGATGCTGATCGCCGAGGTGGTCGTCGGAGCGTTCCAGCACGACACGACCGCCGCAGGGCTCCGCACGCCCCTCCTGTTGCTGGTGGCCGTTGCCTGTGGACGCGCGCTGGTGGGCTGGCTCACCGAGCTGGCCGCACACCGGGCGAGCGCGGCGGTGAAGTCCGAGCTGCGGGGCCGGCTGCTGGAGCGTGCCACCGCGCTCGGACCCGGCTGGCTGACTGGGCAGCGCACCGGGTCGCTGGTCGCTCTGGCCACCCGGGGAATCGACGCCCTCGACGACTACTTCTCGCGCTACCTGCCGCAGTTGGGCCTCGCGGTGGTCGTGCCCGTGGCGGTACTGGCCCGTGTCGTCACCGAGGACTGGGTATCGGCTGCCATCATCGTCGGCACCCTGCCCCTCATCCCGATCTTCATGATGCTGATCGGCTGGGCCACCCAGTCCCGGATGGACCGGCAGTGGCGGTTGCTGTCCCGGCTGTCCGGACATTTCCTGGACGTGGTCGCGGGGCTGCCGACGCTGAAGGTCTTCGGCCGGGCCAAGGCGCAGGCCGAGTCGATCAAGCGCATCACCGGCGAGTACCGACAGGCGACCATGAGGACCCTGCGGATCGCCTTCCTGTCGTCCTTCGCGCTGGAACTGCTCGCCACGCTGTCCGTGGCGCTCGTCGCCGTCACCATCGGCATGCGTCTCGTCCACGGTGACATGGCGCTGTACGACGGTCTGGTGGTCCTCGTCCTGGCGCCGGAGGCGTATCTGCCCCTGCGGCAGGTGGGAGCGCAGTACCACGCGGCCGCCGAGGGCCTCGCCGCCGCCGAGGACATCTTCTCGGTGCTGGAGCGTCCCGTACCGGCGTCCGGGACCGACCCGGTCCCGGCGGACGGGGCCCTGGCCTTCGAGGGCGTGACGGTCCGCTACCCCGGACGCGCCACGGACGCCGTCACGGACGTGAGCTTCACGGTCGAGTCCGGGGAGACGGTCGCCCTCGTCGGCCCGAGCGGAGCGGGCAAGTCGACGCTGCTCCACACCCTCCTCGGCTTCGTACCCCCGGCCGGCGGACGCGTCCGGGTCGGGTCGGCCGACCTCTCCTCGCTGGACCCGGCGCAGTGGCACGCCCATGTCGCCTGGGTACCGCAGCACCCGCACCTGTACGCCGGCACGATCGCGGAGAACGTACGGCTGGCCAGTCCCCACGCCGATGACGCGGCCGTACGGAGGGCGCTGCGGGACGCGGGCGCCCTGGAGTTCGTGGACGTACTGCCCGAGGGCACGGCGACCGTGCTCGGAGAGGACGGGACCGGCCTCTCCGCGGGGCAGCGGCAGCGGCTCGCACTCGCCCGGGCGTTTCTCGCCGACCGGCCGGTGCTGCTGCTCGACGAGCCGACGGCGGCCCTGGACGGGGCCACGGAGGCCGAGGTCGTGGCGGCCGTGCGCAGGCTCGCGAAGGGCCGGACGGTACTGCTGGTGGTGCACCGTCCGGCGCTGCTGGAAGTGGCCGACCGGGTGGTGCGTCTGGACGAGCCGACGCCCGTCGCCGCATCAGTCGGCACCGCCGGACTGCCGAGCGCCCGGACCGCCGAGGCGGCCCCGGCCGCCCTTGTTCCGGAACCCTTCGCCGCGGCGGAGCCGTCCGGACCCGCGGCGGATGCCCGGCGAGGCGTGCTGCCCCGGGTCCGTGCCATGTCCGGCGCCCGGCGGGGGCGGCTGGGGCTCGCGCTTCTGCTCGGCAGCCTGGCGCTCGGCAGCGCCGTCGGCCTGATGGCCACCTCCGGATACCTCATCTCGCGAGCCTCCCAGCAGCCGCCGGTGCTGTACCTGATGGTGGCGGTGACGGCGACGCGCGCCTTCGGCATCGGACGGGCCGTGTTCCGCTACGCGGAGCGGCTGGTGTCGCACGACGCCGTGCTGCGGATGCTGGCCGACACGAGGGTCGCCGTGTACCGGAGACTGGAGCGGCTGGCTCCCGCGGGGTTGCGCCGCAGCCGCCGCGGCGACCTGCTCTCCCGGCTCGTCGCCGACGTCGACGCCTTGCAGGACTACTGGCTTCGTTGGCTGCTGCCCGCCGGCAACGCGGTGGTCGTCTCCGCCGCGTCGGTGGGCTTCACGGCCTGGCTGCTGCCGGAGGCCGGCGCGGTGCTCGCGGTCGGTCTGCTGGTCGCCGGTGCCGGTGTTCCGCTGGTCACCGCAGCGGTCGCACGACGGGCCGAGCACCGGCTCGCCCCCGCCCGGGGCGTGCTCGCCACCCGGGTGACGGATCTGCTCACCGGCACGGCCGAGCTGACCGTCGCCGGTGCGCTGCCCGCGCGGGCCGCCGAGGCGCGGCGGGCCGACGGCACGCTCACCAAGATCGCCTCGCGTGCCGCCACCGCCACCGCGCTGGGGGACGGGCTCACCGCGCTCGTCTCCGGCCTGACGGTCGCGGGCGCCGCCCTGGTCGGGGCCCAGGCGGTCGCCGACGGTCGACTCGCCGGTGTGGCCGTGGCCGTCGTCGTCCTCACCCCGCTGGCCGCGTTCGAGGCCGTACTCGGGCTGCCGCTCGCCGTGCAGTACCGGCAACGGGTGCGCCGGAGCGCCGAGCGCGTGTACGAGGTGCTCGACGCCCCGGAGCCCGTGCGGGAGCCGAAGCCGCCCCGGCAGGCGCCCGCCTCGCCGTTCCCGGTGGTCCTCAAGGGGCTGGCCGCGCGGCACGCCGGGCAGGACCGGGAGGCGCTGGCGGAGCTGGACCTGACACTGGAGCGGGGGCGCCGCATCGCCGTCGTCGGACCGTCCGGCTCCGGCAAGACGACCCTGGCCCAGGTGTTGCTGCGCTTCCTCGACCCGGACGCGGGGTCCTACACGCTGGCCGGTGTGGACGCCCATGCCCTCGCCGGCGACGACGTACGGCGGCTCGTCGGGCTGTGTGCCCAGGACGCGCATCTCTTCGACAGCTCGGTGCGCGAGAACCTGCTCCTGGCCAGGAAGGACGCCACCGAGGGCGAACTGCGCGACGCGTTGGCGCGGGCCAGGCTGCTGGAGTGGGCCGACGGCCTGCCCGCCGGTCTGGACACGCTGGTCGGTGAGCACGGGGCACGACTGTCCGGCGGTCAGCGCCAGCGGCTCGCCCTGGCCCGGGCGCTGCTCGCCGACTTCCCCGTCCTGGTGCTGGACGAGCCCGCCGAGCACCTCGACCTGCCCACCGCCGACGCGCTCACCGCCGATCTGCTGGCCGCCACCGAGGGCCGTACGATCCTGCTGATCACGCACCGGCTGGCTGGTCTGCGAGCTGTGGACGAGGTGGTCGTGCTGGACCGGGGCCGGGTCGTGCAGCGGGGCGCGTACGCGGAACTGGTGGCCGTACCGGGGCAGCTGCGGGAGATGGCCGGACGGGAAGCGGCGGCGGAATCGCTGGTGGGAGCGCGGTGACCGGCCGATCCGGCGCGCGCTTCCGCGAGATTCCCCCGGAATTCCCGATTCATGACTTTCCTGGACGAAAGGGTCTCATTACGCTCGGGTCATGCCTCCAGCACCGCCCTCCGGTCCGCAGCCGCCCCGCGAGGCGGCCTCGGCCGAGCTTCTGGCGCGGGTGCCGAAGCTGCTGGACGCCATGCGGTCCGTCGGCAGCGGACTGGAGCTGCACTCCACGCTGAACCGGATCTGCGAGACCGCCGCGCAGCTGGCTCACGCCCGGTACGCGGCCATCGGCGTCTTCGACGAGGACGGTGACGGCCTCGTCGACTTCGTCCATCACGGCCTCGACGACGCGACCGTCCGGCGCGTCGGCGACCTCCCGGACGGCCGCAGGGGCCTGCTCGAGGCGCTCATCCGTGATCGCGAGCCGGGACGGCCGACCGATCCGGCCGAGGGCCCCCGCCCGAGCGGCCTTCCCGCGCACCACCCGCCGATGCGCAGCTTCCTGGGGGTCTCCATCCGTGTGCAGGGCGCCATCTTCGGCAATCTCTACCTGACGGACAAGCACGCGGGCGAGCCCTTCAACGACTACGACCTCGCCATGGTCCGGGTGCTGGCCACGGAGGCCGGTATCGCCATCGGCAACGCCCGCCTGTACGAGGCAGCCCAGCAGCGGGAGCGCTGGATCGACGGATCGGTCGCCGTCACCACTGCCCTGCTGGCCGGCGGAGACACCGACGACGCCCTCCAGACCGTCGCCGAGCAGGCCCGTCGGGTCTCCGGAGCGGCCGCCGGAATCGTGCTGCTGCCGGCCGACGGGGGCGGCCTGGAGATCGTGGCGGTCGACGCGCCCCACCGCACCGGCGCTCTCGGCGTGGTCATTCCGCCGGAGAACGGCATCGTCGCCGAACTCCTCGCCGGGCGTCCCGTCTTCGTGGACGACGCCGCCACCGACCCCCGTCTGTCCGCCGGACCGGCGCGCGACTACGGGCCGATCATGCTGTTGCCGCTGTGCCGGGACGGGAAGGTCCTCGGGGGCCTCGTCATGCCCCGCGCCCGGGGAGACCGTCCGTTCACCCGGACGGAGCGTGAGCTCGGCGACCGGTTCGCCGCCCAGGCCGCGCTGGCGCTGATGATGGCCGACACGCAGCGCGACCGGGAACGGCTCGCCGTGTACGAGGACCGGGACCGCATCGCCCGTGACCTGCACGACCTCGTCATCCAGCGGTTGTTCGCCACGGGGATGATGCTGGAGAGCGCCCAGCGCGGGGCGGCCGTGCCCGAGGTGCGCGACGGGATCGGTGGGGCCGTCGACGAACTCGACGTCACCATCCAGGAGATCCGCTCGGCGATCTTCGCGCTCCAGCAGCCGGCGGAGGAACCCGCGGGACTGCGCACCCGTGTACTGCGGGAGATCACCATGGCCGCCGTACCACTGGGTTTCACACCCGCGTACCGCTTCGTCGGCCCGGTCGACGCCGCCGTCGGCGACCTGACCGGCAAGAACCTCGTCGCCGCGCTGCGTGAGACCCTGTCAAACGCCTTCCGGCACGCCCGCGCCACCCGGATCGAGGTGGTCGTGGACGCGACGGCGACCCTGCCGGACGGCCGGCCGGGGGTACGTCTGACCGTCGCGGACGACGGTGTCGGTGTCCCCGAGGGCGGTCGGCGCAGCGGTCTGCGCAATCTGGAGCGGCGGGCCGAGAGCGTCGGCGGCGCCAGCCGGCTGGGGCCGGGCATCGGAGCGGAGGACGGCGGCACGACCGTGCTGTGGGAGGCGCCGTACTGAGCGCTGCCGACACCGTGTCCACTCGTGTGCAGCAGTCGCGCTGAGCCGTGTGGAGCAATGGGTACCCCGCACGTACGACCTGAACGAGACCCGGGGCCTCGCGCGGGTCCACGATCGCTGACATGCGCTCATCTCGCCGACATCCGCTGCTCGTTCCGGGGCTGCTGTGCGCACTGGCCGTGCTCGCGGCCCGCCCCACCGACGGCGTGGAGGGGGACGGCGGATCCGGTACCGCCCTCGGCCCGCAGGTGGCGCGACTGTACGAGGACGCGGCGAAGGCCACCCGCCAGTACGAGGACGGACGGCGGGAGGCCGAGGTCCAGCGGTCGAAGGCGCTGGAGTACGAGCGACTGCTGGACGGGCAGCGGCAGGAGATCGACGCCATGCACGAGGATCTGGGCCGCATCGCACGCGCCCAGTACCGTGGCGCCGGCGGACTTCCGTTCACCGCGCGGATGCTCCTCGCCGACGATCCCGATGAGCTGATGCGCGGTCAACGGGCCGTCTCCCGCGCGAACCTGACCGTCAGCACCGCCGTCGGCAAGAGCCTGCGGGCGGAGAAGCGGCTCGCCGCCGACGAGGCCAAGGCACAGGCGGCCTGGCAGGCGCTGGACAAACGCAACGCCGACCTGGTGAAGCTGAAGAAGGAGATCGAGGCCAAGCTGGGGTCGGCGCGTTCACGGCTGCAGGGACAGGCGGATGCCTCCGTCACGGCCGGGTCCTGCCCCGGCGCGGTCCGGCTGGACCAGCCCGAAGAGCGCGCCGGCCCGTCCTGGGTGGCGCCGGTGGAGACCTACGAACTGTCGGCGTCCTTCGGCAGCGGAGGGTCGCGATGGGCGAACCGGCACACCGGCCAGGACTTCGCGGTTCCGGTCGGGACACCGGTGCGCGCGGTCGGCACGGGCCGCGTCCTGAAGGTGACCTGCGGTGGGGCCTTCGGTATCCAGGTCGTCGTTCAGCACGCGGACGGTTACTACACGCAGTACGCCCATCTCGCCGCTGTCGCCGTCGACCAGGGCGACCGGGTGGGCCCCGGGCAGTGGATCGGTCAGTCCGGCACCACCGGCAACTCCACCGGCCCCCATCTGCACTTCGAGGTACGGGTCACACCCGAGATGGGCTCGGCACTGGACCCGGTGCCCTGGCTGTCGCGGCGCGGGGTGCCGTTGTGACGGCACCGGGTGTGCCGCGGCTGGGGGCAGGTCAGCGCAGGTCCGCCAGCACCCGCTCGATCACGACCGCCACTCCGTCGTCGTTGTTGGCGACCGTCCGCCCCGAGGCCGCGGCGATCACGTCCGGGTGAGCGTTGCCCATGGCGTACGACCGCCCCGCCCAGGTGAGCATCTCGACATCGTTCGGCATGTCACCGAAGGCGACGACCTCCTCGTGCGAGATACCGCGCTCGGCGCAGCACAGGGCGAGCGTGCTGGCCTTGGACACGTCCGGCCCGCTGATCTCCAGCAGAGCGCTCGGGCTGGACCGGGTGACGTTGGCGCGGTCGCCGATAGCGAGGCGGGCCAGGGTGAGGAAGCCGTCCGGATCCAGCTCCGGGTGGAAGGCCAGGATCTTGAGGACCGGCTCGGCGGCGGCGCGACCGCCCGGGGCCAGGATCTCCTCGGCGGGCAGGAGATCGTCGGGGACCTCCACGTGCAGCTTCGGGTACGCCGGTTCCTGGTGGAAGCCGTACGTCTGCTCCACCGCGTACACCGTGCCGGGCGCCGCCTCCCGCAGCAGTCGTACGGCGTCCAGCGCGTTCTCCCGGGGGAGCTCGCGGACCTTCACGAACCGGTGTGCGCCCGGGCCTCCGTGGAGGTCGACCACCGCGGCGCCGTTGCCGCAGATGGCGAGGCCGTGACCGTGAACGTGCGCACTGACGACGTCCATCCAGCGGGCGGGCCGGCCGGTGACGAAGAAGACCTCGATGCCGGCCTGCTCCGCGGCGGCCAGCGCGGCGACCGTGCGTGGGGAGACCGACTTGTCGTCCCGCAGCAGGGTGCCGTCGAGGTCGGTGGCGATGAGCCGCGGGCGGGTGGCGGCGGCCGGGGGCTCGGACTGTCGGGTCGCTGAGGTCACCCAGCCATTGTCATGCATATGCGTGCACGTTCGTGCGGCGGTCCGCACATGTGTGAGCTACGGCTCTCATTTTCGGCATCCGTTCCAGACTGTCGGTTCCCCGCTCTCATTCCCCCAGCTGTGCCGGTGCCTCCATGGCGATCCGCTCGAAGAGCTTCTCGTCGGCGGCGAAGTCCGAATCGGCGATCGGCCAGTGGACGACGAGCTCGGTGAAGCCGAGGTCCCGATGCCGGCCGGCGAAGTCCACGAACGCGTCCACGGACTCCAGCGGGCGACTGCGCTCCGGCGTGAAGCCGGTGAGCAGGATTCTGTCCAGCTCACTCACCTCGCGGCCGATCGCGGCGCAGGCGTCGGCCAGCCGGTCGGCCTGGTCCCGCAACGCCCGTTCCGACTGCTCGGGGGTGCCGCTCTCGAACAGCTTCGGGTCCCCGGTGGTCACCCACGCCTGCCCGTGCCGCGCGGCGAGCCGCAGGCCCCGGGGGCCGGTCGCGGCCACCGCGAAGGGCAGCCGGGGCCGCTGTACGCAGCCCGGGATGTTGCGTGCCTCGTGTGCCGAGTAGAAGTCGCCCTCGTACGACACGGCGTCCTCCGTCAGCAGCCGGTCGAGCAGCGGCACGAACTCGCCGAACCTGTCGGCCCGCTCGCGCGGCGTCCACGGCTCCTGGCCCAGTGCCGTGGCGTCGAATCCGGTACCGCCCGCTCCTATGCCGAGCGTGATCCGGCCGCCGGAGACGTCGTCGAGGGAGATCAGCTCCTTGGCGAGTGTCACCGGGTGCCGGAAGTTCGGCGAGGTGACCAGGGTGCCCAGACGCAACCGCTCGGTGACGGCCGCCGCGGCGGTGAGTGTCGGCACGGCGCCGAACCATGGGCCGTCCCGGAAACTCCGCCAGGACAGGTGGTCGTAGGTGTACGCGGTGTGGAAGCCGAGCTGCTCGGCCCGCGTCCACGTCGAACGGCCGCCTTCGTGCCAGCGGCGGTACGGAAGGATCACGGTACTCAGGCGCAGACTCATGTCTCCGAGCCTATGCGGAGGCTTCCGGTTTCACGTGAAACAGCGCTCGCCGTCACCGTACGCGGCTGCTCAGCCACGGACTGAGGAAGATCAGGGGCACGTACTCCCGGTGGGCGCGGTCACCGGGCAGGGGCACGATCAGGTGGTGGCCGGGTGGAAAGCGGCGCCCCTTGACGAAGGCGCGGTCGTCGAAGACGGAGCGCAGGAACGCGGGGACGTCGTCGCGTGGGATGTCGGGGCACTCCACGTTCTCGACGGTGATCAGGGCGTCGCCCTCGGGGAAGAGCCGGACGCTCACCCGGGGGACACCCCCGAACTCGACGAACGCCTCGTGCGGGAGGGAGCCGTCGGCGTCGGTGGTCACGCCCACCCCCGCGGCGCTGCGGCGCGAGGTCTGGTCGGCGCCGATGTCGTCGTGGACCTCGATCTCCAGCGCGTACTCCTCGGCGATGGCGCGGAGGGCGGTGACGGCGGCCTGGGTGGTGGGCAGGTGCTCCATGCCTTCGATCATGCTGGTTCAGTGCGGAGCGGGAAAACGCAGATGGCGTGCCGGCACGCTCTTCGTGAGCCATACCCCGTTCGCGCTGATGTGGAAGACATGGCCGTCGTGGTGCATGGCGGCGGCGTCCACCGAGAGCACGACCGGGCGGCCGCGACGGGCACCGACCCGGGTCGCGGTCTCACGGTCGGCCGAAAGGTGCACGTCGTGCCGGTTCATCGGCCGCAGTCCCTCGGCGCGGATCGCCTCCAGATGCCGGGCCACGGTCCCGTGGTAGAGGTACGGCGGCGGGGTGGCCGCCGGCAGTCCGAGGTCCACGTCGACGCTGTGGCCCTGGTTGGCGCGGACACGGGTGCCCTCGACGGCGAAGCGCCGTTTGTCGTTGGTGGCGACCACATGGTCGAGTTCTTCCCGGGTGAAGCGGAAGCCGTGAGCGGCCCCGGCCGCGATCAGCGTGTCGATCTCGACCCAGCCGCCCTCGTCGAGCGTGAGCCCGATCCTCTCCGGCTGGTGGCGCAGGTGCTTCGACAAGTACCTGGAGACCCGGACCGTGCGTCTGTCGTCGATGCGGTCGTCGTGTCCGTCGTCGGTGTGTTCCCGTTGCATGACACCAGCCTGCCTAGTGAGACCCACGTCACGCGATGGGTTTTACGGGCAGGGTTTGATCCACAGTCGGGGCCGCTTATCCACAGGCCGGCCGGTGCTTCCTGTGGAAACTACAGAGGCGGCCTCACACGAGCGAGGCGCCTCAGCATCCCTGGTGCCACCCGGGACAGGAGGTGGGCGCCGCGCGCCTCCGGCGTCACCGGGACCACGGCCCGGTTGCGCACGACCGCGTCGAGGACGGCATCGGCCACCTTTTCCGGCGGGTAGTTGCGCAGCCCGTACAGCCGGGAGGCGCGCTGCTGCCGGCGCTTCTCCTCGTCGGCTCCGACACCCGCGAAGTGCGCCGTGGACGTGATGCCGGTATTGACGAGGCCCGGGCAGACCGCCGTGACACCGATCCCCTGCTCGGCCAGTTCGGCGCGCAGGCACTCGCTCAGCATCAGCACGGCCGCCTTGGAGGTGCCATAGGCGGGCAGCGCCCTGGAGGGCTGGAAGGCCGCCGCCGAAGCCGTGTTGACGATGTGACCGCCCTGCCCGCGCTCGGCCATCTGCCGGCCGAACAGGCGGCAGCCGTGGATCACACCCCACAGATTGACGTCGAGGACCTTCCTCCAGTCCTCCGGAGTGGTGTCGAAGAAGGAGCCCGACAGGCCGATCCCGGCGTTGTTGACGAGCACGTCCACCACGCCGTACTCGGCGGCGACCTTGGCCGCGAGCTTCTCCATGGCCGGCTCGTCGGCGACGTCCACCGTCTCCGCCCACGCGTTCCGCGCCCCGATCAGCCGGGCCAGCTCTACGGTGCGGCCGGCGGCCTCGGTGTCCCGGTCGACGACCACCACACGTGCCCCGGCCTCGGCGAACGCGAGCGCCGTCGCCCTCCCGATGCCGCTGCCCGCGCCGGTGACCAGGACCAACTGCCCGCCGAAACGGTCGGCGTGCCTCCCGCTTGCCGGGGCTTCGGACCGCCCCTCCTCGGTGGCGGTGACGAACTCCGTGATCCAGTCGGCCAGCCGATCCGGCCGGGTGCGCGGCACCCAGTGCCCCGCGGGCAGCGTGCGCCGGGTCAGCCGCGGCGCCCAGAGCTCCAGCCCGTCGTAGAGCCGCTCCGACAGGAAGGCGTCCCCCAGAGGCGTGATGAGCTGCACGGGAGCGTGGGCGTAGGCGTCGTCGCGCGGTCGGCGCAGCCGGGGCCGGACGTTGTCGCGGTACAGCCACGCCCCGTTCGCCGCGTCCGTCGGCAGGGACGCGGTCGGGTAGTCACCGCCGGGCACCTTCTCGACCCGCTCCAGGATGCCCGGCCAGCGCTTGCCGAGGGGGCCGCGCCAGGCCAGCTCGGGCAGGACGGGGGTGTGCAGCAGGTAGACGTACCAGGACTTGGCGCCCTGGCCGAGGACCTGCCCCACCCGACGCGGGGTGGGCCGCCTGAGACGCCTGTTGATCCAGTGCCCGAAATGGTCGAGGGACGGACCGGACATCGAGGTGAAGGAGGCGATGCGGCCTTCGGTGCGCCTGACCGTGACGAACTCCCAGGACTGCACCGACCCCCAGTCGTGACCCACCAGGTGGACGGGGCGGTCCGGGCTGACCGCGTCGGCCACGGCCAGGAAGTCGTCCGTCAGCTTCTTCAGCGTGAACCCGCCGCGCAGCGGACGCGGCGCGGTGGACCGGCCGTGGCCGCGGACGTCGTAGAGGACCACGTGGAAGCGGCCGACGAGACGGGCGGCGATCTCGGACCAGACCTCCTTGCTGTCCGGGTAGCCGTGCACCAGGACGACCGTGGGCTGTCGCGGATCGCCCATCTCCACCACGCACAGCTCGACCCCGCCCGTGCGTACCCGGCGCTCCCGCGCGCCGTCCGGCATCGTCATCGATCCTCCGCCCAGCGCCGCACGTGCGGCGGTTCGTCGTCCACCCGGTCCCGTGCCTGATCCACCTGTCCCGGTGCCGTTCGCACCGGCCGTGCTACTCGCTCGTCACCCGACGCCGCCGAATCTCCCAGCTGTTAGACCGATCGTCAATAGGGCGGGGAGCGGGCCCGAGGAGGGCGTGCCGTGGCTCTCAGGTACGGCATCCCCTACGGGCCCGTACTACTCGAGTCTGACGCCAGGACGGCTCTACGGTCTGACGACCGCAGTGGCGCTCGTCACTACTGTCGTCGATGTGACTGTGATCGCGACCGAAAGCCTGAGCAAGCGGTTCCCCCGGGTGACCGCGCTCGACCGGCTGTCCGTGGACGTCGGGCCGGGTGTGACCGGACTCGTCGGTGCCAACGGCGCCGGCAAGTCCACCCTGATCAAGATCCTGCTGGGTCTGTCTCCCGCCACCGAGGGCCGAGCCGAAGTGCTCGGACTCGATGTCGCCACCAAGGGCGCCGACATCCGCGAGCGGGTCGGCTACATGCCGGAGCACGACTGCCTGCCACCCGACGTCTCGGCCACCGAGTTCGTCGTCCACATGGCGCGCATGTCCGGCCTGCCGCCCACCGCCGCCCGCGAACGCACGGCCGACACCCTGCGCCACGTCGGCCTGTACGAGGAGCGCTATCGGCCCATAGGCGGCTACTCGACCGGCATGAAGCAGCGCGTGAAGCTCGCACAGGCCCTCGTGCACGATCCCCAGCTGGTCTTCCTCGACGAGCCGACCAACGGCCTCGACCCGGTCGGCCGCGACGAGATGCTCGGTCTCATCCGGCGCATCCACACGGACTTCGGCATCTCCGTCCTGGTCACCTCCCACCTGCTGGGCGAGCTGGAACGCACCTGCGACCACGTCGTCGTCGTGGACGGCGGCAAGCTGCTGCGCTCCAGCTCCACCACGGACTTCACCCAGAGCACCACGACCCTCGCGATCGAGGTCACCGACACCGACGAACACCCCGACGGCACCCGCGCGGTCCGCGACGCGCTCGACGCGCGCGGGGTGACCGTCCAGGACGGCAGCGGCCTGCCCGGCGCCGGCCACGTCCTGCTGCTCACCGCGTCGGGCGAGGAGACCTACGACCTGGTCCGCGACGTCATAGCCGACCTCGGCCTCGGCCTGGTCCGCATGGAGCAGCGGAGGCACCACATCTCGGAGGTCTTCACCGACAGCGACGCAGAACGGAAGGAGGCGGTCGGCCATGGCAGCTGAGCACCCCACAGCCACGGTGACGGGTGACCAGACCCGCATCCACAACATCGGCTACCGCAGCTACGACGGCCCCCGCCTCGGCCGCGCCTACGCCCGTCGCTCGCTGTACTCGCAGTCCCTGCGCGGCGCCTACGGCCTCGGCCGCTCGGCCAAGTCCAAGGTGCTGCCGATGCTGCTGTTCGTGGTGATGTGCCTGCCGGCGGCCATCATGGTCGCCGTCGCCGTCGCCACCAAGGCCAACGACCTGCCCGTGGACTACACGCGCTACGCGATCGTCCTCCAGGCCGTCATCAGCCTCTACGTCGCCTCCCAGGCACCGCAGTCCGTCTCGCGCGACCTGCGCTTCAAGACCGTGCCGCTGTACTTCTCGCGGCCGATCGAGACCTCCGACTACGTCCGCGCCAAGTACGCGTCGCTGGCCTCGGCCCTGTTCGTCCTGACCGCCGCCCCTCTGCTGGTGCTCTATGTGGGCGCGCTGCTCGCCAAGCTCGACTTCGCGGACCAGACCAAGGGGTTCGCACAGGGACTCGTCTCCGTGGCACTGCTCTCGTTGCTCTTCGCCGGCCTCGGTCTCGTGGTCGCCTCGGTCACCCCGCGTCGCGGCTTCGGCATCGCGGCCGTCATCGCCGTCCTCACCATCACCTACGGCGCGGTCTCCACGCTCCAGGCCATCGCGGACGTCCAGAGCAGCTCCGGGGCCGTCGCATGGATCGGCCTGTTCTCGCCGATCACCCTGATCGACGGAGTGTCATCGGCGTTCCTGGGCGCCACCTCGGCCTTCCCCGGAGGGGCCGGCCCGAGCAGCGGTGTGGGAGCTCTCTACGTCCTCGTCACCCTCGGCCTGATCGCCGGCGCCTACGGCCTGCTGATGCGCCGCTACAAGAAGGTGGGACTGTGACCACGCTGAACATCGACCACGTCTCCCGCTGGTTCGGCAACGTGGTCGCAGTCAACGACATCACCATGACGATCGGCCCCGGCGTCACCGGCCTGCTCGGCCCCAACGGAGCGGGCAAGTCCACCCTCATCAACATGATGGGCGGCTTCCTCGCCCCTTCCACCGGCAGCGTCACCCTCGACGGCCAGCCGGTCTGGCGCAACGAGGCCATCTACCGGCACATCGGCATCGTCCCCGAGCGCGAGGCGATGTACGACTTCCTCACCGGCCGCGAGTTCGTCCTCGCCAACGCCGAGCTGCACGGCCTGGGCGCCAAGGCCGCTGACGAGGCCCTGGCCACCGTGGAGATGGCCTACGCCCAGGACCGCAAGATCGCCACGTACTCCAAGGGCATGCGCCAGCGCGTGAAGATGGCCTCCGCCCTCGTCCACCAGCCGTCGCTGCTCCTGCTCGACGAGCCGTTCAACGGTATGGACCCGCGCCAGCGCATGCAGCTGATGGACCTGCTGCGGCGCATGGGCGACGAGGGCCGCACCGTGCTGTTCTCCTCGCACATCCTCGAAGAGGTCGAACAGCTCGCCTGGCACATCGAGGTCATCGTCGCCGGACGCCACGCGGCCAGCGGCGACTTCCGCAAGATCCGCCGTCTGATGACCGACCGGCCGCACCGCTACCTGGTGCGTTCCAGCGACGACCGGGCCCTCGCGGCGGCGCTGATCGCCGACCCGTCGACGTCCGGCATCGAGGTCGACCTGGTCGAGGGCGCCCTGCGCATCCAGGCGGTCGACTTCGGCCGGTTCACGGCCCTGCTGCCGAAGGTCGCCCGCGACCACGGCATCCGGCTCCTCACGGTCTCGCCGTCCGACGAGTCCCTCGAGTCCGTCTTCTCGTATCTCGTCGCGGCGTAGGAGGCCGAAGAATGTACGACCCCACAGTCGCCCGGCTCACCTACCGAGCTCTCCTCGGCCGTCGCCGGGCCCTCATCCTGGGCGCACTGCCCCTGTTGCTGCTCGTCATCGCCGTCGCGGTGCGGGCGCTCGCCGGAGTCGACGACCAGACCGCGTCGGACGTGCTGGGCGGGTTCGCCCTGGCCACCATGGTGCCGATCATCGGCGTCATCGCCGGAACCGGCGCGATCGGCCCCGAGATCGACGACGGCTCGGTGGTGTACCTGCTGTCCAAGCCGATCAAGCGGCCGACGATCATCTTCACCAAGCTGATCGTCGCCATAGCCGTGACGATGGTCTTCTCCGCCGTGCCCACCCTGCTCGCCGGCCTGATCCTCAACGGCAACGGCCAGCAGGTCGCCGTGGCCTACACGATCGCCGCGCTGGTCGCCTCGATCGCCTACGCCGCGCTGTTCCTGCTCCTGGGTACGGTCTCCCGGCACGCGGTGGTCTTCGGGCTCGTCTACGCGCTCGTCTGGGAGGCCCTCTTCGGCTCCCTGGTGCCGGGCGCCCGCACGCTGAGCGTCCAGCAGTGGTCGCTCGCGGTGGCCCAGAAGGTCGCCGACGGAAACCTGGTGACGTCCGACGTCGGCCTGCCGACCGCGACCGTGCTGCTCGCCGCGGTGACCGTGCTCGCGACCTGGTACGCGGGCCAGAAGCTGCGGTCGCTGACGCTGGCCGGGGAGGAGTGATCGGGCCCGGGCACTGACGGGGCCTTCACGTCGGCCCGGGCACACTGGGCGCAGGAAATATACGGACAAGGACGCACGAATACCACGGCACGGCTGGGAGGAATCGGATGGCGGGCCACACACCTCGACAGGACGGGCGCGAACAGCCGGAGAGCCGTGCCGAGGACACCGCCTGGGACGACCTCGTCCTGGACGAGGAGTTCATACGGGAGGCCGGGGCTTCCGAGCCCTCGGCCCGCGCCCGGATGCTCACCGCCCGCTGGCGTCGGGAGAAGCCGGAACCGCAGCCGTGGCGTTCCGACGAGCCGCCCGCCGGCTGGTTCTTCGGCAAGGGCCGCCGACGGCGCAGGTGGCGCCGGGACTGACGTGGCGCGGGCCCGCACGGCGGGTCTGCGGTGTACGTCCGCTTTTAATCGGTGGCGTCCGGCTTCCTGCGGCGGCAATGTGGGGGATGCACGAGGCCGGGCGGCGCCGGCGCATCGGGCGGCCGCTTCGAGCACGCGAGATGCCTCGCGTGGGCCGACCGACGGGGACGCCGTCGCTGTCCGGACCGTGCGCCGGGACCACGGCCGCCAAGGCGGACCGGACGTCGACCGCGGCGACGGATTCGGGCGGGACCGGCCGGATGCGGTCTGCGGTGCCGGAACGGGTGCCGGGCCGACCAGGTGCTCGCCCGCCCGGCGATGTGTCCGCCCGCCCGACGATGTGCACGTCCGCCCGGCCGTCAGGACCGGAGGCCGGTCGAGGCGACGGGGCGTCAGGCGGAGAGGCGTTCCAGCACGACCGCGATGCCGTCCTCGTCGTTGGAGGAGGTCACCTCGTCGGCGACCGCCTTAAGCTCCTGGTGGGCGTTGGCCATCGCCACGCCGCGGGCCGCCCAGCCGAACATCGGGATGTCGTTGGGCATGTCGCCGAACGCGATCGTGTCCGCGGCCTTGAGGCCGAGCCGGCGTGCCGCCAGTGACAGGCCGGTCGCCTTGGACAGGCCGAGGGGGAGCAGCTCGACGATGCCCGCTCCGGCCATGGTCACCGTGACGAAGCCGCCCGCGGTACGCCGGGCCGCCTCGGCCAGCTCGTCGTCCGACAGGGTCGGATGCTGGATGTAGATCTTGTTCAGTGGGGCCGACCACAGGTCCGACGCGTCGGTGAAGGGCACCGCGGGGAGGTCGCCCCCGACCTCGTAGCCCGGGCCCACCAGCACGTCGCCGTCCAGACCGTCCCGGCTGGCGGCGAGGTACAGGGGACCGGTCTCCGCCTCGATCTTGGCCAGCGCCACCCCGGCCAGCTGCCGGTCCAGCGTCACGGAGGTCAGCAGCCGGTGTTCCCCGGCGTGGTAGACCTGCGCGCCCTGACCGCAGACGGCCAGCCCGTCGTACCCGAGGTCGTCCAGGATGTGCCGGGTCCACGGAACCGCCCGCCCGGTGACCACGATGTGGGCCGCGCCCGCAGCGGTGGCCGCGGCGAGCGCGGCACGGGTGCGTCGCGAGATCGTGTCGTCGCCGCGCAGCAGCGTGCCGTCGAGGTCGGTCGCGATCAGCCGGTAGGGGAAGCCCCCGGCGGGGCCGGTGTCGGAGACGGCGGCTGCTCCGGTGTCAGTCACTTGGCCACCGGTTCCAGGACCTCCCGGCCGCCCAGGTACGGGCGCAGCACCTCGGGCACCCGCACCGAGCCGTCGGCCTGCTGGTGGTTCTCCAGGATCGCGACGATCGTGCGCGGAACGGCGCACAGTGTGCCGTTGAGCGTGGCCAGCGGGCGCACCTTCTTGTCCTCGCGCACCCGGATCGACAGCCGGCGGGACTGGAACTCGGTGCAGTCCGAGGTCGAGGTCAGCTCGCGGTACTTGCCCTGGGTCGGGATCCAGGCCTCGCAGTCGTACTTGCGGGCGGCCGAGGAGCCCAGGTCGGCCGAGGCCACGTCGATCACCCGGAACGGCAGCTCCAGCGACGTCAGCCACTGCTTCTCCCACTCCAGCAGGCGCTGGTGCTCGGCCTGCGAGTCCTCCGGGAGGACGTAGGAGAACATCTCGACCTTGTCGAACTGGTGCACGCGGAAGATGCCCCGGGTGTCCTTGCCGTGCGAGCCCGCCTCTCGGCGGAAGCAGGGCGAGAATCCGGCGTAGCGCAGCGGCAGGCTGCCGGCGTCCAGGATCTCGTCCATGTGGTACGCGGCCAGCGGCACCTCGGACGTGCCGACGAGGTACAGGTCGTCCTTGTCGAGGTGGTAGACGTCCTGGGCGGCCTGGCCGAGGAAGCCGGTGCCGGCCATCGACTGCGGGCGCACCAGGGCCGGGGTCAGCATCGGCGTGAAGCCGGCCGCCGTGGCCTGCGCGATCGCCGCGTTGACCAGGGCCAGCTCCAGGAGCGCGCCGACACCGGTCAGGAAGTAGAAGCGCGAGCCAGAGACCTTGGCGCCGCGCTCGACGTCGATGGCGCCGAGCAGCTGGCCCAGCTCCAGGTGGTCGCGGGGCTCGAAGCCCTCGGCGGCGAAGTCGCGGTGCGTGCCGTGCGTCTCCAGCGTGACGAAGTCCTCCTCGCCGCCGACGGGCACGTCGGGGTGGACGAGGTTGCCGAGCCGCTGGAGCAGCTGCTGGGTCTCGGCGTCGGCCGCGTCGCGTTCGGCGTCGGCGGCCTTGACGTCGGTCTTGAGCTGTTCGGCCCGCTTGAGCAGGTCGGCCTTCTCGTCTCCGGCGGCCTTGCCGATCAGCTTGCCGAGGCCCTTCTGCTCGGCGCGCAGCTCGTCGAAGCGGACGCCGGACGACCTGCGCCGTTCGTCGGCGGACAGGAGGGAGTCGACGAGCGCGACGTCCTCTCCACGGGCGCGCTGCGACGCGCGCACACGGTCGGGGTCCTCACGGAGCAGGCGAAGGTCAATCACGCGGTCAAGGCTACCGGTGCGCGGTGTCGGGTCTCGACCCACTATTGCCGGGCGCGGGGCCCGTACCTCGACCGACCGGTCAAGAAGGAGGCGCGACATCCCTGGAACGAGGTCCCGTACGGGTGCCGGGTTGACCGGATTTCCTTGTGCGGGGCGGGACTTGAGGAGGGACTGTCCACAGGGATCCACAGTCGGGAAAAGTTATCCACAGGCTGTGCGAAAGATCTGTGGATTCATGGAAGTGATCATTCCCGATTCGTGAAGGCGGGCCACCCAAACCCTCCATGCCCTCACTTTCGAGTGGAAACGGGGCACCTGGCGTCACTCTGGAGGATGGGGTGCAAGAGACAGGTGGACGAAGGGTGACCTGGCCCTCTGTGGGTGAAGTAGGGGATCGTAGGCGGATTTGTCGACCAAATGCCGCTTCGTTGTCGACTTGTCCCCAGGTCGAGAAGGGGACCTGTGGATAACTTCTGTGGACAACGAAAATCGGCAGATAGGAAAGGCGGTCAGAACCGGCCGTCCTGGCAGCGTGCCACCCAGTCAGCCGCCGCCACGAACGCCTCGTCGGAGGTGCCCGGCCGCGGCGCGTCCACGTCCGTCGGCTCGACCTCCGCGCGCGGATACGAACCGAGGTAGCGCACTTGCAGGCAGGAGCGCTTCAGACCCATCAGCGCGTCGGCCACCCGGCGGTCGGAGATGTGGCCCTCGGCGTCGATGCAGAAGCAGTAGTTGCCGATCCCGGCGCCCGTGGGCCGGGACTGGAGCAACATCAGGTTGACACCGCGGGTGGCGAACTCGCCCAGCAGGTCGCGCAGGCCGCCGGGGTGGTCGTCGCGCTGCCAGAGCACGACGGACGTCTTGTCGGCACCGGTCGGTGCGGCGGGCCGGGCGGGACGGCCCACCAGCACGAAGCGCGTCTGGGCGTTCTCCGCGTCGTGGATGTCGGCCTCCAGCACCTCCAGGCCGTAGCGCTCCGCGGCGAACTCACCGGCGAAGGCCGCGTCGTACCGCCCTTCCTGCACCAGACGGGCGCCGTCCGCGTTGGAGGCGGCGGACTCCCAGGCGACGTCCGGGAGGTGTGCCTTGAGCCAGTTGCGGACCTGGGGCTGGGCGGCCGGGTGGGCGGTGACCGTCTTGATGTCCGACAGCTTGGTGCCGGGACGGACCAGCAGCGCGAAGGTGATGGACAGCAGCACCTCGCGGTAGATCATCAGCGGCTGGCCGGCGACCAGCTCGTCGAGGGTGGTGGTGATGCCGCCCTCGACGGAGTTCTCGATCGGCACGAAGGCGGCCTCGGCCTCGCCGGTGCGCACCGCGTCGAGCGCGGACTGGACGGACACGTACGGGACCAGTTCCCGGGTCGCCGTCTCCGGAAGTGTGCGCAGGGCGACTTCGGTGAAGGTGCCTTCAGGGCCGAGATACGCGTAACTGGCTGGCATGTCCTCACCCTAATGGGCCCGGCGGGACCCGGCTCACGCGTTTCGCACCAGCCCCTCCCCGGGGTGATTCACCGGCCCGTTCACCCCTCCAGCAGCCGCTGCCCCACGTACTCTCCGTCCGCCGCCCCGCCCGGCACCGCGAACAGGCCGCTCGCCTCGTGCCGGATGAAGCGCGACAGCGCGTCGCCCCGGTCCAGCTTGCGCTGCACGGGCACGAAGCCCCGCAGCGGATCGGCCTGCCAGCAGATGAAGAGCAGCCCGGCGTCCGGCACGCCGTCGGCGTCGAAACCGTCGTGGTAGGAGAAGGGCCGGCGGACCATGGCCGCGCCGCCGTTCTGGTCGGGGCGGGTGATACGCGCGTGGGCGTTGATCGGGACGACGAGTTTCCCGGCCCCGTCCGTCTTCTCCAGGTCCATCTCGGTCGTCTCGGTGGCCCCTGTTCCTCCGGACAGCGGCGCCCCGTCGGACTTGCGGCGCCCGATGACGTCCTCCTGAGCCGTGAGCGACAGCCTCTCCCAGTCGTCGAGCAGCATGCGGATGCGGCGTACGACGACGTAGGAGCCGTTGGCCATCCAGGCCGGACCACCCGGCCCGGTCCCGTCCTTCCCGGTCCCTTCCTTCCCGGACCCTCCCTGCCCGGATCCCGGCTCCCCCGGGACGAAGATCCGCTGGTCGAAGTCGGCCTCGGCGGGCTTCGGGTTGCGGGTGCCGTCGACCTGGCCCATGAGATTGCGGGCCGTCATGGGGTGGTCGGTGGCCCCCGGCGAACGGTTGAAGCCGTTCATCTGCCAGCGGACGCGGGCGGCCGCCCCGGCGTCCTGCTGGATCGCGCGCAGGGCGTGGAAGGCCACCAGGGCGTCGTCGGCGCCGATCTGCACCCAGAGGTCGCCGTTGCTGCGGTTCTTGTCGAGGTGGTCCGAGGAGAAGTCGGGGAGTGGGTCGAGAGCGACCGGGCGTAGCTTGTCCAGGCCGGTCCGGCCGAAGAAGCTGTGCCCGAATCCGAAGGTGATGGTCAGCGAGGAGGGCCCGGCGTCCCGGGCCACGTCGGTGTCCCGGGTTCCGGCAGGCTCGCCCGCCATCAGCCGCCGGGCCGTGTCGGACCAGCGGCGCAGCAGTGCGGTGGCCTCTTTGCGTCCGGCGCCCGCTGCGAGGTCGAAGGCGACGAGGTGGCCGCGGGCCTGCATCGGGGTGGTGATGCCGGGCTGATGTTTCCCGTGAAACATCGCTCGCTCGCTGCCGAGCGAGGTGAGGGGGGTGGCGGCGGAGGACGGCGCGGCGGTGTAGCCCGTGGCGGCACCCGCGGCGCCGAGGACGAGCCCGGTGGCCCCTGCGGTGCCGAGCAGCCGCCGTCGTGAGATGCCCCCGGGGGCGGTCGTGTCCTTGGAGGTCCCGGACTTGTCGGAGCCCCCGGAGCCCGCGGCGTTTTTGGAGTTGCCCGAGTCGAGCGGTCCGGGTCCGGCGGGCGTTCCGCGGGTCGGCTCGGGGTTCCGGGCCTCCGGGATGGACTGGTCAGCCATGGTGCGGTTCAGCCGATCTGCGCGTTCTTGGAGAGGGTGACCTGGTCGATGTCGGAGGTCCGTACGGTCACGGCGACTTCCCAGTCACCGGCCATCGGGATCTGCACTCCGCTCGCCGACCAGTGGCCGGTGGTGATGTGGTCGGGGGCGACGGGCAGGGGCCCGATGTCCTTGGCCTCCTGGGTGAGGGCCACCTTCACCTCGGGGATGTCGAAGGCGGTCCCGTCGGGGCGCTCGACGTAGAGGTGCAGGTCGTTGGCGCCGACCCGGGCGGGATCCAGTTCGACGCGGACGACGCCCTTGCCGTTCTGCCCGCCGGTGTCGAAGGGCATGTCCAGTGTGACGGCCCCGGTGCCGGGGGTGGATGCGGCGGTGGAGGAGGCGCCGGCGGCCTTGGCCTCCTCTTCGGTGCGGCCCGGCTCGGTCTGGGTCAGGACCGTGGTGACGGCGAGCAGGACGACGGCGACGCCTGCCTCGGCGAGCACGGAGCGGCGCAGCCCGAAGCGGTGGGGGTCGGAGTCCCGCTGCCGTTTCTGCCGGGCCGCGTCCACGGCCGCGCGCTGCCTGGCCAGCTGGGCGGCGCGCTGGGATCCGCCCGAGCCCTTCGCCGTGCCGGACGCCTTCTCCGGGACGTCGCCCTTCCCCGCGGTCTTTCCGGACGACTTCCCGGACGTCTTCCCGGACATCTTCTCGGCTGTCGGTCCGCCTTCCTTCCCGGCCTCCTTCTCGGCAGCCTTGCCGCCCCCCTGCGAAGCCAGGGCAGCCTTCCTCCCGCCCCGGTCCTGCTCCGAGGCCTCCGCCCCGGCCTTCCCGCGGTCGCCGGCCGTACCCGCCCGTTCCTTCCCCCGCTGCCGGGCGATGACGGGCACGGCCTCCGCCAGCTGTGCCGTCCACCGCCGGGAGAAGTAGGCGGCGCCGACGAGTACCGCGACGAGCGCGATCTTGACGAGGAGCAGCTGTCCGTACCGGGTGTCGGTGAAGGCCGTCCAGGAACCGAGCTGGCGCCAGGACTGGTAGGTGCCGGTCGCCACCAGCGCGATCACGCTGCCGAAGGCGACGCGGGAGAACCGGCGTACGGCGCGGGCGGGGAGCGGTGTGTCCGCCGGGGCGCGGTACAGGGCGACGAGCAGGGCGGTGAGTCCGCCGAGCCAGGTGGCGACGGCGATCAGGTGGACGACGTCAACCGGCATGGCCAGTGCGGCCTGCAGACCGACGGAGGCGTGCTCGGACATCGCCCAGGTCGCCGCGAGGCCCACCGCGACGACGCCCCCGCCGACCGCGAGCCTGAAGGTGAGGTCCTTCTTCTCCTCGTCCTCCCGTTTGTCGTACGCGCCGAAGAGCACGGCGATGAACAGCGCGGCGGCCGCGAGCAGCAGCAGCCGGGAGACGAGCGCGGCGCCCGCCTTGGTCTGGAGGACCTCGCCCAGCAGGCTCAGGTCGAAGACGTCGGCGGCCTTCCCGGACCCGGTGTAGGAGCCGCGCAGCAGGAGGAGCAGCAGGGTGGCGGCGGTCAGCGCGAGCCAGCCGCTGACGACGAACCGCTGCACCACCCGGACCCCGGAGCCGCGCGGCCAGCAGGCCAGCACGAAGGCGGCGCCGCCCACCAGGACGGCGAACCCGGCGTACGACACGTACCGCCCGACGCCGTAGAGCCCGCCGACGAATCCGCCGCCCGCTCCCTGTCCGGAGACGGAGACCGAGGTCTCGGACGGGGCGCCGACGGAGAAGGTGTAGGCGCCGGCCACGGGGTGGCTGTCGGCGGACACGACCTGGTAGGTCACCGTGTACGTGCCGTCGGGCAGCCCGGCGTGGAGTTTCACGGAGTACGTCGTGCCGCCCGTGCCGGACGGCTTGCCGTCGTCGACCCGCTTGCCCTTGGGATCGAGGACGCGCAGCGAGTCGTCGTCCATGGAGACCGACTCGGAGAAGGTGAGCGACACCTGGGCCGGAGCCTTGTCGACCACCGCCCCCTGCTGGGGATCGCTGCCGGTCAGCGCGGCGTGCGCGGAGGCCGGTCCGGCTCCGGCCAGCAGTGCGCAGGCCGCGGCCAGAAGCAGCAGCACCAGGGTCCGGACGCGCGGGGCGATGGTCTGCGTCAAGGTGGTCCCTCCCTCAGTGTCCGGAGTGTTCGGAGTTCTCGGAGTTCTCGGAGTGTCCGGCGGCGGGCCGGTAGGTGGCCGACTTCACCGGCAGCTCGACCGTGACGGGATCGGAGTGGGCGAAGTGCAGTTCGACGGTGACCGACTGTCCCTGCTTCGGCTGTTGCTTCAGCTTCTCGAACATCAGGTGGTTTCCGCCGCTCTTGAACACGAGTTGCCCGTGGGCCGGGACCTCGAGGCGGTCGACCTCCTTCATGGTCCCGTCGACGGTCTCGTGCACGGTGACCTCACCGGCGTCGCTGGTGACCGAGGTCAGTTCGTCCGCCGCGTCGCTCTCGTTGGTGATCGTGAGGAACCCGGCCGCCATCGAGTCGGAGACGGGCTGCGGTATGTAGGCGGCGTCGACCGAGAGTTCGGCGCCGGAGGCGGGGGAGTCGGAGTCCGAGCCGCCACAGCCCGTGAGGACCAGGGCGCCGATCACCGCGACGGCGGCGAGGGCGGGCCCGCGGCTCACGGTTCGCCTTACGGGCCCCCTCACGGGTTCTGTCCCTTGAGGAGCTTGGGCAGGTCCTTGGTGTAGTCGTCGACGGTGGCGTCGTCGCCGTAGAGGACGTAACCCGCGTCGGACTTGGGGGAGAAGGCCACGACCTGGGTGCCGTGGGTCGAGACGATCTCGCCGTTCTTGTCCTTGGTCGGCGGATCGATCGAGATGCCGAGGGTGCGGGCGCCGGCCTGGATGGTGTCGAAGTCGCCGGTCAGGCCGACGATCTGCGGATCGATGCCCTTGAGCCACGTGCCGAGCGCGGCCGGGGTGTCGCGCTCCGGATCCGTGCTGACGAACACGACGCGCAGGTCGTCCTGCTCCGCCTGGGAGAGCTGCTTCTTGGCCACGGCGATGTTGTTCATGGTCAGGGGGCAGACGTCGGGGCAGTGGGTGTAGCCGAAGTAGATCAGGGTGGGATGGCCGGCGGTCTGCTCGCGGAGGTCGTACTTCTTGCCCTGGGTGTCGGTGAGGACCAGGTCGGGCTTCTCGAAGGGCTTGTCGAGGACGGTGGCGGCCTGCTGGCTGTTGTCCTCGGAGACCACGGTCACGGGCTTGTCGTTGTCGGCGCCGCTCCCGCAGGCGGACAGGGCCAGGGAGGCGGCGGCGAGCAGGGCGGCCGCGGCGAAGGTGTTCTTGCGCATAGAAAAAATGTCCCAGATGTGAGGTGCTCCGGTGCGCGCCGGGGTCCGTCGGACCGACGGAAGGGACCCGGCGCGCACCGGACGAGAGGATGCGTCGGCGAGGTCACGCCGACGCACCGGCACGGGCGTTGTTACGCCGAGGCGCCGGAGTCGCGCCGACGGCCGGCCAGCACGCCGTAACCGACGCCTGCCGCACCGACGACGATGCCGACGATGCCGAGGACCCGGGCGGTGGTGTCACTGCCGTCGCCGGAGCCGGAGTCCGACGAGGAGGCGTCGGCGGCGGTGTTCTGCGCGGCGGCCGCGGTGTCGTCGGCCTTGGCGTCCGAGGAGCCCGAGGCGCCGTGGGCGTCGTCCTCGGCGGCGGACAGCTTGAGCACGGGCGCCGGGGTGTCGGGCTCCTCCTGGCCCTCCTGCGGCACCTCGATCCAGCGCACGACCTCCTTGTTGGAGTACGTCTGGATCGCCTTGAACGCCAGCTGGTCGGCGTCCTCGGGCAGCGCGCCGATGGAGACCGGGAACTTCTGGAAGTAGCCGGGCAGGACGCCCTTGCCGTCGTCGGCGGTCCAGGTCACCTTGGTGACGACCTCGGTGATCTGCTTGCCGTGCGACTCCAGCGGCTTGGCCGGCTTGGCCTTGGTGACCTCGGCCTTCCAGCCGGGGACCGGCTGCGGCATCACGGACGCCAGCGGGTGGTCGGTGGGGAAGTTGACCTCCAGCTTGGTGGTGGAGGCGTTGTCGCGCTCGTTGGGGACCTTGAAGTCGACGACCGCGTAGCCGCCCTTGGCGGCCGCGCCCTCCGGCTGCACGCTGACGTGCGCGAAGGCGGGGGCGGACAGGGCGAGCACGGCGATGCCGGACACGGCGCCGACGGCGACGAGACGGGAAGCCTTCATGAAGGGGTACTCCGCTTCGAGTGGTCACCGGTGACGACCCGGTGACGAGTGACGGGAGGGAATGCGCGCACGCGCGCGTGCCGCACGACGGCGGCCCCTCCCCGAAGCGGGGGTGGTGATCGCGTCGTGTCAGGCGGCGAGGGCGAACGTCCCGCCGGGCGGGCCGCGCCTGATGACCGTGTGCTGGAGCGCGGTGGTACGGGGGCGTGGCGGCACCGACAGGGTGGGGTGCGGCGGACGCGGGCCGGTGCCGGGGGCGCCGGCGATCCCGGCGTGCAGGGCGCGGACCAGGGAGAACGCGGCGCGCAGGGCGCGTACGAAGGCTGCTTCGGCCATCGTGTGGGCCGAGTGCGCCGACAGTTCGACGAGGCGGGCCAGGGCCAGGTCCCCGCGGCGCAGCAGCCAGCCGGCGGCCAGGGCCGCGAGGACGTGACCGAGCAGCATCGGCAGGGACGGCAGCAGCGAGGCGGAAGCGCCGCCGGTCGTCAGCGCGTCGGCGGGGTGGTGCACGGCGCCGGTGTGGGCGTCCGGAGCGATCCGCGCGTCGGTGAGGATCTGCTGGGCCCGGGCCGGGCTGATCGCCGCAGCGGTGGTGCCGCAGACCAGCCGTGCGGCCTGCTGGACCAGGGAGGCGTCGGACAGCGCGCCCGCTCCGCCGCCAGTTGCGACGGCCGTGCCGGGTGCCGCGGCCGCGGTGGCGCCGTGCTGGCCCAGTCCGAACAGGGCGTGCAGCGCGGTCTGGCCGACGGTGAGCAGCAGCACGATGCCGGGCAGTGAACGCCGGCGTCCGGCGAGGGGCACGGCGACCAGGACCGCCCCGAGGAATCCCGCGCCCAGCGACCACAGCGGGACGGTGGCGCAGGAAGCGAGGGTGTGCCCCGCCGCGGCCAGCACGACGCAGACCGCGGCGAACACCGCGGCCCGCAGGATCCGGAGGTCGTTCCCGGAGCGCGCCGTTGGCGGGTGGGGGGCAGTCATGGCGCGCTCATCATCGCACTGACGACCCACGCGCCGTACGGCAGGTCCACAAGATGCCGTACGACGGGAAGGCGGGAGAACCGACCGGAAGGCGACGGAAGCGACCGTAAGGCGGCAGGACCGACCGGAAGGCGACGGAACACGATGGAACGCTCCGCAACAGGATGGAACGCAACGGAAGATGAGGGAACAGCCCGGAAAGGGTGGAACATTCCGGAAGATCACCGTCTGGTGCGAGTCGCCCCGCATACACCGATCGGCGGTGGGGACGCATCCGCCAGATGAGCGGCGTCACGGTCGCAGGGCGCTTACGTAGGGGCGTGAGGGGCAATACGTATCGGTATGTCGAGCCGCGGCCGGGAGGCTGGAGCATGAGCATCTGGTGGTCACTCCATTTGCGGCGCGAGGCTGCGAGCGTGCCCCTGGCCCGCCGCCTGCTGATCGGCACCATGGAGACCGCGGGCGTCGACCCCGACATCTCCTTCGACCTCTCCGTCGCGCTGAGCGAGGCCTGCGCCAACGCCGTCGAGCACGGCGGGGACGACGGGCCCGGCGGTCCCCGCGAGGCGTACCGCGTCACGGCCTACCTCGACGGCGAACGGTGCCGCATCGAGGTCGCCGACACGGGCCCGGGCTTCCCCGCCGCCGCTCCGGGACGGCCGCAGGGCGTGGCCCGCCCGGCGCCCGCGGAGGCGGAGAGCGGTCGCGGCCTCTGCCTCATCCGGGAACTCGCCGACCACGTCCACATCGGCAGTGCACCGGGGCGGGCCGGTGCGGTGGTGAGCTTCGACAAGATCCTCAAGTGGCGCGAGGACGCCCCGCTCATGGCGGTGTGACGGACCACTCCGGAGTACGCGGAAGGCCGGGTCCCCGTGTGGGGCCCGGCCTTCGCGTGGTGGGGGTCAGCTCTTCAGCGCGGCCATCCACTCCTCGACCTCGTCCGACCGGCGCGGCAGGCCGGCGGACAGGTTCCGGTTGCCGTCGGCGGTGACGAGGATGTCGTCCTCGATGCGCACGCCGATGCCCCGGTACTCCTCGGGCACGGTCAGGTCGTCGGCCTGGAAGTACAGGCCCGGCTCGACGGTGAGCACCATGCCGGGCTCCAGCGTGCCGTCGACGTAAGACTCCACGCGCGCGGCGGCGCAGTCGTGGACGTCCAGGCCGAGCATGTGACCGGTGCCGTGCAGCGTCCAGCGGCGCTGCAGGCCCAGCTCGAGGACGCGCTCGACGGGGCCCTCGACCAGACCCCACTCGACGAGCCGCTCGGCCAGCACGCGCTGGGAGGCGTCGTGGAAGTCGCGGTACTTGGCGCCCGGCTTCACCGCCGCGATGCCGGCCTCCTGGGAGTCGTACACGGCGTCGTAGATCTTCTTCTGCAACTCGCTGTACGTGCCGTTGATCGGCAGCGTGCGCGTGACGTCGGCGGTGTAGTACGTGTGGGTCTCCACGCCCGCGTCGAGCAGCAGCAGGTCGCCGGAGCGGACCGGGCCGTCGTTGCGCACCCAGTGCAGGGTGCAGGCGTGCGGTCCCGCGGCGCAGATGGAGCCGTAGCCGACGTCGTTGCCCTCCACGCGCGCGCGGAGGAAGAAGGTCCCTTCGATGTAGCGCTCGCTGGTCGCCTCGGCCTTGTCGAGGACCTTCACGACGTCCTCGAAGCCGCGCACGGTGGAGTCGACGGCCTTCTGCAGCTCGGCGATCTCGAACTCGTCCTTGACCAGGCGGGCCTCGGACAGGAAGACGCGCAGTTCCTCGTCCCGCTCGGCGGTGACCTTGTCGGTGAGGGCCGCCTCGATGCCGGCGTCGTAGCCGCGCACGACGCGCACCGGGCCGGTGGCCTCGCTCAGGGTGCCGGCCAGCTCGCGGACGTCGGAGGCGGGGATGCCGTAGAGCTTCCCGGCCTCGGTGAGGGAGTGGCGGCGGCCGACCCACAGCTCGCCCTGGCCGTTCAGCCAGAACTCGCCGTTCTCACGGTCCGAGCGCGGCAGGAGGTAGATCGTCGCGGTGTGGCCGTCGCCCTCGGGCTCCAGGACCAGGACGCCGTCCTCGGTCTGGTTCCCGGTCAGGTACGCGTACTCGACCGAGGCGCGGAAGGAGTACTCCGTGTCGTTCGAGCGGGTCTTGAGGTTGCCCGCGGGGATCACCAGGCGCTCGCCGGGGAAGCGGGCGGACAGGGCGGCGCGTCGGGCGGCCGTCTCGGCGGCCTGGGCGATCGGCTCCAGGTCGTGCAGCTCCGTGTCGGCCCAGCCGGACTGCATGTTCTCGGCCAGCTCGTCGGACACGCCCGGGTACAGGCCGTTCTTGCGCTGCTTGTTGGGCTCCTCGGTCTCCGGGTTCTCCGGGTTCTCCGGGTTTTCCGGGGTGAGCTCCTCCGCCACGTCATCCTCCTCGATACGGCACTGGACCACCCCCATCGTACGGCCGTACGGAAGGGGGCCCAGGGCCGAAGGGCCTCTTACATACGGGCGCTACCGTCCGTTATGTGCGACGCGTGAGGCGCTACCGTCCGTTATTCGAACCGAACGGCCAGCAGAACGACGTCCTCCTCGGAGTCCGCGTCGGCCTTCCCGTCCGGCAGTACGGTGCGCAGGACGTGCTCGGCGACGGCGTCCGGGTCGTGGCGTGCGGCCCGGGGTACGCCGGCCGCCGCCGCGTGCAGCCGGGCGAAGGCGCGGTCGGCCGGGTCGCCGGTGCGGTGCAGCAGCCCGTCGGTGTAGAGCAGAACCGTCTCTCCGGGTTCGGCGTGCAGTTCCACGCTGGGGGCCTCCCAGCAGGCGAGCATGCCGAGGGGCGCGGAGACGGAGGTCTCGACGAACTCGGTGCGCCGCTCCCCGATCAGCAGGGGCGGGCTGTGCCCGGCGCCTGCCAGGGTGATCCGGCGCAGCGCGGGCTCGCAGTAGCCGAACAGGGCGGTGGCGGAGCGGGCGGGCTCGGTGAGCCGCAGCAGCAGCTCCAGGTCGGACAGGACGGCGACCGGGTCCTCGCCCTCCATCACGGCGTACGCCCGCAGGGACGCGCGCAGCCGCCCCATCGCCGCGACCGCGCTGGGCCCCGACCCGGTGACGGACCCGACGGCGAGACCGAGGGCGGCGTCCGGCAGCGGCAGCGCGTCGTACCAGTCGCCCCCGCCGAGCGGGCCGGTGCGGTGCCGTGCGGCGAGCTGGACCCCGGGCACCCGGGGCAGCCGGGAGGGCAGCAGTTCCTCGGCCATCGTCGCCATGGACGTGCGGGCGCGTTCAACCTCCAGGAGGCGGTCCAGGTGCCGCGCGGCGCAGCGGACGTACAGATCGGCGAGGTGGCGCGGGCGTTCACCGGGCTCGGCGGGTTCGTCGTAGAGCCATACCGCGGCGCCGAGGCGGGCGGTGCCGTCGGCGCACAGGGGGAGCGTGTAGCTGGCGGCGTAACCGAGGCGGGCGGCGACCTCGCGGTGCCGGGGGTCGAGGTTCTCCTCGGCGAGCAGGTCGGGGTCGGCGATGCCGCCCTCGCCGGTCGTCGGCGCTCCGTCCAGGATCCGCCCGTAGGACAGGGAACTCCGGGGCACGGTCTCGATGTGGCCGAGGTCGGCGCGGGCGAGCCCGAGCCCGAGGGTGGTGTGGGGGCCCAGACCGTCGGCCGGTTCCAGGACGACGAGCCCGCGCGGGGCGCCGACCAGGGCGGCTCCGGCGCGCAGCAGTTCCTGGAGGCCGTCGGAGAGGGTGTCCGTACGGACCAGGCGCTCGGTCAGTTCGTGCAGGGTCGTGAGGTCCGAGACCCAGCCGGCGAGCCGGTCCTGGAGCAGGTCCCCGGGGGCACAAGGGGTGCCCGGGGCACCCGTGACCGCCGAGGTGTCCGTGCCGTTCTGCGGAGTCGTCGAGGACGAGGCGCCCGCGGCGGCGGGCGCGACAGTGTGTGCGGGGGAAGGAACCGTTGAATCGATTCCGGCCACTTTCGCAGGGTGCGGGGCGTTCATGGCGTCCGGCCTTCCGACCGGCGCTTACTGCTGAAAAGCATCGCGAACCCCCATGTCATTCTGCGCCGCTAGCAGTGTCTCCACATGTACACGCACTCGTGAGGGGATGTCCAGCATTGTCCTGCCGGGATTCCTGGTGTCCATGAGGTGGGGGCGACCTCTTCCCCAACCTCTTGCGCAAAAGCAAAATTGGCTTGAAACTGCCCTGGAGGACGCCTTGTTGCGGTCGACTGGGGGTGCTTCACGGAGCGTCACAGCGGTCGTGATGGGTACGTACTCGGAGAAGGCCAGGGGTGGTTGGGGACCACCTTGGAACCTGGCGGCGGACCCGGGCGTCCTATCCACCGACGACCGTGCCCCATCCTCCCGTGGCGGAGGCGGAGAGAAATACGCGCGACGGCAAACGCCAGACTTCGCCACCCCCGCGCCACGCCCATGCTGTTGCCAGACGCAGTGTGGTCGGAACCGTCACGGACCCAGTCAGTGCTCGATCCACAGGGGTTTCCCTTGCCCTTGGCGGAGGCGTTCCCGGCGGGGACGCCCCTCGGCAGGGGTGTGATGCGCCACCAGCAACGCACAGCGAAGTGATCGACACATGGTGTGAAGTGACCACGGTGTTGCCAGGCGTGCAACGGAAAGGAACGAGCGCTCATGCGCGAGATCCTCGGAAAGCGACGCAGGCTCCTGTCCCGGCACGACGACGGGCGGCCTGAGCTGATCGGCGCGGCCCTGACCTACGCGACGCAATGGCAGTGGCCCGTACTCCCGGGTGCGTCGGCCGACCCGCGGGCGCGCTCGCGCTGCGGCTGTCCCGACCCCGAGTGCACGGTGCCGGGCGCGCATCCCTTCGACCCCGGCCTCCTCGCGGCCACCACCAACGAGCGCATGGTGCGCTGGTGGTGGACCAACCGGCCCACCGCGCCGATCGTCCTCGCCACCGGGGGCGGCGCTCCGTGCGCCGTCTCCCTGCCCGCGCTGCCGGCCGCCCACACCCTGGCCGCGCTCGACCGCGCCGGGCTGCGGATCGGCCCGGTCGTCGCCTCGCCGACCCGCTGGGCGCTGCTGGTCAGGCCGTACTCCCTGGAGCAGTTGGGTGAACTGCTCTACGCCAAGGACTTCGTCCCCGGCTCCCTGCGCTTCCACGGCGAGGGCGGCTATCTGGCGCTGCCCCCGTCCGAGACCGGCGCCGGTGCCGTCCGCTGGGAACGCGGACCGCTGCCCGGCTCCGCCTCCCCCTGGCTGCCCGACGTGGAGGCCGTGGTGGACGCGGCGGTCGACGCCCTCACTCGTACGGGTGTGAGCGCGCCCGAGTTGTAGGAGTGTCCGGCGCGCGCGGAAGCCCGGGCCCGGCCCGGTCGTTATCGTCCGCCCCATGCCGCTTCATGCAGGGGAGCACCGCGCCGGCGGGTGGTTCCGCGCCGGGCCACGTCGTGGCGCTCGCGAGAGCGGCGGTGCCGCCCGCGGTGGGCCGGGCCGTCGGCGGATCCGTCTGTACGGGCTCGTGGGTGTCGTGGTGTGCGCGGTCGTACTGCCGTTCGCCGTGGCGTCCGCGGGGCCCTCGGGCGACGCGGACGCCACGGTGCCCGCGACCGTGCCCCTCCTGTCGCGGGGCGGCGACGGCAAGGCGCCGGGAGGGGCCGAACGGGCTCCGGCACGGGCCGCGCCCACCCGTTCCCCGCTGCCGCCCGGTCCGGCGCTGGCCGCGCGCTGCGGCCCCGAACTCACCTCGCCCGCGGGCGTCGAGGCGCAGACCTGTGTCCTTACCCGGGGGACGGAGACCTGGGCCAGGACCTACTACCGCAACATCACCGGCAGCTCGCTCGAGGCCGTGCTGAGCCTGCTGGGGCCCGAGGGGCGCAGCGTGCGGATCCGGTGCGCGGTGAGTGCGGAGGACGAGCCGAGCACCTGCGAGACGCCACCGGAACGCACCCCGACCGGGTCGGCCGGATACACCGCGATCGCGGAGTTCGCGAGCCGGGCCGGTTATGGACCGCTGCTGCTGCGCACGGGAAGCAACGGGAGCCCCGGAAGCGCCCGGGGTACCGGAAGCAGCGGAAGCGAGAGCGGTCCCGAAAGCGACGGGGCGTCGTAGACGCGGGGGCGGTGAGGTGCAGCCGGGCGGCGTGGCTGCTGGGTCCGGGGCAGACGATGACAGCAACTCACCTGCGAGAACGGTGAGTTGGCGGACGACCGCGGTGCGTGTGCGGTGCGGCGCATGGAAAGACCCGGTTGCTGGCGACGGGGGATGCACCAGCAACCGGGCTACTGGAACGGTAACAAGAGATCGGCGGTTAGCAAATTCGATCTCTTGGTTTCCGGTCACCGACTGGCTTTCCATCACCGGGAGTTGTGACCGGAGTCACCCGTCCACGGTCGCGCCGCTCCGGCTGACCGGTCGGTCAGCCGGATGGACGTCCGCGGCCGTGCGTCAGCTGAGGGTGACCTGCCGGTTGGTCAGCCCGCCGCGCGCCCGGCGCTCGTCGTGCGTGAGCGGAGCGTCCGTGGCCAGAGCCTCGGCGAGCCGCTCGGCGAACTCGGCGGCGGGCTTCTCGATGTCCTCCGCGGTGATCTCGCTCGGCAGGTCCCACACCGGCACGGTGAGTCCGTGGGCGCGGAAGGAGCCGACGAGGCGGGTGCCCTCACCCAGGGACGACCGGCCCGCGGCGTGCAGCCGGGCAAGAGCGTCCAGAAGCCGCTCCTCCTCGTGCGGCATGACCCAGCGCAGGTGGTTCTTGTCCGGCGTCTCGCACCAGTAGGCGGCGTCCACGCCGCGCAGCCGGACGGTCGGGATGGCCGCGGCGTTGGCCCGCTCCAGGGAGGCGGTGACGTCCGGCGTGGCGTTGTCGGGGTCCGGGACCCAGAACTCGAAGCCCGAGTGCACCTCCGGCTCGAACGCTCCCTCGGGCGCGAGCAGGTCCTGGAGCCGCGGACCGTCGGCAGGTGCGCGGCGGCCCTGCACCGGGGTGCCGGGCTCGGCGGCCAGCGCCCGCGCGAGGGTGTCGGCGAGGTCGCGGCTGATGTCGCCCGACGCCGTGTCGTTCTGCAGGCCGAGCAGGACCGAGCCGTCGTCTCGGCGCAGGGCCGGCCAGGCCATCGGCAGCACCGTGGCCAGCGTGACGGAGGGGACGCCCTCGGGCAGGCCGTCCCGCAGGGTCAGTTCGACGGTGGCGGCCGGCACCAGCTCCCGCAGCGCCACCCAGTCGCACTCGCCGGGCAGCCCCTCGAACGGGCGCTGCACCAGCGCGGTCGTGGCCTGCGCGGCGGTCCGGCCGTGGCAGGCCTTGTACCGGCGGCCACTGCCGCAGGGGCAGGGCTCGCGGGCGCCGACGACCGGGACCTCGGCATCGTCGAGCTGGGGCCGCTTGGCCTTGGTCTGGGGTCGCTTCTTGGCCATCGTGGGTGTCTCCCGGTTACGGCTCTACTCGTACGGGCGCGAGCCTAGCCGTTCCCACCCCGGCCGACGGGACCCTGTGGACAACGGACCGTCCGTGGACAACTCACCCCGGCCCGCCGCGCGGTCGGCCCGGTCGGGCCCGCCACCTGCCCCGCGTCTGGATGCCCCGCGTGTGGACGTCCCGCCTGGGGGCGCCCTGCGTGGGGTTGTTGCCCCGTGCGCGGCTGCTCCGTGCGCGGCCGCGGGGCCGGTCGGGTTGTCGCACGAACCCGACGGCAACGGACGAGTCGTCCCAGGACGTCGACCGTGTCCGCCCGGGGTGTCGGGCGAACCAGTCCAGGACGTCGACCGTGTCCGCCCGGGGTGTCGGGCGAACCAGTCCAGGACGTCGACCGTGTCCGCCCGAGGTGACGGGCGAACCAGTCCAGGGCTTCGACCGTGTCCGGTCCGGGCTCCGGCCGCGCCCGCCCCGCGTGTCGACCGAGTCAGCCCAGGTCGTCGAAGGCGTCCGCGAAGTCGAGGCCGGGGATCTCCGACACCGCCGGTGCCGAGATCCGGGCGGCGAAGTCGTCGCGCCGGTGTCCGGCGTCCGGGTCGTGCACGTCGTCGTGGACGACGACCCAGACCGTGACCTCCCCGCGCGCGTCGTCCCGTACGCCCCAGTCATCGGCGAGCGCCGTGATGATGTTCAGCCCGCGGCCGCCGTGCGCGGTGACCGAGGGAGTCGCCGGAGCCGGGCGGGTGGGGCCGCCGCCGTCGGTGACCTCCACCAGCAGCCGGCCACCCGCGTCCACCTGCCACGCGGCGCGGACGTCGCCGTCCCCGCTCAGGGCGTCGCCCAGCGGGCGGCCGTGCTTGCACGCGTTGCTCAAGAGTTCCGAAAGGACCAGTACGGCGTCGTCGATGACCGCTTCCGCCACGCCGCCCCTGCGCAACTGATCACGCATGCGGTGTCTCGCTTCCCCCACGCCCGCAGGGCCATGGGGCACGGCCATGCTCGACGACGTGGGCACCTCCTGTGCCACCACCAACGCCACCCCCGAGACCTCCTTCGCCCCACGCCACGGTGTGGATGCCCCATCGCCCAGAGCCGGAAACCGGCCGATCGCCGCACGGTGACGCATTCGACACGGTCGAACACGCACCGAACGCGCCGGAGCACTCCCTGTGACCGGCTGGCTGGATTTGATCGGTGGGGCCGAGAGCGGAGAAGGCGGCAGTAGGGCCGCCGGGTCGAGGGACGCGGGCGAATCAGCGGCCCAGGTGGTCCAGGACCGCGCGCGGCCGGTTGGTGATGATGGCGTCGACGCCCAGGTCGGCGCAGAGATCCACGTCGGCCGGCTCGTTGACCGTCCACACGTGCACCTCGTGGCCGGCCCGCTTCAGGCGCTCGATGTAGGCGGGGTGGTTGCGCACGATCCGTATCGAGGGGCCCGCGATCCGGACGTTCGCGGGCAGCCGCCCGTCCCGCAGCCGGGGCGAGACGAACTGCATCAGATAGACCGTCGGCAGCGTCGGTGACGCGGCCCGCACCCGGTGCAGGGACCGGGCCGAGAAGCTCATCACGCGCACGGGGGACTCCTCGGCCGAGGTGGGGGCGTCGAGTCCGAACCGCTTGAGGAGCAGCAGCAGCCGCTCCTCCACCTGCCCCGCCCAGCGCGTGGGGTGCTTGGTCTCGATGGCCAGCTCCACGCGCCGCCCCGCGTCGGAGACCAGCCGCAGCAGCCGCTCCAGGGTCAGGACGGAGGTTTCCTCCCGGTCCTCGGGGCGGTGCTCCCAGTCGGGCTGCTCGTCGCGCGTGCGCCAGAACTCCCGGGTCCTGCGGGCGCCGAAGTCGAGCGCGGCCAGGTCGGCGAGCTCCAGCGCGGACACCGCGCCGCGGCCGTTCGACGTACGGTTGACGCGCCAGTCGTGGACGCAGACGAGGTGGCCGTCGGCCGTCAGGCGCACATCGCACTCGAGCGCGTCGGCCCCGTCCTCGATCGCCTTCCGGTACGCGGCCAGCGTGTGTTCGGGCGCCTCCTCGGAGGCTCCGCGGTGGGCGACGACCTGGATCCGGTGCTGTCGAGCGTGAGTCACCGCGTCATGGTGCCACCGCGGGCGGGTAGACGTGCCATCGGCGGAATGGGCAACGCGTCCGTTTAGTCTGGGATGACCCATATAAAGGACGGTCGAGGACCCACAGCAACCGCTTATGGTGCTCTGACGGCCCGTGGGAAAAGCTGATGGCATACAGAATCACCAGCACATCCGCATCGCGCCGGACCGTGGAGCAGCGCGTGAGCGTGGCTGAGCGCGACCAGGGTGAGCGACAAACAGCCGTGGAACGAGGAGAGAAGCTGTGAGCACCGAGAACGAGGGCACCGCGGTACCCCCGGCCCCGTCCGCACCTCCTGTGCCGGTGGATGCTCCCGCTGCCTCCGCCCAGCCCCCCGCGCCGCACCAGGCGCCGACTCCGCAGGCGCCGGAGGCTTCCCCCGTCCAGGCCCCGGCCGCGCCGCAGGGGCACACGGCACCGCTGGGCACGGCAGCTCACGGGCACGCGGCACCGCAGGGGGGTGAGGTCCCTCAGGGCTCCACGGCGCCCGACGCCTCCTGGCCCCCTCCTCCGCCGCCGGGCGCCCCGACCGGCGCGACCACCCAGTTTCCGGCGTACGGCGCGGGCGGCGGCGCCGGCTTCGGCGAGGGTTCCGGCGACGGCTTCGGCGGCGGTTCCGGTGGTGGCGGCTGGGGAGCCTCGTACCAGCCACCGCCACCGAAGTCGGGGCGCGGCCGCGGCGGCCTGGTCGCCGGCGTCCTGATCGCCGCGCTGGTCGCCGGGGGCGTGGGCGGCGGTCTCGGCTACGGCCTCGCCAAGAACAACGACGAGAGCGGTTCCACGACGGTCTCCGCCTCCGACACGGGCGGCTCCGTCAAGCGCGACGCGGGCACCGTGGCGGGGGTGGCCGCCAAGGCGCTGCCCAGCACGGTCACCATCCAGGCCGAGGGGAGCAACGGCGAGGGCGGCACCGGCACCGGGTTCGTCTTCGACAAGCAGGGCCACATCCTCACCAACAACCACGTGGTGGCCGAGGCCGTGGACGGCGGCAAGCTCAGCGCGACCTTCCCGAACGGCAAGAAGTACGAGGCCGAGGTGGTCGGCCACGCCCAGGGCTACGACGTGGCGGTCATCAAGCTGGAGAACGCCCCCTCGGACCTGAACCCGCTCCCCCTCGGCGACTCCGACAAGGTCGCCGTCGGCGATTCCACGATCGCCATCGGCGCTCCCTTCGGCCTGTCCAACACGGTGACCACGGGCATCATCAGCGCCAAGAACCGCCCCGTGGCCTCCAGCGACGGCGGTGCCGACAGCAAGGCGTCCTACATGAGCGCCCTGCAGACCGACGCGTCGATCAACCCGGGCAACTCGGGCGGGCCGCTGCTGGACGCGCAGGGCAACGTCATCGGCATCAACTCCGCGATCCAGTCCACGAGCAGCGGCGGCTTCGGCACCGGCCAGGCCGGCTCCATCGGTCTGGGCTTCGCGATCCCCGTGAACCAGGCCAAGTACGTCGCCCAGCAGCTGATCGAGACCGGCAAGCCGGTGTACGCGAAGATCGGCGCCTCCGTCTCCCTGGAGGAGACCACGAACGGCGCCAAGATCACCGAGCAGGGCGTGGGCGGCTCCGCCCCCGTCGAGAAGGGCGGTCCAGCCGCCGACGCGGGCCTGAAGCCCGGCGACGTGATCACCAAGCTCGACGACCGGGTGATCGACAGCGGCCCGACCCTGATCGGCGAGATCTGGACCCACAAGCCCGGCGACAAGGTCGCGGTCACCTACGAGCGCGGCGGCAAGCAGCACACGACCGACGTCACCCTCGGCTCCAAGCTGGGCGACGACTGATCCCGACTGATCCCGACTGCCCGCGCCTGATCCGCCACGACTTCGCCACCGGGTTCCCCCCGGTGGCGAAGTGCGTAGGAGAGTCCGCTTCGGAGGGCGTTCGAAGGGTGTTCGGAGAGCGTTCGGTGGTGCCCGTCACGTCGTCGGGCCGCACCGTGCTCGGGCTCCCAGGAGGTCGGTGTGAAGGACTGGGTGAAGGGCGGACCGGCCCCGCCTCAGACGATCAGGACCCGCCGCCCGCGCGTGTGACCGGCCCGGCTGTCCGTGTGGGCCGCCGCGGCGTCGGCGAGCGGGTACGACTTCTCGACCGGGATGTGGAGCCGGCCGCGCGCCATGAGGCCGACGGCCTCGGCGAGAGCCGCGGGCACGCTCCCGGCCACGCCCGAGAACCGCACGCCGAACTCGGGCGCACCGAGGTCAGCGATGGTCACCACCTTCTCCGGGTCCCCGGTCAGCCCGACGAGTTCGGGGATCACACCCGAGCCGGCCAGGTCCAGCGCCGCGTCGACACGGCCGAGCCGCCGCACCCGCTCCACCCAGCCCTCGCCGTACGTCGTGGCGAGGGCGCCGAGGCCGCGCAGGTACTCCTGGTTGGCGGCGCCGGCCGTGCCGATCACCGTGATGCCCCGGTCGCGGGCGATCTGCAGCACCGCTGACCCGACTCCCCCGGACGCGCCGCTGACCAGCAGCGTCTGCCCGGGGCGCACACCGACCTCGTGGATGACGCGCAGCGCGGTCTCCACCACGGAGGGGTACCCGGCCGCCTCTTCGAACGTCAGCCCCTCGGGCATGCGCGCCCAGGCCGACAGCACGGCGAACTCGGCGTAGGTGTCGGCTCCCTCGCCGAACACCGGGTCACCGACCTCGACCCCTGCCACGCCCTCGCCGACCTCGTCCACGATCCCGGCGGCGTCCAGCCCGACTCCGGAGGGCAGCGAGATCGGATGGGCCCCCAGGACCTGGCCCTCCCGGATCCTCCAGTCGACGGGATTCACGCCCGCCGCCCGCACGGCGATACGTATGCGGCCGGGGCCCGCGTGAGGCTCCTCGGCGTCGATGAGTTGCAGAACGTCCGGACCGCCGAACTCGGCGAAGCTCACTTTCCTCATGCCGCCGAACGTAGCACTAACGGATAGGTTTTCATAACGGTTCCACTTTCATACCTGCTAGCCTGCGGTCATGACCGTGCAGTCCGGACGCCGTGAGCGCAAGAAGGCCGCGACCCGTCAGAAGATCGCCGACACGGCGCTGCGGCTCTTCCTGGAGCGCGGGTACGACGCGGTGGGCATCCGCGACGTGGCCGCCGAGGCGGACGTGGCCGTCACCACGCTCTTCTCCCACTTCGCCTCGAAAGAGGCCCTGGTGTTCGAGCAGGACGAGGACTTCGAGCAACGCCTCACCCGGGCGGTCACCGACCGGGCGCCGCACGAGCCGCTCGTCCCCGCCCTGCGTCACGAGGTCCTGGCCCTCGTACGGCACTGCACCGCGGACAGCGCCGCCCCGATCTGGCGCATGATCGACGCGTCCCCCGCCCTGCGGAAGTACGACGAGTCCGTCCGCCTGCGCCACGCGGACGCCCTGGCCGCGGTCATCGCCGCGGACCCCGCCCTGAACCGGAGCGACATCGCCGCCCGCACCCTCGCGAGGTTCGTGATCGACGCCTACTCCCTGGCCCGCGAGGACCCCGACCCCGAGGCCGCGCTGGACGAGATCTTCCCGATGATCGAAGCGGCCTGGGAGGCCACCCGCCCCCCTCTCCCCACGTGAACCCCGCCCGGCGGACGGGGCCGGTAGGCTGTACCCGCTCCGACCCAGGCGGGACGGCGCACGGGTGGGTTGCCCGAGCGGCCTAAGGGAACGGTCTTGAAAACCGTCGTGGCGCGAGTCACCGTGGGTTCAAATCCCACACCCACCGCAGCAGGTCAGAGAAGGTGCTGATCAGAAGGGGTGTCCCGAGAACGGGGCGCCCCTTCGTCGTAGGCCCTGTCTCACCTTGATTCGCCCCTGTGCCGCTTTGGATCACCGTGCGTGGACCAGGCGTGGACCACGGTCCACCAACAGATCGGTGGGCGTCCGGAACGTGAACAGCAGCGGCGTGGGGGACTCCCTGGCACACTCTCCGCGTGATCCCACTCAACCTGGCAGCCTCGCGGGACAACATAGCCGCGCTACCGGCTGCGGCCTTCGTCGCTGCCTGCGCTTTGGTCTTCACTGTGGCTTCGTTCTGGTGGCTTAATGCCCGACGGGGGCATCTGAAGACCTGGGAGCCGCACTCGTTCGCCCTCGCGGCGAACACGACCAAGGTGCGTATCCGGTTTCCGCTGGTGCTTCACAACACGGGGGCGAAGCCGATTGTGGTACTCGACCTACGTCTGTCGTTTCCAGATGAGCCCTCCTCCGTACTGCCGTTGCCGTGGACGACTACGAGGGATCGCTTGCGGCCGGAATCGGACGATGGCCTACGCCTCCCCGCCTGCTTCGCGGTTGCTGGGCGGGGAGCGGACCAGCTGTTCGTCGAGTTTGGGGCGCCGTTCCCCAGCTTCGTGCCGGAGGCCCGGGATTACAAGGTGCGGATTGAGGCGAAGCTGGGGCATCGCCTGCTCAGGCATCGACTGCTGAGGCGAGCGAAAGGTGGGTGGCAACACCTGGTCACCTTCCCCTTGCGTGCTGCCCACATCACGGAGCCTGGTAGGTACCTGGCTTACAGCAACTCTCCTCATGACCTCACGAAGGACGACGTGCGTAAGGCTAATGAGGCTCTGGCAGGGCTGCTGAACAAGCTTGAGGAGTATCAGCAGGGCCAGGGGAAGGACGGGGCATCAGGCGCCTGACCCGGACAACACGCAAGGGGCTCCCGTTGTGGGGAGCCCCTTGCATGCCTTGCGATCTACTGTTCTGCCTCGTCAGAGGCTTCCAGCGCCCGTTCGATCTGCTGGTTGGCGTGGTGCTGGTTGCGGCGGATGGCCTTGGCGTAGAAGCGGAACAGCACGGCGATGCTGTGGCCTGCGCGGCGGGCGACCTCGGCCGGGGAGACGCCGGACTCCAGCCAGAGGGAGACGCAGGCGGCGCGGAGTCCGTACGGGACCTCGGCGAGCGGCGTCTTGACTTCTTGCTCGGTGAGGACGGCTTCGCGGGCGGCCTTCCAGATGTCTCCGTACTCCTTGCTGAGCAGGCCGCCGCTGCGGACAGCTCGGAAGAGTCGTCCGTCCTCGGCCGTACCGAACTCCTTGATGTGGTCACGGATCATGCGAACGAGGACCGGGGGAATGGGTACCTCGCGGGTAGCCCGACGTGCTCGCTTCTTGAGGCCGCGGGAGTCGTACGACTCGCCGGAATCGGTCCACCCGGAGCCGACACGCGCCGAGCTGGATGACAGGACGACTTGGCCCCAGCCCTCCTCGGGCAGGGTGAAGTCGGACTCCCGGAGCGTCACGGCCTCGCCGGGGCGGGTTGCCGCGTAGTAGATGCACCCGAAGAACGCCTTGAGGTGCCGTCCACGATCACCTTGTGTTTCTACGGCATCGATCAGCTTCCTGGCGAGAGCTGGGCCAGGCACGTATCGGAAATCGATCTCGTCGTCAGTCTCGGGCGGAGTCCAGTCCACCTTGGCCAGCGGCAGCGACGGCAGGCGCTCCAACTCGACGGCATAGCGGAGGCAGTTACTAAATACGGGTACCTTGCGGTTCACCGTGTTGTCCGCCGCAGCAGTGCCGTCCATCTTGCGGGCAAGTGCATCCAGGGCGGACCGGACGACAGCCGGCGTGTTCAAGGCCGAGATGTCCACGGACTTGCGTCCGATCCAGTCGAGGGCCGCCACGATGGGTTCCGGCGCTTCCTCGGCGTCGATGCGGGCCACGAGCTCGCCGTCCTGGTCCAGGACAAGGCGGAAGGCCCAGGAGTAGAGCGCGGCGCGGAGGACCCGGGGGGCGGGTGCCCCTCGGTTGTCCTTTACCAGGCGCGGGGTGACCGTGGCCAAGGCGTCCGCGATGCTCGCACGGTGCTTGGCCGAGGCGTTCGGCCACTTCATCACCACGTACTCCCGAGCGTGGGCGAACCACGTCGGGGACTGGGACGCCAGCACTTCCGAGGCCGGCAGGCCGGTCTCGGTGTCGAACTGCTCGCGGTTGCGCAGCGCGGTGAGCAGTTCGGAACGTCGGCCATCCGCCTGGGCCTTGAGCTTGTAGCTCTTGGAGAACGGCTGAGCACCGACCCGCCAGCGCAGCTGGTAGGCGGCAGCGCGGTCAGGGCGCTTACGGATGCTCCAGATCTTCACGTCGTACGTCAGCATGCGGGCACCTCGCAGCCCTTGAACCAGGCGTCGAGGTCGGTCCGGCGGATGCGGAGCTGACCGTTGGGGAGCTTGAGGCAGCGGGGCGCGCTTCCACGTGCGCGGAGCCGGTAGAAGGCGGCCCGGGACATGCGCAGCTCTGCCAGGGCCTCCCCCAGGGTCAGCATGCGGGTGGTCGGTGCGGCAGTCACTGCCAGACCTCCCCTTCGGTCTTGGCCCGTTCCTTGTCGTCGCGGGCCTGGTCGATGTTGTGGCGGGTCTGGCTGGCGAGGAGTTCTTCGCCGGGGCGGTAGCCAGAGGCGAGGTAGGCCCAGGAGGACTCGGTGACGAGCACGGTGTCCGGGGCGGGTACGGGGTGGCCGGCGCGGACGCGGGCGGCGTCGGCCTGGGCGAGCCGCCAGGCGCGGCGGACGTCGCGCAGGGCGCCGAGGGTGGTGGAGTAGGCGCGGGACTTGGTGGAGAAGTGGCCGCGGAAGCCGAGCATGTGGGCCCACTTGCAGAGCTTGAGGTCCGCGAATTCGGGCAGGCCGCCCAGGTCCCAGGCAGTGCGGATCATCTGCCGGACGTGCCGGTGCACGGGCAGGTCCCGGAGAGGTTCGGCCTGTCGGGTGCCATCGCAGTCGGGGCAGAGGTCCTTCACCCGTCCGCCAATCGTGCCCCGGCCGGAGCAGGTCCGGCAGATCAGGCTCCGGTCCACGGTGCCGGAGTCCTCGGCGCTCTTGGTGGCGTACTTGGCGACGTATCCGGCCACGGCGGCGTCGGTGAGTACGCCGTCGCCGAGTGCGGTGATCTCCCGCACGTCGAGCATCGTGCCCCAGCGGATCTGCTGGTCTCCCACGGTGTCGGAGGAGACGGTCAGGGCGGTGCGGCGGACGGCGGCGCGGATGGCGTAGGTGAGGTCGTCCACGCCTGCCCAGGCCGGCGGGGCGCTGGTGTGGCCGTCGGGGCCATCGAAGCGGACGACGGCGTGGAAGTGGACCAGGCCGCGCTGCTGGTATTCGGCGACCTTGGCGAAGGAGACGCGAAGGAGCTGCTTCATGTCCTTCTGGGTGATGTTGAAGTGGGCGGCCAGGGCGCGGCGGAGGTTGAGGGTGAAGCGTGCCCACAGAGCTCCGGCGTGGGCGTTCCACAGCACGGCGCCGGTGTAGTCGTACGCCTTCGGGTCCAGCGGGGTTCCGAGTTCGGGGGCTCCCTCGGGGTGGTGGGTGCCGCAGCGGCAGGGCTGGGTGGTGCCGTCCTTGTTGGTGGGTCGGTTGTGGACGGGGCCGAAGGAGGGGGCGGTGAGGGTGAGGAACACGCGGGGGTGCGTGCGGACGGTTTCGGGGACGTTCTTGCCGCCGCAGAGTCCGGCGCGGACGAGGTGGTAGGTGTCGGCGGCGTAGGTGCGGGAGCAGGCGGGGCAGCGGGAGGCGCGGCGGTTGCCGCAGGGGGTCAGCAGGCGTCCGGTGGGTTCGTCGCTGGTGGAGTACGAGCGGATCGTTTCACCGGTGGCGGCGTTGTGGGTGTGGGTGTGGCCCACGAGGTTGATCGGTCGGGCGCAGCCGCGCAGGCGGGTGATCTGCTCGCGGGTGCGGTCGAAGTCGCCCAGATTGGCCAGTTCGATCAGGTCCCGGACAGCGGGGCTGATCACGTGCCGCAGGTCGAGGTCGCGGGGCATCGGCAGGAGGATCCTTTCCGCCGGTGGAAGGGCCCTCGGGCAGCACCAGGCCAGGGGTGGTGGTGCTGCCCGAGGGCATGATGGGTCAGGCCCAGGGGGCCAGGGGTGGGGAAGGTGCCGGGAGGCCGGCGGGAGAGTCAGGCCGACAGGGCCGCGTGTGCGGCGGTGGCGAGCGGCAGGGCGATGCCGAGCCGGGCGCGGAGCTGCACCGCGGTGATGGGTTCGCCGTGTGCGGCCAGGTGGGATGCGGCGATGGTGCGGGCCGCGTTCATCAGCGGCTCCGGCACCGCGGGGGCCGCCTGAGCCGGTGCGGGTTTCACCACGGGGGCCGGTGCGGCAGTAGCGGCCGGGGCCGGGTCGGCGAGGGGTGCCAGGGGTTCGGCGACGGGTTCCACGACGGGTTCCGCCACGGCCGGGGCCGGCTGGATGTCTGGCTCAGGCTCCGGTGCCGTGACCGTTTCGGGCACTGGGACCGGTGCGGGACTCAGGGCGACGGGGGTGACGGAGTGGAAGTGCCGCAGCAGGGTGGGGCCCACCGCGCCCCAGCCGAGCAGGAGGAGCGGGGCCACGCTGTCGAGGGCGGCCCGTCCGTAGTGTCCAGCCAGGATCGGGTGCGCGGTGTTGAGGGCGAGGGTCAGCAGGCCGGACAGGTGCATGAGGCGAGTTGCCGAGCGCAGGTCACCGGCCGGGACTCCGCGCAGGGACAGGGAGCGCAGTGCGACCAGGAGGCCGACCACCGACAGGTCCACCATGGGCGCGATCAGCGGTGCGATGGGGGCCGGGACTCCCAGGCGCAGGGCCAGGGCCCAGACGTTCCCGAAGGAGAACACGAACGCCAGGGCGGCGATCAGGATCATTACAACGGTGATGGTGCGCTGCGTCGTCCGGTCTTCCGTCAACGTAATTCACCTCCTTTCCGAGGGAGTTGGGTACGGGTGGGAGTCCTGGGTTCAGGCTGCGGCGGGGGCGTCGTCCTCCGGAGGCTCGTCCTTGCGCAGGTTGGGCGGGGTCAGGTTGGCCAGCAGTTCGGTCGGGTCCTGGGTGAGGTGGGCGGTGAGCTTGGCGACGGCGGCGGCGTGGGCGGGGTTGAGGTAGGGGGTGCGGACGCGGACGAAGCCGGGGCGTCCTTCGGCTGCCATGGAGGCGACGCCCACGTACTGGGATCCCTGGAGGTTGATCGGGTCCATGTCCGGCCAGTTGCGGATGTCGTCCCCGAGCGCGGCGACGGATGCTTCGGTGGTGCGCTGGTAGAAGGACAGGGCGGCGCTGCACACGTCCCGGATCGAGGTGGGGATGGCGTCGCCGGTCGCCTTCTGGGTGGCCGGCACCGTGTAGATCCCGACCGACCGGCCGCCCTTGACGAGCAGACCCGTCAGGCGGATGTTCTCCGCCGCGAGGGCGGCCAGTGCGCGGGTCTCCTTGTCGCTGCCCTTGTGGTCGTGGAAGAAGGTGTGCGACTCGTCGATGACGGCGAACACCAGTGGCCATTGTTCGCTGGGGCCGACGTTCCACATGTTCGACGTGCCCAGCACCGTCCGGGCCATCGTGGCGCGGTCGTGCAGCAGCTTGACCAGCCGCCGCAGCAGCGCGTTGGCCTCCCGCAGGTCATGACCGGCGTGCGCGAACACACGGGGCAGCACGTCCGCGTAGTCACCATGGGCGGCGTCGGACACCTTGCCGTCGATCACCGCGAACTGCACGGCCGGGGACGGCCCGAAGTAGGAGACTAGCGCGGTGAGCAGGTTGGACTTGCCGCCGCCGACACCACCCGCGACCACCGCCCCCGACTTGTTCTTGAGCTCGACGTGGACCGGGGCGCCGTACTCGTCCCGGCCGACCGGCCACACCGTCAGGTCGGCGGGCGGCTCACCGGTCGGCACGTACTGGATGTGGCCGGCCAACGGGTCGCGACGGATCGCCCGCAGGGTCGCCAGGCCCGGCTTGCCCGCCTCGACGGCGACCCGGACGCAGCCCCAGGCATCGGCCAGGAACCGGGCCTTGTCCTGGAGTTCCTTGATCCCGACCTTCGGCAGCAGCTTGACGTGGACGATCACTCCGTACTGGTCCGGCTGCGTCTTGATCACCGGGACCAGTTCGCGCGGCTTGGGCTCCGGAGCGCCCTTGCTCGTGTTGAGGGAGGACAGCCAGGGCGGGGTGCGGTCGGTGACCGACAGCCCGGCCATCTTCGCCAGCCGCGTCCACGTCATCCGGATCTTCACGGCCTGCCGGATGCTCCGGCGCATCTCCTTGTCCGCCTGGACGTAGCGGACCGTCTTGACCATCGCCCACGCCGTCAGCAGCACGGCGCAGATCACCAGCACCACCGGTAGCAAGCCGAAGACCTGTTCCACGTTCATCGAACCCTCCCCGAATCCTTCTTCTTCACGTCCTCGATGGACACCCTGATGTCCTGTCCGGCCTCAAGCCGTGCCAGAAGTGCGGTGGCCAGAGCCCGCCGCTTGGATCCCAGTGGCAGCCCCGCCCCGTCGGACGCGGACCGCATCAGGTCCCACAGTGCGCGAGTGCGCTCGTTGATCTGTTCGGAGTACAGGAACCAGTGGAGCGTCAGCTCCAGGTGCTCCAGGTCCCGCTCATCGCCGAGCTCGGGGTACCCGTGCGCCCGCAGCACAGCGTGCACGTCCATCAGCAGCCGCTCGCTGAACCGGGGGTCTCCCCCCTCGGGGAGAAGGACCGGGTAACCGGGAACCTCCGGGGTACCGGCCTCCCGAGCGGGGCCGCTGTTGATCTCTTCCGGAGTCATCGTGCCCTCCCCTTCCGTTGCTTGTTCATGTCCTCGATGGACGCCTTGATGTCCGCGCAGATCCCGTAGCCGTAGACCGACATCCGGGCGTCATGGACCGCGCTGGAGACGTGCATCCGGGCGATCGGGTCCAGTTCGATCCCGTGGGCGGTGAACACAGCCAGCACGTCAGCGGAGAGGGACGAGGGCCCGTCGCCGCCGCCGGGCGGAGTGGTCGAACCCCGCCCGGCAGTGGCGCCCATTACGCGACCTTCTTGGCCGCAGCGGCCGACTCGGAGGCCGTCTCGACCGGAGCGGCGGGCGTGGCCATGGCGGGGGCCTGGACGAGCTCCAGGCGCGTGACCCGGTAGGCGACGCCGTCGGAGAGGCTGCCGTTGAAGATGCGGGCCCACGGGGTGGCGATCAGGTCCACCGGACGGACCATGACGCCCGGCAGCAGACCCGCCGGGACACCGGACTCCGGCACGGTGATCTTGAGGATCTCGGCGCGGCCATCCGACATCTGCATCACGGTGACCGTGTGGAGGACCTCTCCCGTGTCGCGGTCGGTCGCGATCTCTCCCGTCTCCGGGTTCTTGATCTTCGGGGTGTTGCCGGTGCCGGTGATGTAGATGTCGGTCGGCTTGACGAGGACCGGGATACGAGCCATGTGCTCACTCCTGCGATTCGGGGCCCTTGGTGGGCCCGACGAGGAAGAAAGTATCTCGCCCAGCTAGCCCGGTCAAGTAAATAGAAGTGAGCGACTTAGCTATGTCCAGCTAGGTGGGTTGGCCTGACTCGGCAGAACTCGGGATAGCTGGGCTAGGGGCCGCTACCCTGGGACCATGACGAAACGGCCCTCCAGCGACACGCGACCGCCCTACCGGCGGATGGCGGACGTGCTGCGCGACGAGATCGAGCGGGGTGTCCTGAAGCCCGGCCAGCAGCTCCCCTCCCACCGCGAGCTGCAAGAACGCTTCGAGGTCGCCAACATGACCGCCCGCAGCGCACTGCGCGTCCTGCGGGACGAGGGCCTGATCCACACCGTGCAGGGCCGGGGCAGTTTCGTCCTCTCGCCCCAGGCCGAAGAGGCCGGTGACGCCGAACACCCGGGCGAGCCCGCCAGCGGCTACACCCCTCCGGCCTGGTACACGACGTCGATCGGCCGCAAAGAAGTGTGGGCCCGTCCCGAAAGCCCGCCCTCGCTGCGAGACCTGTTCAGACGCGAGTCGGACACCGGCGAGGCCGAGCCGACAACGCAGCGAGCGGAACCGCCAGCCACCGGCGAGCCGGGAACGCTGACCCGCCCGGACGCCAGCCCGGAGTTCAACGCCCTAGCCCGCCAGGTGGAAACCCTCACGCAGCAGGTCGGCCAGCTTGAGCAGCTTTTCCGGCAGGTTCTTGAAGCAGTGCAGAAGCCGGACCCGTCATAGCTCCCAGCAGGCTCGCCACCTCTTCCGCCAACTGGGCCAAGCGTTCTACCCGCTCGCCCAACTGAGCCAGGCATCCGGCCAGTACCTGCTGTTCCCGCTCGTTCATTTCCACCCGTTCGTTGTCGCGCCTTTGTTGCGTGTCGAGATCAGCCAACCGCCGAGGGCTTGCCCGGCGGTGATCCGCCGGCGGATCAGGGCTTGCCCGTGCCGCTCGGCAAGCCGTCACTGCGGTTGTTGAGTCAGGTCTACCGGCCGGACCGGACAGGTTCGCGAGCCCTGACCCAACCCTCCCGCCGGGCGGGCAGAAACCTTCCTTTGCGTCCTGCCGTGCGGGACGGTGCCTCTTCTGTGCGCTCATGCCGCTCGTCCTTCCAGTCGTCCGGCTCGTACATCAAGGGTTCGGAGAAACGCCGGTTTGGCTAACCGGCGATCGTCGGCTATGTTCCGCCGCCCCGCTTTCAGTGGATCGCCCATAGAGGTCGGTTTCTCGGGGTGTGTGTGACCCCGGGTGAATGTGACGCCGATCACCTCTCACCTCTTCCGCATCTAGCGCCTCCGGGCCCTCCATGGCGCGCGACAACAGGCCATCGAAAGCCGACACCTTCGCCGCGACGAATCGCTCCCTGCACTGGGGACAGGTGCCGAAAAGCCCTACCGGTGTGACACCACCACGTTGTGACCTGCGCCACATTTCGCCGGGTGAGCCGTCGACTCTTCCGCAGGCCATGACGATGCAACGGTCAGCCTGTGGATATCTTTCGGCGATCCCACGAACAGAACGGCATGAATCAGCTGATCACGATGTGATCGGGGCGAAACGTGGCAAACGGCCCACTCCCTACCGGCCGAAGTCGCCGAAGGGGTGAGCTGTCCAAAGTTTCTTTACTGGATCAAGGCGGCCCGCTGGCGCGGGCCGCGCGGCGCGGCGGCCCCAGGCCGCCGCTGGCTCCATGTCTCCGCCACCGCCCGCGACGGCCCCCGCCCGCTCGCGCCGCAAAAGCCCGAGAAGCGGGCAGGCAGACCCGCGAAAGAACCCCGACAGCCGCCCCACGGCGAGCACGGCCAGGAGGAGCGGGACGCATGCCAAGTCCGCACCGGTCACCGCGGATTGCCGTTCAACCAGCTGTGGCGGGGGCGGCCGGCCTCCACGGCTTTACCCACCTGTTCGGGCCGGGGCCCGCGTCGGGCAAGTCCAGGGGGCCACTCGTTCAAATTCCGGGCAGGGGCAAAGCCTGCCCGAGTTGCCGGGCCAGCGTACGGCCCCCTGAACATGCCCGACCCCAACCCGAACAGGACACCGGCCAAAGCCGCTCCGGTCGGCCGCGAGGTCTACTTCACGCCCGGGTCCAACTGCCCAAAGAAGGGGCCGACCGGGGCCCGGGAGGAGACCAGGATGGAGAGGTGGCGGAATGCTGTCAGACGACTGTTGGAAGGGCCCGCAGCCTGTCCCGGAACTCACGCACGGACGGCACCCTGGCGTGCGGCTCCAGGTAGTCGCTGAACTTCGTCAGTCGGACGTGTGCTCGGTCGGAGCGGACTCGGTTCTCCAGCAGCTCCAGACCGACGTTCGCGGCGTCCAGGGCGCCATCCAGGTCCCGGGCTGCCAGGCGTGCGGTGGCGAGGCGGCCGGAGCGTACGGCACGGTCGCGGGGGACCGCTTGGTCTACCGCGACGGCGAGGGCGCTGGTGGCTCGCTCGGGGAAGCCGGAGCGCAGCATGATCTTGCCCTCGGTCGACTTGAGTTGGGCCTCGCCATACCAGCCGAGCCAGTCGGGGCGGTCGCCTTCGCGGTGGGTTCCCCACAGGTCGTAGGCGCGGTTGAGGGACTTGCCGGCTGCTTCGTGCTGGGTGTCCCGGGAGAGGGCTTCGGCCTGGTGGAGGTGGAGGTACGAGGTCGCCGCCGGGGGGAGGGCCGAGGGGGCGTTGCCGATGGCGGTGTCGATCAGCTTCACGCGTGCGGCCGTGTCGCCGGAGTCGGAGATGTGGACGCCCATCTCGGCCAGGATGAAGGCGCCGAAGCCGTCGTCCTTCGCGCTGTGGGCGCTGCGGAGGGCGCCGACGTAGTAGCGCTGGCCGAGGGAGCGGAGGCCCTTGTCGTAGGCCATCCATCCGGCGAGGTAGGACACACGGGCGGCCGTGGCGTACAGGCGGTGTTCGATGGCGTCGGTGTAGCGCCCGTGGTCAAGAAGGCTGGTGATCAGTGCGAGGTCGCTGGTGGCCTGGTCCAGGAGGCGGGCGCCGCCCATCTGGTCGTCGAGGGTGCGGAGGGTGTCCACGCGCGCTTCGATGGTGGTCACCATCGCGTCGGTGACGCGGTCGCCGTCGATTGCCGAGGCGAACGCCTCTGGTGCGGCTGCCCAGTTGGCGGCTACTCCCGTCAGCGCGACGCCGGTGATGGACAGGAATCCCCGTCGGTCCATGTGACCGCTCCTGACCAGATCGGCGAATACCTTCACGGTGCCGGCCGGAGTCCACGGGGCCGCGAGGGCTGTGGATTCCCAGGCTGGCAGCCATCGGGGCCAAGGCACCGAGCGTACGTGTTCCTCGGGGACGCCCAGGAGGTCGGCGAGTACCCGTTGCGCGTCCGCGTCAGGTGCCTGTCCCTGCTCCCACTTCCAGACCGTCGTCCGGTTGGTGGCCAGTGGTACGCCCAGCTCGGCCCCGCGTTCGCGCATGAGCCGGGCTAACTCGGCTTTACCCCAGCCCTTGCCTTCTCGCACGTAGGTCAGCGGGTGCAGGGCCATCGGGTCAGACATCCCACCCTCCCCTCAGGTTGGTAGTCAGGAGGCTACTCCCCGTGCGTGCGGGAAACGGGGGTTTCTCTCGCTGGAGGAACCCCCTGGAAACGTTCCGGGCCCGTGGTCCACGGCCGTTCACTGGGCCTCACGCCGTTCGGAGCTGAGCACCCGGGTTAACCGGCTCCCCCGCCCTGCTCCGGACGGCTCCCAGGACCGCAGCCCGTCATCGACGTCCCTCGCGTGGGTGACGGGCTGCACCACCCCGAGGAGATCGTGATGAGCCAGCCTCTGCCCGTCCGTACGCCCGGCGACAGCGGACGACAGCACACGGTTCCCGAGCCGCCGGCCGGTCCGAGTCCGGCTCTCCGTGCCCGCGCCGAGTCCGGGTGGGAGAGATTCCTCCGGCGCGGAGCGAGCGACCGCGAGGAGTCCGAGCGGTGAATCCGGTCGATGCCGAAGGCCGGGAGGACCATCCCCTCCTTCACTGCCTGGTCCGCGATATCGCGAGCCGCGGTGAAGGAGAGCTGACCGAAGTCGTCCACGAGAGGCACGGCGGCCGGCTCATCCGCATCGCCTACATCCAGCCCGCGAACGGCATCGCCTGGTCCACCGCCGCCAACAACATCGGGCCCGCCCGATGAGGCAGCGCCTCGCTGTCGTGGCCTACGTGATCGCCGTCACCGCGCTCGTCGTCACGTTGGCCATCGCCGGAACCCCGAACCGCTGAGAAACGGGAGGAGCACCATGAGACATACCGCGAACCGCGGCTTCAACCACCGCCAAGCCGTGACAGAGGAGTGGTTCCGCACCCAGGTCCTTCCCCGCGTGTCCGGCGCGCGGTTTCTCCCTTACCAGGTGCGGCAACTGCGGAGCGAGCACCTTCCCGCGATGCTGCTCGACGAGGACAGGAAGAGCCTGGCCCGCATCGCCGGCGACTTGGTGAAGGTCTCCGCGCGGTGGCGCTGCCTGCCGTTCCACTACTTCCGCTACGGCGGATACCGGCGCGAGGTGTCCTCCGAGCGGGCCTGCTCGTACCTGCCGGAGAGCGCCCTCTTCCACCGGCTCCTTCCCCGCGTGAACCGGGACGCGATCGACCTGGACGACAAGTCGTCCTGCAAGAGGATCCTCGCGTCCGCAGGCATCCCGCAGCCCGCGCTCATCGCAAGCGGTGACCGTCGCACGGGTGTGACGTCCGCTGGCGATGTGGTGCCGCTGACGGAGGTCTTCGACCACGCTTCCGGACTCGGCCGCATGGTGGTCAAGCCCTCCCGCTACTCCAGCGGTGGGTCCGGCGTCGTGATCGTGCGGCCTGGCGAGGACGCCTTCGACCTTGCGGCCTACGCGCAGCGGTGGGGCACGTGGCTGGTGGAGCAGCACGTACCCCAGCATCCCGACCTGGACATGCTGAACCCGTACGCCCTCAACACGTTCCGCGTGATCACCCTGCTGCGCGATGGTGCCGCCGAGGTTCTGTACGTGATGTTGAAGCTCGGCGGCGCCGATAGCACCACGGACAACTCGGCCGCCGGCGGCATGCAGATCCGTGTTCATCCGGACGGAAGGCTCGACCGTCACGGGTACGACCGGTACCTGAATGCCCACACCCGCCACGAGGTCAGTTCGGTGCTGTTCGCCGACCACCGGATCTCCCGCATGGCGGAGGTCCGAGAGCTGGCCGAGCGCTGTGCCCGCCTGTTCCCGCAGGTGCCCTTCATCGGCTGGGACATCGCGCTGACGCCCGGCGGACCCGTGGTCATCGAGGGCAACAGCAGCCCTTCCCTCGCACACATCCAGCGCACCCACGGCGGCGTCGCGCTGGAGCTCGTTCCCGCGCTCCGCTCCGTGATGGATCGCCCGATCATCTGACCAAGGAGTTCCCGTGGAAAACCTGAGAATGCAGGCCCGCGCCGCGGCCGGAGGTCTGCTCGACACGCTCAAGACGATGCCCGAGGTCCAGGCGCTCTACGTCCTGTCCTCCTCGGCGGTCGCGCCCCGCAACGTCACCCGGTTCAGCACCGATTCCGACTTCGACCTGGCCGTCATCCTCGATGTCCCGATCAAGGAGGACGAGTGGAGGTCGCGGCCGGCGGACACGTACGCCCTGGTCCGCGACCGGCTCCCCGCCTGGATCCCGGAGTTCAGCTTCCACCTGCCGGTTCCCTGGGGACGCATGGAGGTCAACGTCCACCAGCTCCTCTTCCAGTACGAGGCCGACCCCCGCACGACGTGGAACAGCGACAAGTGCGACGCCTACGGGAACAAGGGCGAGCCGCTGTTCGACCGCGAGGAAGCCTTCGCGGCACTGATCTCCCACAAGACGCGTGAGCAGCTCCAGCGCCTGGAGGGCGAGACCCACCGGCTGCACAACCGGCTCACCTGGGACGTGCGCGAGATCCCGCTGCGCATGGCGCGGAGGGTCGGAGTGCCCACGGGCCACTTCGTCCTCTCCGGGGCGCTGGACGAGGTCGTGGACTGGATGTACGCCCGCTCGGGCCAGCTGCTGCCGAACATGAAGTGGAAGCTGTACTCCCTCGGCGCGCTCGGCCTGATCAGCGGCGAGCAGGAGAACCTGCTGATCGAGGCCCAGCAGTGCGACCCGCTGTCGATGGTCGACCTGGAGCGGCGGTGCGAGGCCCTGAGCGAGTTCTGTCGCGTGGTCGGGATGGACCTCAGCCCCAGGGCGATCGAGGCCGTGCGGAAGGCGTACCAGCAGGCCAACCACCACCTGCTCGGGGGGGAGGCGTCGGTCTTCGCCACGCTGCCGTCCCCGCGATTCGTCCCCTTCGGCGAGCGCGGCGGTTCCAGTTAGACGCTTATGTCCGGGCGTCAGTACGCTGCGTGATCCGCTTACACAGGAGGCATGATGTCGATCAAGGTCCACAACACGCTGACCGGCCAGACCGAGGAGTTCCGCCCCGAGCGGGAGGCCGAGGTGCGGATGTTCGTGTGCGGACCCACCGTGTACGGCCCCAGCCACGTCGGGCACGCGAAGACGTACACGCAGTTCGACTTCATCGCCCGGTACCTGGAGGCGAGCGGGTACAAGGTCACGTACCTCCAGAACATCACCGACGTCGATGACAAGATCATCCGGCGGTCGGCGGAGGAGGACGTCCCGCCGGAGGAGATCGCGGCCCTCTTCGAGAAGCAGTACCTGGAGGACATGGCCGCGCTGGGGAACACCCGCGTCGATGTCCACGCGCGAGCCCACGACCACATCGACGCGATCGTGGACCAGATCAAGAGGCTGATCGAGCGCGGCCACGCCTACCAGCTCGACGACGGCTGGTACTTCGACCTGGCCTCGTTCCCCGCGTACGGCAAGCTCTCCGGCCGCACCGACCTGCGCCCCGAGGACTCGGTTTCGCGGATCGACGACAACTCGAAGAAGCGCAACCCGGGCGACTTCGCCCTGTGGAAGGGCCGCAAGGACGGCGAGCCGTTCTGGGAGACCGACCTGGGCCCGGGCCGGCCGGGCTGGCACATCGAGGACACCGCGATCACGGAGACCTTCTTCGGGCCCTCGTACGACCTGCACGGCGGCGCCGTCGACCTCATCTTCCCGCACCACGAGGCCGAGGTCGCCCAGATGGAAGCCGCCTCCGGCATCGAGCCGCTGGCCCGCTACTGGATGCACACCGGTCTGCTGCGGGTCGACGGCGAGAAGATGTCGAAGAGCACCGGCAACTTCCTCACCATCCGCGACGCCCTCGCCCGGACGGACTTCCGCACCCTGCGGCACGCCTTTCTCTCCCAGCACTACCGCTCCTCCATGGAGCTGAACGACTCCACCCTGGAGCAGGCCCGAGGGGCACGCCGCCGGATCGAGAACTTCGCCCGGACCATCGACCCCGCGCACACCGACAGCCCGGCGAACGCCGCACGCGCGACGGACGCCTGGAAGGAGATGCGCGAGCGCCTGGACGACGACTTCGACACCCCCGGTGCCCTCGCCGTCCTGTTCCAGTACATCCGCGAGCAGAACCGCATGGAGGAGCCGGCCGGCCCGGCCGCTCTGCGGCTGATCGAGGACGTGAACAACCTCTTCGGAACGTTCGACATCCCCGGCGCCGCCCAGAGCGACGCCGCCGTCGACGAACTCGTGAAGGAACGCGACCGGCTCCGCGCGGCGAAGAAGTTCGCCGAGGCCGACGCGATCCGTGAACAGCTCACCCAGCAGGGCGTCGTCCTTGAGGACTCGCCCGAAGGCACCCGTTGGTGGAAGGAGACCACCTCATGACCTGGAAGAGCCGCTTACCGCTCGTCGTAGAGAGCGCCATCCCCGTCAGCCTCTGCGGAGCGCTGATGGACCACGTGAAGAACCACACCGCCCGCCCGCGCACCTACCAGGGCGTCATCGACGAAACGCTGCGCAAGAGCGACTACGTCGAGGTCCCGACGCACCTGGAGGAGGCAGTCATCGCCCACTGCGCCGCCCACGTCCGCGATCACTTCGAGATCGCCCCGGCGCGCATACCCACCCAGCCGGCGGTCGTCTATCGCTACGGCCCCGGCGTCGGATTCGTCGCCCACCACGACGAGGTGACCGACATCGAGCGCGAACGGGCCCGGACCAATGGTCAGCCTGTCGTCGGCGGCGACCTCACCCTCGTGGTCTGGCTCAACACGCCGGACTCCTACGGCGGCGGGGAGCTGTTCTTCGAGAACCCTGCCCAGGAGATCAAGCCGCCCTGCGGCACCCTGGTCGCCTTCCCCGCCACCCGCGACCACATCCACGGCGTACGGCCGATCAAGAGGGGCGAACGCGTCACCCTCGTCGTACGCGTCGACGCCGAATGCCTCTGAGCACAGGCCAGTTCCCCTGTCAGTGAGAGCGGCACGGCTGCCAGGATGAACGGTATGACGACGATCAACGGTGAGGTAGCACCCGGGTTCGAACCGGTCCGCGAGGCGTTCGCCGCGAACTTCACCCAGCACGGAGACATCGGCGCGGCCGTGTGCGTCTACTGGCACGGCCGGCCGGTGGTCGACCTGTGGGGTGGCGTCGCCGACGTCGACACCGGCCGACCGTGGACGCGGGACACCTTGCAGCTGGTCTACTCGGCAACCAAGGGAGCCACCGCGACTGCGGCGCACATGCTGGTCGAGCGCGGCATGCTCGACCTCGACGCGCCGGTGGCGAAGTACTGGCCGGAGTTCGCGGCGAACGGCAAGGCGGACATCCCCGTCCGCTGGCTCCTGTCCCACCAGGCCGGCCTGATCGCCCTCGATCAACCGCTGCCACTGGTCGAGGCGCTGGCCTGGGATCCCATGGCGGCAGCGCTGGCAGCCCAGCGCCCGCTATGGACTCCGGGCACTGCACACGGGTACCACGGTCGCACCTGGGGCTGGCTGGTCGGTGAAGTGATCCGCCGAGTCGCCGGCCGTTCGCCGGGCCGTTTCTTCGCCGAGGAGATCGCGCGCCCTCTGGGGCTGGACTTCTTCATCGGCCTGCCGACGAGCGAACGCGAGCGAGTCAGCCGCATGGCGTACCGGCGCCCGGCCGTCGACCTCACCACCGTGCCCGCCGAGGAGGTTCCCGAGGAACTCCGCGAACAAGTCGCCGCCTGGCGCGACCCGAACTCCTTCAGTAACCGGGCCTTCGCGGTCACCGACCCGGCCGCGATCGACTTCGACTCCCCCGAGGTGCAGGCCGCCGAACTCCCCTCCTCTAACGGAATCGGCACCGCACGGGCACTCGCGCGCATGTACGCGGCTGTGATCGGCGAGGTGGACGGCGTGCGCCTGCTCACCCCGGAGACCCTGGCGTCGGCGACCGAGGAGCAGGCCAGCGGGATGGACCAGGTGCTGGTGTTCCCGAGCCGCTTTAGCACCGGATACATGCTCCCTACCGAGGGCAACCTCATGACTGGCCCGAACGCCTTCGGTCACACCGGCCGCGGCGGCTCACTCGCCTTCGCCGACCCTGCACAAGGCATCGCCTTCGGCTACGTCATGAACCACGTCATCAGCGGCGCAGACGACGTACGCGCGGTATTCCTGACCGAAGCGGTCAGGAAGTCGCTGGCGTAGGCGGTCGCCCTCGGGGCCGGCGTCTTCACTCTGGCCCCGAGGGCGGGCGCTATGTTGGCCCGCAGTGCTTCCACATGACATCAGTCTGCGGAGGCCAGATTCGTTCGCGCAGTCAGCCTTGGTTCCCGGTGCTTGGCGGTATGTGCTGCCTCGATCTCACAGCCCGGCTCACCTCCTGCGCGGCTTCATCGGGATCTTGGTGTTCCCACACTCGAATGACGAGCCATCCCGCATCGCGCAGCGCTTCGTTGGTCTCAAGGTCGCGAGCTCGGTTTCCAGCGATCTTCTCCCGCCAGAACGTCGCGTCCTTCTTGGCGGGGCGGTGATGCTCTGGGCAGCCATGCCAGTAGCAGCCATCGACGAAGACAGCGACTCGCGCCTTCGTGAACACCACGTCGGCCGTACGGCGTAGATCCGGCACTGGCCTGATTCCCACGCGGTACCGCAGACCACGTCGGTGAAGAGCGGACCGCAACAGCTTCTCGGGCTTCGTATCCCGCCCTTTGTTGGCGGACATCACGGCTCGGGAAGCGGGAGAGGACGCCCATGAGTCGGGGGGGAGCGTCTCAGTGGTTACATAGCCAGCGGCGTGAGCCATCTTCCAGGCTTGCGCCAAGTTCGCGGCGCGGGTCTCGGCGTCCACCTCTCCGACATACCGCTCCTGTGTCTCACCCTCCTGGGACCACCGCAGGTACGCCCGAATTCGGCGTGTGCTGCGGTAGACGCGCAGGGCGATGGAGGCACGCGCGTACCGGCCTTCGCCGCACTCGACAGCGCGAGCGAGACGGCTGCCGGCGGCCCGATCTTGCTCAGCCGCTCGGGCCTCCCTGTTCATTCCCGGTCTCGGCTTCCACGCTCGATCGGGAGGCATCCGGTCATTCCAGCGCCTCTGCCGATCGCTCGCGGGGTCAGTCACTTCTGCCTCTCCGGGGCCTCCAGAGCCCCAACCGACTTGAGCGCACTAGCGACGGCCTTCGAGAAGGCCATACCAAGCTTCACGGGTACGGCATTGCCCAACTGCCGCATCTTCTCTCCACGCGGCCCATCGAGAATCCATCGATCCGGGAACGTCATGACTCGTGCGGTTTCACGTACGGTCATGTATCGATATCCGGTCTCGCCGCCAAAGTTGGCGAATTCCACGTCGTCAAGCTGCATGACGGACTCTCCGCCTGGTACGCCATGCACTCCAGCCTTCACCGTCTTCGCCGGACGGTCTAGCAGGTTTGCGGTATGCCCGGTGTAGAGGCGAGCGCCAGGCCATCCAATGTGATCAGGGATGCCGTCCACGACGAGCTTGTTCTTGACGGCGTCCTCTGAGACCGGCGGTAGCGGATTTCCCTCGTTCTCATCGATGCCCGCGATGGCATCGCGCAGAGTACGCCAAGGCTCCAGCTTCAGCTTCTCTTTTACCTTCTCGCTCTCGTAATTGAGCTGTGGAAGGTTGGCGATGACACGCTTGCGAACTTCGGGATCCACCTCATGCCGCGTCCAGTAGGATCCGCCCTCGCGCATCGAGTGGATCATCGCCTCTTCCGAATGCGTCTCCTTGGGCATGAACTCGGTCCAGTCGACACCGAGGTCAGCGCGGAACGCGACGATGATCACTCGATTCCTGATCTGAGGAACGCCGTAATCAGCCGCGTTAACTTCCATCTCCTTGACGACGTACCGCTGCGACGGGTCGACGGAGTCGTTGGCGATGAGCTTCTCAAGGAGTTCGTTGTGGTCTTCCCATGTCGAGTCCTTGCCGCGCTCCACGAACGGCAGACGCATCTCATTCAAGATGTAGTCAAAGTAGGGCCTGAAAGACGGCCGGAGCAGACCGCGTACGTTCTCGCAGATAACTGCCTTCGGCCTCAGTTCGCGGATGGCACGGAACATCTCAGGGAACATGTTCCGCTCGTCTTCCATCCCCTTGTGGGCGCCACCCAGGCTGAAGGGCTGGCATGGCGGTCCGCCGGCGAGGACATCGACCTCGTCCGAGACAAGGTCGGTGAAGTCGATGTCACGCACATCGCCAGGAACGAGCGGCCAGCGCTTCTCCGGCTCGGAGGCGTCCGGCGGGTTGATCCTCAAGGACTCGCACGCCCGCTTGGCGTACTCGTTCACCAGTAGCGGGCGGAAGCCCGCCGCATGCACGGCCATGGCGAGCCCGCCACCGCCGGCGAACAGCTCGACGCAGGTCCCGACCTCTTGGCGTTCTTCTCGCAGCTCAGGCATGGCGGAAGTGTACCGCGGAGTTAACGATCATCAAGGGGTTCAAGGGCAAGAGGCGGCGAGCGCCTGCTTTTCACCGGTTAGGGTGATCCCGATCACTCACTGGAGGGGGCTAGGTCGTGTCGCTGGAGAACCATGCCGAGTTCAAGTTGAGCATCACCAAGGCGCTCGGCGATCAGTTGGCGATGGCTCTGCGTGACTTGAGCCCCGCGCCCCTGACGGAGGGCAATATTGACCTCCTCCCGCGCCATAAGGGTGTCTATCAGCTCTTCCGTCACGGTGATCCCGTCTATATCGGAAAAGCAGACGCCACTCTTGCCCAGAGGCTGAACAAGCACCACAAGAAGCTGAAGGGCCGCGAGAACATCCACCTGGACTGGATGAGCTTCAAAGCCTTGTCCGTGGATGAGGATTTCGCCGCAGTCGCACCGGAAAAGCTTCTCATCGACAGGTTTCAGGGCGATGGGCAAGCCCCCTGGAACGAGAACGGCTTCGGTATCAATGATCCGGGCGTCGAGCGAGACACCACGGTCTTCGCGGACGATCACTTCGATCAGCTCTATCCCGCCAGGCTCGATTGGGTTATCAGCGATCTCCCTCAAGGGGTCCAAAGCCTGCGTACCTTCTTGAAGTTCGTTAAGGTGGCGCTCCCCTACACTTTCAGGTACGCGTACAATCGAACCAAGAAGGAAAGCTACTACGACCAATTTGAGGTGACCATCCAGCAGTCTGAAATGACGGCGGATGAGTTCTTTCGATTTGTGAGCGCCCAGCTTCCTGATCCGTGGCAGGTGATGATACTTCCGGGGTATGCCGTAATGTACCCAAAGGAGTTGGAGTCGCGGAGTGCCCGCAAGTATTACATCGCGGGAGAAGAATTCCTCGCGAAGCCCGCAGCGGGATCCTGACCCTTTTGCTTCGGCGGAGCAAGGCCCCCATCCGCAGTGCGCCGTCAATCGCTAGGAGAGACCTCGCCGCCCGTCGGGCACGCTAGCGCGGCCGGCCCTGCCGGATTGACGACGGTGCTTGATCGAGGAGTCCATCGGGCGCGCGGTGCCTCTGAAAATTTCAGTGTCCCCTGGGCGGTATGCGGGGGACGCTGATGCGTCAGCAGATCAGCCAGCGAAACGCGGCTTTGTGTGCTTTTCGGTCAGTCGGCGGAGGGGGGCCACGGATTCTGGGGCCGTGAACCCTCGACTTCCTTGGCCCCGATGGCCGCACCTTTGAGTTGGCCGATCGTCGCTGCCACCCTGCCACGGTCCCGCCCTCAAGCCACCGCCACGCATACGCAGAAGAGGGACACGCCGTAGAGGGCGATGGCTAGGTGCAGAACCATCCAAAGGCGGTGCAGTCGGACCCGGTGCAGTCGGGGAAATCTGCGGTTGTGCTCCCCGCGCGCCTGTACGAGCCCCTCTTTGGACCCCAACACTCCTCGCGCCACCAGGTCTGCGGTCAACGCCCGTGCTTGGGAGAGGTGGTAGGAGGCTCGTTCGTAGTACTTGGATACGGCAACGGCCCCGTACACTCCCGTCAACGCGACGAAGAGGCATAGGGGCACGACGTTCAGTGTGAACTTCTGCTGAACGATCAGAGCGCTCAGAGCGGCCGTAACGACAAGCAGGAGGTTCGTCAGAGTGGAGCGTTGGGTTTCGCACTGCCGTAGCTGCTCTCGATGCTCCTTCCAGTAGGCGCGTATTGCCTCGTCTGAAGCGTCGGGCATAAAGCAACTCCCTCCCCTACATCGGCACACTAGGCACATGAGCCAACCGGTTCGCCCGGCAAGGCGAACCCGCAGCAGTGGAGACACGGTAGCGTGAAGATCTTCATCAGCAGCGCCCGCAAAGGTCTGGAGGAAGAGCGCGACGCCCTTGATGGGTTGATCCGCGCGCTGGGCCACACTCCTGTGCGATTCGAGGACTTTTCCGCACAAACTACCCCCAGTCGGGAGGCATGTCTGAGGGCACTGGCATCTGCGGATGTGTGTTTCTTCCTCCTCGGTCCGTTCTACGGCCACGTCTTCCCCGAGACAGGGCAATCGGCGACGCACGACGAGTGGGTGGCTGCGCAAGCAGCAGGAATGCCCAGGGCGGTCTACCGCAAGCAGGGCGTAACGTTCGAGCCGGCTCAGCACGCGTTCACACAGAGCGTGGAAGCCTACGCCACTGGGGTGTTCCGCGACTCCTTCCACACCACTGCGGAGCTGATGACCAAAGTGGTGCAGAAGGTTCAGGAGTTGGCGTCAGCTGAGTCTCCTTTGGCCTTCGCCAAACTAGCGCAGCCACCGACCCTGCACTGGGACTCGGACGATACGGCTTCCCAGAACGTCCGCAACCACGAGTCCCTGCTGGAACTGCATGTCCTGCCCCTGGACTTCGTCGGCTACTCGGCACGGGAACTGGAGCAACTGGGCGCATCGCTGATGGACCGCATCCGGGCTACTCGGTTGGTTGGGAGCGATGTCGCGCTGAGCTCCACCAGGTCTGACGGATACGTAGCCGTCGGTATCCCCGCCGGTCGGCCACCGGCATGGGGCACACCCCAGCCGGGCGAGCTCGTGGAAGTCCGTCTGTACAAGACCGGCCAGCTCTCCATGCGGGCCACGTTGCCCCGAGACGGCCTTGGGCCGATCCTCGATCCTGACGCCCTGCCGCAGCAGGTGGCCGGCCTGCTGCGGTCTGCCGGGGCGCTGGGTATCGTCCAGGCGGACCGCATTGTGGTGGCGGCCGGAGTGTCGACCGAGGCACTCATGAGTATCGACACCTTTAACCCACGGCAGTCTCGACAGTCTGCGCACCCGATGGGCTTCGGGCATGCGAGGCGCCCGCTGCGGACCGAACCCGATGAGTCCGTCACTCTTGCCGCCCTCGGGGCGGGCGCTGCGGAGGTTGCTCCCCACCTTGCGCAAGCGCTGATCTCGCAGGCCGGCAGGTAGCACCGAACCGACGCAGTGGACCCGGTGTGGACCGCCGGAGGCGGCGAGGGGCCCGGAGGGCGGGGAACGTCCAGGTCAGACACGTACAGCAGGCTTCCCACAGCACTCTCTTGAAAACCGTCGTGGCGCAAGTCACCGTGGGTTCAAATCCCACACCCACCGCAGTGTTTGACGGCCCCTGACCAGGCGTTACGGTCGGGGGTCGTCGGCGTGTGCGCTGCCTGACGCATGCTGCTGTGCGTCGCGATTTCCTGGCAGATCGGGTACGGAAGGGGCGCGCGTGTCGGGGGCGTCAAGGTCCGCTGTTCGGTCGGGAACGGGGTGGTTGTCGACGCCGACACCCGTCTGATCGTCGTGGCCGGCCGTCTGCACCACCTCTCACTCGTGGGGTAGCGCTCGTCCTGGCGCGAGCAGATCGCTCGATCCGGCCTCTGTACGGGACTCCCCCGCTCGTAGATCCTTTGGAGCTGTGACAGACACGGCGAGCACCTTCTCATGGCCCGCGGGCATCAGTGCGATCACCCTCTTCACCGAGGATCTGGACGCCACGAAGCGGTTCTACCGGGAGGTGTTCGGATTGCCGGTGGCCTTCGAGAACGACAACTCAGCCGTCTTCGAGTTCGGCAATACCATCATCAACCTGCTGAAGACCACCGCGGCACCCGAGCTCATCGCGCCCGCTCGCGTTGCCGAGGCCGACTCCGGTTCCCGTCTCCAGCTCACCCTGCCGGTGGACGATGTGGACGCGATGTGCAAGGAACTGGCCGACCGCGGTGTCACACTGCTGAACGGTCCCGTGGACCGGCCCTGGGGCATACGGACCGCCAGTTTCCGTGATCCCGGCGGCCACATCTGGGAGATCGCCAAGTGACCGCGTCGCCGGACCCCGAGATCCGGACACTGCTGTCCTTCCTGCACGGACAACGCCGCCACGTCCTCGGCATACTCGACGGCCTCGACCCGGATGCCCTGCGCCGGCCTGTGCTGCCGTCGGGGTGGAACTGCCTCGGCCTCGTCCAGCATCTCGCCCTCGATGTGGAGCGGTTCTGGTTCCGCGCGGTGGTGGTCGGCGAAGAAGAGGTCATCAATGCCTTGGGCGACGAGGGCGACGCGTGGCAGGTGGGTCCAGAGGTGCAGGCTGCCGAGGTCCTCGACCGGTACCGCACGGAGACCGACCTCGCAGACGGCATCATCGGTGCCACCGTTGTGGACGCTCCCCTGGCCTGGTGGCCCCACGACCTTTTCGGTGAGCCTCACCTGCACACCCTTCGAGACGTCCTGCTGCATGTCATCACGGAGACTGCCTGCCATGCCGGACATCTTGATGCGGCGCGGGAACTCCTCGACGGCCGACGGTGGATGGTCCTGTCCTGAATGACCAGGCGTTACGGTCGGGGGCCGTCGGCGTGGAGCGGGCCGGTGCCGCGGGGTGGGCTTCGGCGGGGCCTGTGACAGGGCTGTGACCGGAGGTGTGGCTTCCGCCACGGTCGGAGAGGGGCGGGGCTGGTGGGGTGGGGTCATGCGAATCCCCCAGCTCCGCACGGCGATTGCGGTCTCCGGTGCTCTCGTGGTCACTCTTCTGCTGGGTGCCTGTGGTACCCAGACCGCCGACTCGCAGGCGGGCGGCGGCGGAGAGCCGGAGGGGCGGTGCGGGGGCGGTGCCGCCACCGCTGACGGCGGTAGTGCGGACGCCGGTGACGAGCGGGACGGGGTTCGGGTCGTCGGGATGGTGGAGCGGGGCGGGGGCGGGACCGGGGCGAGTGCGTCGGCCGGTGAGCGGCCGGGGGTGTCGGTCACGGCGGATCGTCTCGAGGGGGTGGGGGAGTCGGCCGGCGGGGGGTCGTGTGCGGTCGTGTACGAGGTGACCAACCAGGAGACCGAGCCCTTCACTTACACCATCACCTTCTCCCTCATGGACGACCGGGGCAGGGCGATGTCGAACGTCGAGGAGACGGTGGCGTCCGTGGGCGCGGGGAAGACCGTGCGGCGGACGCTGGAGCACGCGGGGTACCCGGCCGGTGGTCGCCTCGACGCCGGGCGGGTGCGGATCCTCGACGTGGAGCGGGTGCCTTCCGGCGAAGCGCCGGCCGCTGCCGGTTCCTGTCCGGCGTCGGGGCTGCGGCTGACCGCCGACCAGGGCGATGCGGCGATGGGACTGCGCGTCGTGGGGCTCCATCTGGAGAACTGCGGGAGCCGGACGTACTCCCTGAAGGGATACCCGGTACTGCAGCTGCTCGACGCGGAACGGCAGCCGGTGGACGGGATCGAGATCCTGCGCGGTACCGACGGCATACCGATGGCGGGCGGGGACGACGGGCCGCCGCGGCCGGTGACGTTGCGGCCGGGGGAGTCCGCCGTGTCGGGGTTGGCATGGCGCAACACCACCGAGTTCGGCGAGGCGGTGACCGTGCCGTACGTCAGGGTCCGGGCCGAGGCCGGCTCCGAACCGGTGACGGTCGCGCCGCACCTCGACCTCGGGACCACCGGCGAGTTGGGTGTCCGCGCGTGGCGGAAGGACGAGCGCGACGCCGATTCCGATGCCGGTGGGACGGGGAGCGGTGGGGCGGTGCGGCCGGGGGGCTGAGGTCTTGCCCGACGGTTCGCGCAGTTCGCGGGGTTCGGCGGTGCGGGTCGGTCGGCGGGGGCTGCTGTGATCCGCGCGTCGTCTCGGTCAGGGGCGGGGGCCTCCGGTCATGCGGGCCGCCGACGCGAGTGTCGCCCGGGCCTCGCGTTCGGTGAGGCCGGTGGCCTGGGCCGCCGCCAGCAAGGGGGCCAGCAGGGCCGGGCCGATGCCGTTCTCGTACGCCCGGCAGGCCGCCCAGAAGAGGCGGGTGTTGCGCTGGCCCTCGTGCGCGGCCAGGACGAACTGGACGAGGCCCCGGCCGCCCGTCACCGTCCCGCCCCCGGCACGCCGGGCGGGGTGCGGGAGCAGCAGGCGCAGGAGTGCGGGCGGGCAGGGCGCGGGCGCCAGGTGGGAGGTGCCGGGGGCGGTCGTGTAGGTGCCGTGGCGGGTGCGGGAGCCGGGGCCGACCAGGTAGCCGCCGGCGCCCCGGATGTCGATGCCGGGGGCGAGGCGGCCGGCCGAGTTGGGGACGACCTGGTCGGGCGGGCCGGTCAGCCAGAGGTGGCGGCCTCCGCCGGGGGTCAGGACGACGACCGTGGGCGGGATCGTGAAGAGGTGGCGCAGGGCCAGTTCACGCAGCGCGGCCGAGGAGTCCGCGTCCGGCTTCCGGTCCAGGTCGACGCCGATCAGGTGGTGCGGCGGCAGACCGCAGGCGATGCCGTACCCCGTGGCCCAGGGAGCGGCGGCGAAGAGGGCGCGGATGCGGACCGGGTCGGTGGAGGCGTCGTGCACACCGTGGCCGAGGCGTCCGCACTCGCCGTGGCAGGGGAACGGCTGCGGCGTCGGGGCGTCGCGGTGGGGGGAGCGCAGCGCCGGGAGCTTCGTCCGGGCCAGCGGGATGACGGCCAGTCCGCGTTCCGCGGCTGACAGGGCGTGTGCGAGGGCCAGCGTCGTGGCCCGCCGGTCGGTGGTGGCCATGGGTCTATGTTCGTACGCATGTTCGACAAAGGGAAGGGCGGGAGCGCGACGCGCCGGGGAGGCGGGGGCGGGAAGAAAAAGTGGCGGAACGCTTCACCCCTTGTGGGGCTTGGGGTGGAAGAGCCCTTGCTGTCCCGTGCTGAGGCGGAAGGGGCGCAAAGGGGTTTATCGACTTGTCCTCACGCTTGAGGGCGAATCAGGGCTTCCGAGGTGGTTCGCCGGGGTCCGGTGGGCAATTCTGATCACGCGACGTCGTGCACAGCGTCGAGGCGGTCGGCCAACTGCCTTGGCATAAGCGCTAGTTCACATACTTCTCGCGTTGTCGGCTGGAAGCCGGTGCGCACTTGTTCTGGAGGAACAACATGGCAAGCATCCGTACCGCCCGTGTCGTCGCCGCCGTCGCCGCCCTTCCGCTCGCCTTCGCCCTCCTCGGCGGGGTGGCGACGGCGGACAACGGCGCCTTCGCGGACGACGGATCGAGCGCGACCGCCGCCAGCGCCAACGCCGGCATCCTCGGCAGCGGCGTCGGTGACGACAACAACGGCAACTCGTCGACCACGCAGCAGCAGGCGGTCGGCTCGGGGGCCTCGAACCAGAGCAACACCGCGCAGGTCGACGGGTCCGCGTTCACGGCGATCAACCAGGGCAACGAGAACGTGGCCGTCAGCTTCTCCCCGCTGTGGTGGTGAGCTGAGGGTCCGGCGCGGGTGCGCTGCCGCGCCGGCCCCTCGGTTGCTTGTGCGGGTGTGCTTCATGGGGTCGCAGTACGTTCGGGCGGCGGTGCTTCGGTACCGCCGCTCCGGCGTTTCCGGCCCCGGCCCCGGTGCTTCCGGCCCCGGCCCCGGTGCTTCCGGTCCCGGTGGTCGCGGTGGTCGCGGTGGTCGCGGTGGTCCCGGTGGTCCGGGCAGCCCCGGTGGCTCCCGTGCCCGGCGGCCAGCCGCTCCACCGCCCCGGCGGGCCCACTGCTCCACCGCCTCGACGTTCTCGTGTCCGCGCCCGTCCCGCGGAACCCGGGCGTCTCGACGTCGCCGGTGCCGCGGGGCAGCCCCCAGGGGTGAACCCGCAGTACCTCTCCTCCCCCCGTCCACCTACAGGAGGTGGGGCCACCACCACCCCTACAACCTGAGGCGGACTCCGCTTCGGGACCTGCGGGCGATCCGCGGGGCGCCCGCTCGCTCATAGCGTTGAGCCATGACCACACCCGTCTGCACCAGCGCTTCGAACGCCGCCACCGCCATGGCGCCGGCCAAGGCACCGGCCAGGACGCCGGCCGCGGCCGCGGCAAGGGCGCAGACCTTCCCGTATCCCTCGTTCTCGTCTTACGTGAAGGCCCGCCAGCCGGTGCTGCTGCGTACCGCCCGGTCGCTCACCGCGAACCCGAGCGACGCGGAGGACCTGCTGCAGACCGCGCTCGCCAAGACCTACGTGGCCTGGGAGCGCATCGAGGACCATCGTGCCCTGGACGGCTACGTACGCCGGGCGCTGCTGAACACCCGGACCTCGCAGTGGCGCAAGCGCAAGGTCGACGAGTTCGCCTGCGACGAACTGCCCGAGCCGGAGCCCGTGCCCGGCGGCGACGATCCGGCGGAGCGGCAGGCCCTGCACGACGCGATGTGGCGGGCGATCATGAAGCTGCCCGCACGGCAGCGTGCGATGGTCGTCCTCAGGTACTACGAGGACCTCAGTGAGGCCCGGACGGCCGAAGTGCTCGGAGTTTCCGTGGGCACCGTGAAGTCGGCGGTCTCCCGCGCCCTCGGCAAGCTCCGCGAGGACCCTGAGCTGGGGATTGCCCGATAACGATCCGGTATGTGGACCCCTGATGGGATCGCGTGTCCGGCCCCGTCCACTGATCGATCACCCGGGACTAGTGACATACCGCGCGGTATGTGCGCAGAATCAGCGCAACCCTTACCGCCGCGTAGGCAATGTCGCCCCGGGAGGACACCGTGCTGAGCACGATGCAGGACGTACCGCTGCTGATATCGAGGATCCTGACCCACGGGTCGGCCATCCACGGCAGCTCGCAGGTGACCACCTGGACCGGTGAGGACGAGCCGCACCGCCGCTCCTTCGCCGAGATCGGGGCCCGTGCCGCGCGGCTGGCGCACGCCCTGCGCGAGGACCTCGCCGTCGACGGCGACGAACGCGTCGCCACCCTCATGTGGAACAACGCCGAGCACGTCGAGGCGTACTTCGCGATCCCCTCCATGGGCGCGGTCCTCCACACCCTCAATCTCCGCCTTCCGCCCGAGCAGCTGGCCTGGATCGTCAACCACGCCGCCGACCGGGTCGTGATCGCCAACGGCTCCCTGCTGCCACTGCTGGCCCCGCTGCTGCCGCACCTGAAGACGGTGGAGCACGTCGTCGTCAGCGGACCGGGCGACCGCTCGCCGCTGGCCGGGGCCGCCGTCCGGGTGCACGAGTACGAGGACCTGATCGCCGGGAAGCCGGACACCTACGACTGGCCCGAGCTGGACGAGCGCGCCGCGGCCGCCATGTGCTACACCTCCGGCACCACGGGCGACCCCAAGGGCGTGGTGTACAGCCACCGCTCCATCTACCTGCACTCCATGCAGGTCAACATGGCCCAGTCGATGGGCCTGACCGACGAGGACACCACGCTGGTCGTGGTCCCGCAGTTCCACGTCAACGCCTGGGGACTGCCGCACGCCACCTTCATGACCGGCGTCAACATGCTGATGCCGGACCGCTTCCTGCAGCCCGCGCCGCTCGCCGCGATGATCGAGGGCGAGCGGCCGACGCACGCCGCCGCGGTCCCCACCATCTGGCAGGGGCTGCTGGCCGAGCTGACGGCCAAGCCGCGGGACGTCTCCTCGCTCACCCAGGTCACCATCGGCGGCTCCGCCTGTCCCCCGTCCCTGATGGAGGCGTTCGACGCCCTCGGCATGCGGGTCTGCCACGCCTGGGGCATGACGGAGACCTCGCCGCTCGGCACGATCGCCCGGCCGCCGGCCCACGCGATCGGCACGGAGCGGGAGTTCGGCTACCGCCTCACCCAGGGCCGTTTCCCGGCCGGTGTCGAGGCCCGGCTCACCGGCCCCGGCGGCGAGCGGCTCCGCTGGGACGGCGAGTCCGCCGGTGAGCTGGAGGTCCGCGGCAACTGGATCGCCGGCGCCTACTACAACGGGCCCGGGGCCGAGCCGCTGCGTCCCGACGACAAGTTCAGCGAGGACGGCTGGCTGAAGACGGGCGACGTCGGCACCATCTCCCCGGACGGCTTCCTCACGCTCACCGACCGGGCCAAGGACGTCATCAAGTCCGGCGGCGAGTGGATCTCCTCCGTCGAGCTGGAGAACGCGCTGATGGCCCACCCGGACGTCGCCGAGGCCGCCGTCGTCGCCGTACCGGACGACAAGTGGGGCGAGCGTCCGCTGGCCACCGTCGTCCTCAGGGAGGGCGCCAGCACCGACTTCGCCGCCCTGCGCACCTTCCTCGCCGAGGACGGCAAGATCGCCAAGTGGCAGCTGCCGGAACGCTGGACGGTCATCGAGACGGTGCCGAAGACGAGCGTCGGCAAGTTCGACAAGAAGGTGCTGCGCAGGCAGTACGCCGACGGGGGCCTCGACGTCACCCGGCTCTGACCGACCCTGGCCGGCCCGACCGGCCCCGACCGGCCCCGACAGGCTCTGGCTGGTCCTGACGGATTCGGCCGGTTCGAGCGGCCAGCCTGGCCAGACGTGTCCGAGCGGCCAGCCGGGTCAGACGTGTCCGAGCGGTCCGAGCGGCCGCACGGGCCAGACGAGCCCCCGCGGTCCGAGCGGCGAGACGGCGGACGGCCAGACGGCCAGACGGCCGGACCGGGCACCCGAGCACGACCACGCCGGGCCGGGGACGGACCCACGGCCCCGCCCGGCGTCCGGCGACACGGCCCCCGCCCGCCCGCGGTCCGCCGGCTCACCGGGCCTGGCACCTGCCGTCCGCTGGCTTACCGGGCCTGGCACCTGCCGTCCGCTGGCCCACCGCGCCCGGCACCTGCCGTCCGCCGGCTTACCGGGCCCGGCACCTGCCGTCCGCCGGCCCACCGCGCCCGGCACCCGCCGTCACCGTCACCGTCCCCGGCGTACGGCCGTGGCCGTCCAGCCCAGGACCAGCCACGCCCCCGCCACCGCGCACACGCCGCCCCAGCCCCAGTGGCCGAAGGCGGGTCCCGCGAGGGCCGAGGCCAGCGCGCCGCCCGCGAAGCCGGCGACGACGTACGCCGTGTTGGCGGTGGCCGGGGCGGAGGTGGTGGTCAGGGCGAGGGTCTGGTTGGCGACGTGGGAGGCGACCAGGGCGGCGTGCACCAGCACGGCCGCAGCGCACAGGGCCGCCATCGCCCGCCCGCCCAGCCAGAACAGCGGCACCGACAGGGCGGCCAGCAGATACGCGGACCGTACGACCCTGGCGGCGCCGAACCGGTCGACCAGGCCGCCCGCGAGGGGTGCGACCGCACTCGCCGCGAGACCGAACAGGCCGAACAGCCCGGCCGCCGCGGTGGTCATGCCGTACCCCTCGTCCCCCGCGAGGAGCAGGGCGAGCGACGTCCACAGGGCGCTCCAGGCGCCGTACATCCCCGCCTGGCGCACGCAGGCCCGCCACAGGTCGGGCGAGCGGCGCACCACGCCCGGTATCGCGACGAGCCCCGCGAACAGCGGGCCCCGGCGCTGCCGCCGCTCCACGGGCAGGATGTAGGCGGTCGCCAGCCCCAGTACGGCGGTCAGCACGGCGGCGCCCACGAACACCGCGCGCCAGCCGAAGGCCTGCCCGGCGAGGCCGCCCAGCACCCGGGCCGCGACGACGCCGGTGAACAGGCCCGCGATGACGGCCGCGACATGACGGGCCCGGCGGTCGGCGGGGGCGCGTGCGGCGACCAGCGGGACGAGCAGTTGCGGTACGACGGTCGCGGCCGAGGCGACCAGGACGGCGCCCGCGAGCGCACCGGTCCCGGCGGACGCGGCGGCCGCGAGCAGGGCCGCCGTGGCGACCAGCGAGAGGACGGCGACCAGGCGGCGCCGGTTGACGCTGTCCCCGAGCGGGGCGAAGAACAGTAGGCCGGCCGCGTATCCCAGCTGGGCGACCGAGGCGAGCCAGGCGATCGCCGACGGGGTGGAACCCAGGTCGTGGGCGATGAGGGGGAGCAGCGGCGCCGCGAGGTAGATGTTGGCGGCCGTCACGGCGGTGCACAGGGCGATCAGGGGGAGGAAGAGCCGGGCGGCGGCGCCGGACGACGGGCCGGTCCCGGAGGGCGACGGTCCCGCGGACGGCCCGACGGACGGTCGTACGGGAGCCGGAACCGGAGCCGGAGCGGGTGCGGGGCCGGGGCCGGGGCCGGGGGCGGGCTGGACCCGCGGGGCTGCGGACGCGGAGGACGCGGACGGTGCGGACGGCGCGGACGACGATGACGGCATGAGCGGGGCGACTCCTTCGGGCGCACTAACAACTAACTGGTTGGTTGGAAGCAACCCGGGGAGTGTCGCCCGCATTCCCGACCCGTGTCAACCAAATGGTTGGTTACCCCGCCCGCCCCGCTACGCTGGGCCCATGGCAGCAAGGGACCCCGAGGCCACCAAGGCCCGGATCTTCGAGGCGGCGGTGGCGGAGTTCGCCCGCCACGGCATCGCCGGCGCGCGCATCGACCGCATCGCGGCCGAGGCCAGGGCCAACAAGCAGCTGATCTACGCCTACTACGGCAACAAGGGCGAGCTGTTCGCGTCCGTCCTCGAGAAGAAGATGCTCGACCTGGCGATCTCCGTCCCCGTCGATCCGGACGACATCGAGGGCTGGATCGACCGCCTGCTCGACTACCACGCGGCCCACCCCGAACTGCTGCGCCTCCTCTTCTGGGAGGGCATGGAGTACGGCAGCGCCGAGCTGCCCCACGAGGCCGAACGCCAGGCCCACTACGCCCGCAAGGTCGCCGCCGTGCGGGACGCCCAGGAACGCGGCGTGGTCACCGACGCCATTCCGGCGTCCGACCTGCTGTTCCTGCTGGTCGCGATGGCCAACTGGGCCGTGGTCGTGCCCCAGATGAAACGCATCCTGGTCGGGGGCGAGGACACGGACGCGGGCCGCCTGCGCGACTCGATCAAGCTGGCCGCGCGCAGGATCGTCGACCGGTAGGACCCGGGCCGCCGCCGGGGCGTCAGTTGGTCCCGATCCGCGCCAGCAGCTCGACGATCCGGGCCTGCACCTCGCCACTGGTGGACCGCTCCGCCAGGAACAGCACCGTCTCGCCCGAGGCCAGTCGCGGCAGGTCGGCCTGGTCGACGGCGGCGGTGTAGACGACGAGCGGGGTGCGGTTGAGCTGCCCGTTCGCCCGCAGCCAGTCGACGATCCCGGCGGCACCCTCCTGGCCCCGCTGCACCCGCATCAGGTCCATCACGACCAGGTTCGGCCGGAACTGCCCCGCCAGCGTCACCGCGTCGGCGTCGCTCGTCGCCCGCGCCACCTGCATCCCGCGGCGCTCCAGCGTCGCCGTCAGCGCCAGCGCGATCTCCGCGTGCTCCTCGATCAGCAGCACGCGCGACGGGTGCTGCTCACTGTCCCGGGGCGCGAGCGCCTTCAGCAGCACGGCGGGGTCGGCGCCGTACGCGGCGTCCCGCGAGGCCTGCCCGAGCCCGGCCGTCACCAGCACCGGGACCTCGGCCGCCACCGCCGCCTGCCGCAGCGACTGGAGCGCCGTACGCGTGATCGGCCCGGTCAGCGGGTCCACGAACAGCGCGGCCGGGAACGCCGCGATCTGCGCGTCGACCTCCTCGCGGGAGTGCACGATCACCGGCCGGTAGCCGCGGTCGCTCAGCGCCTGCTGGGTGGAGACGTCCGGCGCGGGCCACACCAGCAGCCGGCGCGGGTTGTCCAGCGGCTCCGGCGGCAGCTCGTCGTCCATCGGCTGCGGACGCGGCGGGTCCGCCACCTCCACGGCACCGCCGGGCCCGTCCAGCGGTTCGGGCCCCTCGGCGGCGTCCTTGTCCGGCGCCCCTATGGCGTAGGACCGTCCGGCGCCCTCGCTGACCGGCGCGAGCCGTCCGGGACCGCCCGCCGGTGCCTGCTGCTCCGCCGGCCGGGGCTGCGCCTGGGCCTGCTGCTTCGGCTGCGCGGTGGGCGGCGGCGTGATGGACGGCTGGCCGGCCGACGGGTGCGGGCGGGCCGACTGCTCCGGGCGGGCGGCGTCCGGATCGGGCGGCGTGCCCAGCTTGCGGCGCCGACCGCCGCCGCCCGGCTGGTGCGGTGCGGGCGTCGCCGACGGCTGCTGCACCTGGACCGCCTGCCGGTTGAACGGCACACCCTGGCCCAGGGTCCGCACGCTGAACGCCCGTCCCTGCGTCGAGTTCGGGTCGACGGGCGCCGACGCCTCGGCGGGCAGCGGCTGCGCCGCACGCGGGGCGGGCGCGTTCTCGGGCGGCAGCGGGGTGCCCCGGCTCGGCGTGCCGACGGGGACGCCCTGCGGTGGTGCCGGTGGTGCCGGTGGCGTCGGTGCCGCGGCGGTCGGCGGCTCGGCGGGGGCCACGGGGACCCCGGCCCCCTGGGTGTCCGCGGCGGCGGGCCACGGCTGCGGCGCGGGGGCGGGCCGGCCTGCGGGCGGCGCGGTGTCCGGACGGGCGGGTACGGGCTGCGCGGGACGGGGCTGCGCGGGTACGGGCTGCGCGGGGTCGGCGCCGGTCTCGGCGGGCCGGGGCGCCCGGTCCTGGGGTCCCGTTCCGGCGTGGGCGGCCGGAGCGGGCGGGCTTCCGGCGGCCGGGTGCCGGGCCGGCCCGTGGGCGTCGGGCACCGCGGGCGCCCCTTGCGCCGGGATGCCCTGCGCCGGGGCGTTCCGCGGCGGCTGAGCCGTCGTCGGCGCCGCCTCCTCGACGGGGCGGGCGGCCCCGGCCCGGCGGCGGCGTCCCGTGGGCGCCTCGGCCGGGTGCGGCTGCGGCGGAGTGTGGTCGTCGGCCTGGTCGTGCGGTACGGCGTCGTGGCGGCCGTCGTCGGGCAGGGCGTCACCGGAAGCGGCCGGTCCCGGCACCCGGACCCGGCCCGCCTGCCCCTGTGCCTCGCCCCCGGCGCGGCGACGGGCGCCCTGGGTGCCTGCGCCGTCCCGTCGGACGGCCGGTCGGTGTCGGCGGGCGGCAGGGCGAACACCTGGCGCGGAGCCGCCTCCTGCGCGGCGGCGCGCTCGTTCGCGGAGGCCAGGGCGCGGCGTCGGCGCCCCGTCGGCCGGTCCATGTCCGTCGCGTCCGTCGCGTCCGTCGCGTCGGCCGGGCCCACGGCGTCCGCCGGGTCGGACTCACCGGCCTGCGCGGGCAGGGCCGGAGGCAGCGCGTGCTGCTCGCCACCGTCCCGGGCACGCCGACCGGCGGGCACGGGGACGCCCTGCGGCGGTACGGTCCCGCCCAGACCGGTGTTGGACGCGGCGGAGCCCCCGCCGTGCTCGCCCGCCATGACGACGGCGCCCTCGGACACCCCGGCGCGCGCCCCCGGGGCACCCCGGCGGCCTCGGCACCCGGGGCCTCCGCGGGCCGTCCGCGCCGACGCCCGGTACCACCGGACCCGGCGCCCTCGCCCGGCCCCGACTGCGCGGGCACCGGAAGCGGGCCCGGAGCCCCGGCCGGTCCCTGCGCGAGCTGCTCCGGTGCGGGCTGCCCGGGTGCGACCCGCGCGGGTGCGACCTGCTCGTTCTCGTGCCCGTTCTCGTTCTCGTGCTCGTGTTCCTGGGCCTCGGCCCGCGCCGCGCGCCGCCTGCGCCGCCCGGTCGGGGCGGTGTTCTCCGCCTCCGGTCCGGCACCCTCCGCGCCCGCGACCCCGCTCTCCAGGAACGCGTCGACGGACGCCCGCCGGGCGCGTCGCCGCCCGCCCCCGGGAACCGGCTCACGGACGGCCACGGCGTTCCCGCCCTGCGCGGCACCGTCGCCCCGACCTTGCCCGCCGGAAGCGACCTGGCCCTCCTGGCCCGCCTGGCCTGCCTGGTCCACGGTGGCGACCCGGGCGATCTCGGCGCTTTGGGCCTCGACGGCCCCCGCCCCGCCCCCGATCGGCACCTCCAGCACGTACGCGCTGCCACTCATGCCCGGCACCTCGTGCGTCTGCAGTACGCCGCCGTGCGCCCGCACGATCCCGCGCACCACCGGCTCGTGCACCGGGTCTCCCCCGGCGTACGGTCCGCGCACCTCGATGCGTACGACCTCGCCGCGCTGCGCCGCCGCGACCACGACGGTGTTGTCCAGGTACCCGCCCGTCGCCGACACGGGCGAGTTGCCGGTGGCGTCGACGCCCGCGACGTCCGCCACGAGATGCGCGAGCGCGGTGGCCAGCAGCCGGGCATCGACCTCGGCCTCGATCGGCGGCGCGTGCACCGCGAACTGCACGCGCCCCGGACCGATCAGCTCCACGGCCCCGTCGACGCCCGCGGCGACGACGGCGTCGAGCATGACCTTCGTCCGGGCGACCTGTTCGCTGCCGACGTCGAGGCGCTGGTAGCCGAGGACGTTGTCGATGAGGGTGGTGATGCGCGAGTAGCCGGCCGACAGATGGTGCAGCACCTGGTTGGCCTCGGGCCACAACTGCCCGGCGTCGTCCGACGCCAGCGCGGCCAGCTCCTGGCGCAGCTCGTCCAGGGGGCCGCGCAGGGAGTCGCCGAGGAGGGTGAGCAACTGCTCGTGCCGGCCGGCGAGCGCCTCGTACCGGTCCTTCTCCCGCTCACCGAGGGCGGCGTAGCGGTCGGCGTCGGCGGCGACCTCCTCCGCGTGCTGCTCCCGCAGCTCCTCCAGTTCGGCGACGTGCCGCTGGCGCAGCGCGGTCAGCTCGGAGGCGTGCTCCTCGGCGAGCCGCTCCCGTTCCTCTACGTGCCGCTGCTCCGCCTCCTCGTGCTCCTTGACGAGGGCGTCGTAGGGGCGCCGGTCGGTGAAGGTCATCACGGCGCCGACGAGCTGGTCGCCGTCGCGCACGGGCGCGGTCGTCAGGTCGACCGGCAGCTGGTCCCCGCTCTTGGCGAACACCACCTGCCCGCGCACCCGGTGCTTGCGACCGGAGCGCAGGGTGTCGGCGAGCGGGGACTCGTCGTAGGGGAAGGGCGAGCCGTCGGCGCGCGAGTGCAGGACGAGGGTGTGCAGCTCCCGGCCGCCGAGTTCACCGGCCCGGTAGCCCAGGATCTGGGCGGCGGCCGGGTTGACGAGGACGATCCGCCCGTCGGTGTCGGTGCCGACGACGCCCTCGGAGGCGGCCCGCAGGATCATCTCGGTCTGCCGCTGCGAACGGGCCAGCTCGGCCTCGGTGTCGACGGTGCCGGAGAGGTCGCGGACGACGAGCATCAGCAGTTCGTCGCCGGTGTAGCCGTAGGTGTCGTAGGCCTGCTGGCCGGTCTCCAGGTTGGCGCTGGTGACCTCGACCGGGAACTCGGAGCCGTCGGTGCGCCGCGCGACCATCCGGGTCGGCTTGGTGCGCGCCCGGGGGTCGACGTGGTCCGGGCGCCGCATGGACCCGGGGATGAGCCGCGAGTCGAACTGCGGCAGCAGGTCGAGGAGTCCGCGACCGACCAGCGCGGTGCCCGGCGTCTCGAACGCCTCCAGCGCGATGGTGTTCGCGTTGACCACGGTGCCGTTCGCGTTGACCAGGACCAACGCGTCCGGCAGCGCGTCCAGTATGGCTGCGAGGCGAGCAGCGCCTCGGGATGGCCTGCTGCTCACGAGACGCTTCCCTCCTGTTACCGCACTTGCCGACCGCCCGGGCCATCTTGCCAACCGGCCCGCAGCGTGTCACGCGAGGGAGTCTAAGGCCCCGGGCCCCGCGGGCGCCGGGGGATGGGACGGAGGTCGCACGAGGAAGTGACGTAGAACGTGTGACCGGGTGACCGCCGGCGGGCCGCCCCCGGTCCTCGCGGGGCCCCTACGACCGCCGCTCCGCCCCCACCCGGGGCAGCAGCGGCACCATGCGGTCCCAGCGGGAGATCTCGCAGCCGTCGCCGCGGTCGTACGTCACGTCCACCGGGCGACCGGCCCAGACGCCGGTGACGCGCGCGGTGGCCGGGCCGCCGTACTGCATGGTGCAGACGCTGCCCTCGGGCACGGGCGCGAAGGTGTCCTCGCCCCACCGGGTGTCGCGCTCGACGACGGCGCAGGCGCCCTCCGGGTCGGGGTGGTCGCCGCCGCCGGGGTGGCAGTACAGCTCGTACGTGCCGTCCGCCTCCGGGCCGGCGTCCCGGACGGTGACCGTCAGGTGATCACCGCCCGGGACGGCGGGGCCGGCGGCCGCGCCGGGTGCGCGGCGCAGACGGAGGCGAGGGCGGCGGCGGACAGGGCGGCGGCGCCGAGGAGGCGCGCGGCGGGGGAGCGGGTGACCTGGAACATGACCTGACCAACGCGTCGGCAGGCCGGACGTTGCGCGACCCGCCGCGGAGTACGCCGTTAGGGCTTTGCCCTGCGGCCCGCGCGCCTAGTACCGTAGGGGCCGATTGGTGACAGCGCGCTCAACTGTGTCATCATCGGCACGCGCCACTCGCGCTCGCACGCGAAGTGGTGATGTTGTCTGGAGGCGTCGCCTAGTCCGGTCTATGGCGCCGCACTGCTAATGCGGTTTGGGTTTTAAAGCCCATCGAGGGTTCAAATCCCTCCGCCTCCGCACCGAACACCGAAGCCCCGGCCATCCGGCCGGGGCTTCGGTGTTGTCGGCCGCCCCGAAGGTCGTTCGTGCAGGTCGCAAGGGGTGTGGCCAATGGATTTCACATGACGGCGGCAGTCATGTAATGTTCTTCCTGTCGCCGCGAGCGGGCCGGAAGGACCGGGAGCGGCGGTAAAACTGAAGAACACAAGCACTCGTAGCTTAACGGATAGAGCATCTGACTACGGATCAGAAGGTTGCAGGTTCGAATCCTGCCGAGTGCACACAAGGCAAAGGCCCCGGATCACTCCGGGGCCTTTGACGTTGAAGTGGATATCGCCGGCCGACACCACGCCTGGCGCGGTGTTCGCAGTCGCCGACCGGACGTGATGACGGCCCCCGACTGTGTCTAGGGTGTGCCCATGTTGCGAGGACCCGTCTTTATATCCACCCGGATATCCATCCGGCCGAGCCTCGACGGAGGCCGACGGTGAACAAGCCGCTGAGGGCCGTGGCGATCTTCTGCGGGCTGCTGGTGCTCGGCCTGCTGGTCCGCGCGAACTGGCTGCAGTACGTCCGGGCCCCCGAGCTGGCCTCCGACACCAAGAACCGGCGGGTGCAGATCGAGCAGTTCGCCACCCCGCGCGGCGACATCGTCGTCGGCGGCCGGGCCGTCACCGGTTCCGCGGAGACCCAGAGCACCGACCTCAAGTACAAGCGCACCTACGCCGACGGGCCGATGTACGCGCCCGTGACCGGGTACGCGTCGCAGGCCCAGGGCATGACGCTGCTGGAGAAGACCTACGACTCCATCCTCACCGGGAAGGACGACCGGCTGGCCTTCCAGCGGTTCGCCGACGTGGTCAGCGGTGAGGGCCGGCGGGCCGGGTCGGTGGTCACCACCATCGACCCGAAGGCGCAGAAGGCCGCCTGGGACGGACTGACCGACCTGAAGGGCGCGCGGGGCGCCGTGGTCGCGCTCGACCCGAAGACCGGGAAGGTGCTGGCGCTGGTCTCGGCGCCCTCCTACGATCCGTCGACGTTCGCGGGCAGCACCTTCAAGGAGTCCGACCGCTTCGTGGCGCTCGACAAGAAGAAGAACAAGCCGCTGGCCAACCGCGCGCTGCGCGAGACCTACCCGCCGGGCTCCACCTTCAAGATCCTCACCGCGGCGGCCGCGCTGGAGCACGGGGTCGTCACCGACATCGACGCCCGCACGGACGCCGTCTCCCCGTACCCGCTGCCGCAGTCCAGCAACAAGATCGGCAGTGAGGCCGGCGACGCGGTCTGCAACAAGGCCTCGATGAAGACCGCCATGCAGCACTCCTGCAACAACGTGTTCCTCGACGCCGCGTCCAAGCTCGGGCAGGACAAACTGCGCGAGACGGCCCAGAAGTTCGGCTTCAACGAGGACGTCTACTCCGACGACTTCGGCGACCTGCTCGCCACCAAGAGCCTCTACCCCGAGAACCTGGACGCGCCGGGCACCGCGCTCACCGGCATGGGACAGGGCAGCCTCACCAGTACGCCGATGCAGATGGCCATGGTCACCGCCGGGCTCGCCAACGACGGAAAGGTGATGCAGCCCTACATCGTCGACGAGGTCAAGGGCCCGGACCTCGACACCCTGGAGAAGACCGAGCCCGCGGTGATGAGCGAGGCGGTCTCCGCCGAGACCGCGCAGAAGGTCCAGCAGATGATGGAGTTCACCGCCAAGGAGGGCAGCGCCCGCCGCGCCCAGATCGACGGCATCACGGTCGGCGGCAAGACCGGTACCGCGCAGCGCGGTGTGAACGTGAACGACGAGGTGCCGTACGGCTGGTTCGTGTCCTACGGCAAGAAGGACGACGGGTCCTCGGTCGCCGTGGCCGTGTTCATCGACCCGACCGACATGGACATCTCCCGTGAGGACATCTCCGGCGGCGGGCTCGGCGCTCCCATCGCCAAGAAGGTGATGGAGGCCGTGCTCAAGCAGTGACGCGGCCCGGACGGGCGGCGTCCGCCGCGGACGGCGGGCCGGTCAGGGCCGCGTCGCGTCGTACGCCCCGCGGGCCCGCTCGACCGCCGCCAGCCGCCGCTCCGTCCAGCGCGCGAGGCCCCGGACCTGTTCGGCGGCCTCGCGGCCGAGGTCGGTGAGGGAGTAGTCCACGCGGGGCGGGATCACGGGCTTGGCGTCCCGGTGGACCAGGCCGTCCCGCTCCAGGGTCCGCAGGGTCTGCGCCAGCATCTTCTCGCTGACCCCGCCGATCTCCCGGCGCAGTTCGCCGAAGCGGTGCACGCGGTCCAGGAGGGTGATCAGGACCAGGGTGCCCCAGCGGCTGGTGATGTGCTCCATGATGAGCCGCTCGGGGCACACCGCTTCACTTTCTGCCATGTCCGTACCGTACGTCCGGGCGGGCACTCACCGTGAGTGAGTGCCCGCCCGTCGTCGTCCCCGGTCGGTGGTTCCCGGTCGTCGTGGCCGGCCGGTGTCCCGGGCTTTGTCAGTGGTGCCCTCTACGCTCGGCGGGGATGGCACAGGCATGGAAGTGCGCGGGGCTGCGGTGGGCGGCGGACGGTCCCGTGCTGGCGTGGGTCGGGGGTCGGCGCAGTGCGCTGGTCCGGGGGCAGCGGGTGGCCTTCGCGGTCGCCGAGGGGGGCGTGCGGACCTGTGTGGGAGCGCGGGGGAACGCCTGCCCGGTGCGGGCCGAGGTGCCGGGGCGCGGTACGGGGGCGCGGTGCGAGGAGTGCGCGCGCCTCCACCGGGCCCACTCGGTGGCCGCCGACACCATGGCGGACGATCCGCAGCCGTACCGCGTCTACCTGGCCTGGTTCGGGCCGGGCCTCGTCAAGGTCGGGATCACCGCGCACGCACGGGGAGCCGCCCGGCTGCTGGAGCAGGGCGCCGTGTGCTTCAGCTGGCTGGGCCGCGGGCCCCTGATGGCCGCGCGCCGGACCGAGGAGCTGCTGCGGGCCGCGCTGGGCGTGCCCGACCGCATCGCGTACGCGCACAAGCGCGCGGTGCGGGCCTGGCTGCCGCCGAGGGAGGCGGAGCGGGCGGCCGGGATCGCCGGGTTGCACGCGCGGGCGGTGGCGCTCGGCGGCTGGCCGCAGTCGCTGACGCCGGAGCCGTTCCGGGCCGTCGACCACGCGGGCGTCTTCGGGATCGCGGGGGCGGAGCGCGGGCCGGCCGCCGTGGCGGAGGTGGCCGAGCTGGTGGCGGGCCTGGCGATCGGGGGCGAGCTGGTGGCGGCGGCCGGTCCGGACCTGCATCTGGCGACGGAACGCGGGGTCGTGGTGCTGGACACGCGGCTGATGGCCGGGTGGGAGCTGGTGTCCGCCGGGGGCGAGCCGTGCACCGTGCCCCTGCGGGACCTCGGACGCGCGGCGGGAGTGCAGGACGGACTGTTCTGACCCCGCCCGCCGGGCCCCCCGGCGACCTCCGCCCTCCGCCCGCCGGCCTCCGCCCGCCCTCCGACCTCCGGTCTCCCGCCCCTGACCTCCGACCTCCGGTCTCCCGCCTCCCGCCTCCCGGCCCCCGGCCTCCGGCCTCCCGCCTCCCGCCTCCCGGCCTCCGGCCTCCGCCCCCGGTCTCCCGCCCCTGACCTCCACCCGCCGGTCTCCCGCCTCCGCCCGCCGGCCTCCGCCCGCCAGCCTCCGGCCTCCCGCCCGTCCGCCGACCTCCCGCCCGTCCGCCGACCTCCCGCCCCCGGCCTTCGCCCCCTGACCTCCGCCCCCGGCCTCCGCCTCCGGCCTCCCTCCGGCCTCCCTCCGGCCTCCCTCCGACCTCCCGCCCCGCCTTCCCCCCCGGGCCTCCCCCCTTCCGCGACCTCACCCCTTGATTCGCAGGACCGCAGGGAGCGATCGTGGCCGCATGAGGGATCACGAGGCCGGGCAGGTCCGCCGGTTCTGGGAGGGGCTCGGGCTGCCCGGGCTGGTCGACGTGCACACGCACTTCATGCCCGAGCGGGTGCTGCGCAAGGTGTGGGCCTACTTCGACGCCCTCGGGCCGCTGACCGGCGGGGTGGAGTGGCCGATCACCTACCGGCAGGAGGAGGACGAACGCGCCGCGCTGCTGAGGCGGTTCGGCGTCCGGGCCTTCACCGCGATGCTCTACCCGCACAAGGCGGGCATGGCCCAGTGGCTGAACGACTGGGCGGTGGACTTCGCCCGCCGCACGCCCGACTGCCTGCACACCTCCACCCTCTTCCCCGAACCGGGCGTCGAGGCGTACGTGCGCCGGGCCGTCGAGGACGGAGCGCGGGTCTTCAAGGCGCACGTGCAGGTGGGGGCGTACGACCCGGCCGACGAACTGCTCGACCCGGCCTGGGGCGTGCTCGCCGAGGCAGGGGTCCCGATCGTCGTCCACTGCGGTTCGGGCCCGGCGCCCGGCAAGCACACCGGGCCCGAACCGATCGCCCGCGTCCTGGCGCGGCACCCCCGGCTGCGGCTGGTCGTCGCCCACCTCGGCATGCCCGAGTACGAGGACTTCCTGGACCTCGCCGAACGGTACGGCGAGGTGCGGCTGGACACGACCATGGCGTTCACCGACTTCAGCGAGCGCCTCGCCCCCTTCCCGCGCCGGGCGCTGCCCCGGCTCGCCGACCTCGGCGACCGCGTCCTGCTCGGCTCGGACTTCCCCAACATCCCCTATCCCTACCCGCATCAGCTGCACGCGCTGGAGCGGCTCGGGCTCGGGGACGCGTGGCTGCGCGGGGTGTGCCACGACAACGCGGCCCGGCTGTTCGGGCTGCCGGCGGGCCGGGCGGGCTGAGGAGCCGCATCTGAGCGGTGCCTGTGGGTTTCTCAGAGAAATCACAGCCGGGGGAAAGGGTGCTCTCAGAGCGCCCCGACATCGTGTCCGGTATGACCACGACCTCGCCCCAGGGGCGCACCGAACTGCTGAGGCCGGACGGGAGCCCCGTCCGGGTGCTTGTAGTGGACGACGAGCTGTCCATCACGGAACTGCTCTCCATGGCCCTGCGCTACGAGGGCTGGCAGATCCGCAGCGCGGGCGACGGCCAGGGCGCCGTCCAGGCCGCGCGCGAGTTCCGGCCCGACGCCGTCGTGCTGGACATGATGCTGCCCGACATGGACGGCCTGAGCGTGCTGGGGCGGCTGCGCCGCGACCTGCCGGACGTGCCGGTGCTGTTCCTGACCGCCAAGGACGCGGTGGAGGACCGTATCGCGGGGCTCACGGCGGGCGGGGACGACTACGTCACCAAGCCGTTCAGCCTGGAGGAGGTCGTCGCCCGGCTGCGTGGACTGATCCGGCGCTCCGGCGCCGCCGACCGGCGTTCCGACTCCGTCCTCGTCGTCGGCGACCTCACCCTCGACGAGGACAGCCACGAGGTCGCCCGGGGCGGCGACGGCATCCACCTCACCGCCACCGAGTTCGAGCTGCTGCGCTTCCTGATGCGCAATCCCCGGCGGGTGCTGAGCAAGGCGCAGATCCTGGACCGGGTCTGGTCGTACGACTTCGGCGGGCAGGCCAACGTCGTGGAGCTGTACATCTCCTACCTGCGCCGCAAGATCGACGCGGGGCGCGAGCCGATGATCCACACCCGGCGCGGCGCCGGGTACCTGATCAAGCCCGCGGCATGACCCGTCGGCGACGACCGCGGCCGCGGACCCTGCGGACGCGGCTCGTCGTCGCGTCGGTGGCGCTGATCGCGGTGGTGTGCGCGGTGATCGGCACGGTGACGACGGTGGCGCTGCGCTCGCACCTGTACGAGCAGTTGGACGGGCAGGTGCACGAGGTCGCGATGCGGCTGTCCGGGTTCGGGCCGCCGGGTGACCCGCAGCCCGGCGGAGCGGGACCGCAGCGGATGGACCTCGACGCGTTCGTCCGGCACGGGCCGCAGCCGCGCGACACGATCGTCGCCGAGGTGCGGGGCGCCGACGTCACCGACGCCAAGTACGGCAAGGAGGACCAGGAGAGCACCGACCTCAGCCGCACCACGGCGGTCTCCCTCGACGAGGCCCAGCGCGCCGCGCTCGCCACCGTCCCCCGGGACGGCGACGCGCACACCGTCGAGATCCCCGTCCTCGGCGACTACCGCGTCCAGTACCACGACGGCTACTACGCCGCCCTGCCCACCTCCGAGGTCGACAGCACCGTCAACACGCTGATCCTCGTCGAGGCCAGCGTCACCGCGGCCGGCCTCATCGCCGCCTCCCTCGCCGGCACGGTCATCGTCGGCGTCGCCACCCGCCCGCTGCGCAAGGTCGCCGCCACCGCCGGCCGGGTCTCCGAACTCCCCCTGCACGCGGGCGAGGTGAACCTCGACGAACGGGTCCCGGAGTCCGAGTGCGACCCGCACACCGAGGTCGGCCGGGTCGGCTCCGCGCTCAACAGGCTGCTCGACCACGTCCACGGCGCCCTGCACGCACGGCAGGCGAGCGAGACCCGGGTACGGCGGTTCGTCGCCGACGCCAGCCACGAACTGCGCACCCCCCTCGCCTCCATCCGCGGGTACGCCGAACTCACCCGCCGGGGACGCGAGCAGGTCGGCCCCGACACCCGGCACGCGCTGGGCCGCATCGAGTCCGAGGCGGGCCGCATGACCCTGCTCGTCGAGGACCTGCTGCTGCTGGCCCGGCTGGACGCCGGGCGCCCGCTGGAGTTCGAGCGGACCGACCTCGTACCGCTCGTCGTGGACACCGTCAGCGACGCCCGCGCGGCCGGCCTCGACCACACCTGGCGGCTCGACCTGCCCGACGAACCGGCCCTGGTGTCGGCCGACCCGGCCCGGCTCCAGCAGGTGCTGGTCAACCTCCTGGGCAACGCCCGCACCCACACCCCGCCGGGCACGACCGTCACCGCGCGCGTGCGGCGGAGCGGGGCGTGGCTGTGCGTGGACGTGACGGACAACGGGCCCGGCATCCCGGCCCTGTTGCTGCCGCACGTCTTCGAACGGTTCGCGCGGGGTGACTCGGCGCGGTCCCGCGCGACCGGCTCGACCGGTCTCGGGCTCGCCATCGTGCAGGCCGTGACGGCCGCGCACGGCGGCGGCGTGACGGTGGACAGCGCGCCGGGGCGGACGGTCTTCACCGCGCACCTGCCCGCCGTACCGGGCCCGCCGGCGGCACGAGCGGACTCACAGGCACAGCACAGCGCCACCACACGGGTGCGACAGGGGACTTGAGAAGAGTCGGTCCCATGCGAACCGACTCTTCTCCCGGCTCCCTGCCGGCGCGGGAGCACCTCCCGGCCGCAGGAGCCGGTACGCCTGTTCTGGACGTAGTGGTCCCCGTCTACAACGAGGAGAAGGACCTCGGGCCGTGCGTGCGCGGACTGCACGAGCACCTCACCCGGACGTTCCCCTACGCCTTCCGCATCACGGTCGCGGACAACGCCTCGACGGACGGCACCCCGCACGTCGCCGCCCGGCTGGCGGCGGACCTCGACGCGGTCAGGTCCGTGCGGCTGGAGCAGAAGGGGCGGGGCCGGGCGCTGCGGACCGTGTGGTCGGCCTCGGACGCCCCGGTCCTCGCCTACATGGACGTGGACCTCTCCACCGATTTGAACGCGCTGCTGCCGCTGGTGGCGCCACTGATCTCCGGCCACTCGGACCTCGCGATCGGCTCCCGGCTCGCCCGCAGTTCCCGGGTGGTGCGCGGCGCCAAGCGCGAGTTCATCTCCCGCACCTACAACCTCATCCTGCGCGGCTCGCTCCAGGCCCGCTTCTCCGACGCCCAGTGCGGCTTCAAGGCGATCCGCCGGGACGTCGCCCAGGTGCTGCTGCCGCTGGTGGAGGACACCGGCTGGTTCTTCGACACCGAGATGCTGGTGCTCGCCGAGCGGGCCGGGTGCCGGATCCACGAGGTGCCGGTCGACTGGGTCGACGACCCGGACTCCACCGTGCACCTCGTGCGGACGGCGACCGACGACCTCAAGGGCGTGTGGCGGGTCGGCAGGGCGCTGGCCACCGGTTCGCTGCCGCTGGACCGGCTGGTCCGCCCCTTCGGTGACGACCCGCGCGACCGCGACCTGACCGGCGTGCCGCAGGGCCTGGCCCGGCAGCTCGTCGGCTTCTGCGTCGTGGGCGCCCTGTCCACCCTGTTCTACCTCCTCCTTTACAGCGGTTTCCGGCACTTCGCCGGCTCCCAGCTCGCCAACGCGCTCGCGCTGCTGGTCTCGGCGATCGCCAACACCGCCGCCAACCGGCGGCTGACCTTCGGGGTGCGGGGCCGGGGCGGCGCCGTGCGGCACCAGGCGCAGGGCCTGGTCGTCTTCGGTATCGGCCTCGCGCTGACCAGCGGTTCGCTGGCCGCCCTGAGCGCGGCGACGGCCGACCCGGACCACTCCACGGAGCTGGCGGTGCTGATCGCCGCCAACCTCGCGGCCACCGTGCTGCGCTTCCTCCTCTTCCGCGCCTGGGTCTTCCCGGACGCGCCCCCCCGCGGCCCACTCGCCGGAGCCGCACCTTCCGGAATCCCGCCTTCCGGAGTCGCACCTCCGGGAACCGCACCTCCCGGAACCGCACCGCCGGGAACCGCACCTCCCGGAATCTCGCCTTCCGGACCCGTACCGCGGCCGGAGCGACGCCACCGTGCGGCTCCAGCCGGTGCGGCCCGCCGACACCGACCCGAGGGACGCCCGATGACGACGCACCACGACCCGACCGCGCACGTCGACGGCGCGCACGCCCCCGCCGGCCGGGACGGAAGCCCACCGCCCCCCACGCCCCCGCACCGCCCGCCCACTCCCGGCCCCGGCTGTCCCGGGCCGCCCGGCTGTGGCGCGGCCGCCCCGAGGACCCGCGCTGGGTACGTCCGGCCCTCCTCGCCCTGCTCCTGGCCACCGCCCTGCTCTACCTCCTCAACCTGAGCGCCTCCGGCTACGCCAACTCCTTCTACTCGGCGGCCGTGCAGGCGGGCAGCCAGTCCTGGAAGGCGTTCTTCTTCGGCTCGCTCGACGCCGGGAACGCCATCACCGTCGACAAGCCCCCGGCCGCGCTGTGGCCGATGGCGCTGGCGGTGCGGATCTTCGGCCTCTCCTCCTGGTCGATCCTCGTCCCCGAGGTGCTGATGGGGGTGGGCACGGTCGCCGTCGTGTACGCCGCCGTACGCCGCCGGTTCAGCCCCGCGGCCGGACTGATCGCGGGCGCCGTCCTGGCGCTCACCCCGGTCGCGGCGCTGATGTTCCGCTTCAACAACCCGGACGCGCTGCTCGCGCTGCTGATGTCCGTCGCCTGCTACCTCGTCGTACGGGCACTGGAGGACGGCCGGACCGGATGGCTGGTGTGGGCGGGCGCCGCGGTCGGCCTCGCGTTCCTCGCGAAGACGCTCCAGGCGTTCCTGATCCTGCCCCCGCTCGCCCTCGTGTACGGCGTCTGCGCGCCGGTGCGGCTGAAGAGGCGCCTCGGGCAGCTCGCGCTCGCCACCCTCGCGATCGTCGTCTCCGGCGGCTGGTGGGTCGCGGTCGTGGAGCTGTGGCCGGCGTCGTCCCGGCCGTACGTCGGCGGCTCGCAGAACAACAGCTTCCTGGAGCTGACCTTCGGCTACAACGGCCTCGGCCGGCTCAACGGCGAGGAGACCGGCAGCGTCGGCGGTGGCGGCGGCATGGGCGGCGGCATGGGCGGCGGCGGGCAGTGGGGTGAGACCGGCTGGGGCCGGATGTTCAACTCCGAGATCGGCGGCCAGATCTCCTGGCTGCTCCCGGCCGCCCTGATCCTGCTCGCCGCGGGCCTGGTCGCCACGCGCCGCGCGGCCCGCACGGACACCGCTCGGGCGTCCTTCCTGGTCTGGGGCGGCTCGCTGCTGATGACCACGGCCGTCTTCAGCTACATGGCGGGCATCTTCCACCAGTACTACACGGTGGCCCTCGCGCCCTACCTGGCCGCCGTGATCGGCATGGGTGCCGCGACGCTGTGGGAGCGGCGCGAGCGGCTCTGGGCGTCGCTCGCCCTCGCCGCCGCCGTGACGGCGAGCGCGGCCTGGGGGTACGTGCTCCTCAACCGCACGCCCGACTACCTCCCCTGGCTGAGGCTGCCGGTCCTGGTCGGCGGACTGGTCGCCGCGCTCGGGCTCGTCTTCGCCGGTCGGCTGGGGCGCCGGGCCGCCCTCGCGGCGGCGGGCCTCGGCCTCGTGGCGTCGCTGGCAGCGCCCACCGCGTACACGCTGAGCACCGTGCGGGAGGGGCACAGCGGTTCCATCGTCACGGCCGGTCCGTCCGGCGCCGGCATGAGGGGCGGCGGTCCCGGCGGTGGCGGCGGCTTCCCGGACGGCGGCTTCCCGGGCGGCGGTACCGCACCCGGGCAGGGACAGGGCGGCCCCGGCAACGGAGGCTTCCCCGGCGGTGCCCCCGGCACCGGCCAGACGCCACCGAACGGCCAGGCGGCCCCGAACGGCCAGAACGGCCAGAACGGCCCGAACGGCGAAGCAGGTGGCCGCATGGGCGCCGGCGGTGGCATGGGCGGCCTGCTCAACGGCGCCGAGGTCGACTCGGACGCCAAGAAGCTGCTGGAGACCGACGCCGACGCCTACACCTGGGCCGCCGCCGCGATCGGGTCCCAGAACGCCGCGAGCTACCAGCTCAGCACCGGTGAGCCGGTGATGGCGATCGGCGGCTTCAACGGCACGGACCCGTCGCCGACCCTCGCGCAGTTCAAGAAGTACGTCGCGGACGGCAGGATCCACTACTTCGTCGGCGGCGGTTCCGGGGGCGGCATGGGCGGCGGCTCCGGCACCGCGTCGCAGATCACCTCGTGGGTCGAGGCCAACTTCGAGGAGGTCACGGCCGGCTCGGCCACCTTCTACGACCTCACCTCGCCGACGGACTGACTCCCGGACGCCCCCGATCGTCGTACCGCGCACAGGGCCCCTGTGCGCTGTACAACATGACGATGCGGAGCAGCCGGTTGGTGGGGGCGGTGGCCGTGCTGCTCGGCGGGGCGGTGGCGGCGGTGCTGCCGCGTCGGGCGGAGAAGGTGGTCGCCTGAGGGCCCAGGTGGGAGGGTAGCTGTGCGGCCGTGGGCCTGTTGTGGCTGGTCGCGCCGTTCCCCGCACCCCCGTGCGGGGCGTCCGGCCGACCGGCGTCCGACGAGTCGAGGAGAAGACGCGCATGGCGAAGGCAGGGCGGCAGGGCCCCCGGGCGAGTGTCTGGCTGGCGGGTGAGGAGCGGCGCGGGGGGCGGCGCGGCGGGCAGCCGTCGGGTCTCGACCGGGAGCGGATCACCGCGGCCACGGTCGGGCTGCTGGACGCCGAGGGCCTGGCCGGGTTCTCGATGCGCCGCCTGGCCACCGAGCTGAACGTCACCGCGATGTCCGTCTACTGGTACGTCGACACCAAGGACGAGCTGCTCGAACTCGCCCTGGACGCCGTCTTCGGCGAGCTGCGCCACATCGACCCGGAGGCCGGGGACGACTGGCGCGAGCAGCTGCGCACGCTGGCCCGGGAGAACCGCGCCCTGCTGGTGCGCCACCCCTGGCTGTCCCGGCTGGTCGGCACCTACCTCAACATCGGGCCCCACTCGCTGGCCTTCTCCCGGGCGGTGCAGGTCGTCGTGCGCCGCAGCGGGCTGCCCGCGCACCGTGTGACCGGCGCCATCTCCGCCGTCTTCCAGTTCGTCCACGGCTACGGCACCATCGAGAGCCGCTTCCTCGCCCGGGCCGCGGGCACCGGCCTGAGCCCGGACGAGTACTTCCGGGACTCGATGAACGCGGCGACCGAGATGCCGGACACCGGGGGCGTCATCGAGGACGCCCGGGAGATCATGGCGGCCCGCGGCGGCGACACCGTCGCGGAGATGCTGGACCGGGACTTCGAGTTCGCGCTGGACCTGCTGGTCGCGGGCATCGAGGCGATGGTCGAACGGGGCTGACCCGGTCTCAGTCGTCGGCCGCCGGGCGGGCCGGGAAGCCGCCCGTCGCCACCGGGCCCCACTTCTCGGGCGTCACCCGGACGATGGACTTGCCCTGCTCGACCATGGCCTGCCGGTACTCGTCCCAGTCGGGGTGCTCGCCGGAGATGTTGCGGAAGTACTCCACGAGCGGCTCCACGGAGTCGGGCGCGTCGATCACCTCGGCGGTGCCGTCGATCTGGACCCAGGGGCCGTTCCACTCGTCGCTGAGCACGATGAGGCTGACGCGGGGGTCACGGCGCGCGTTGCGCGTCTTGGCGCGCTCCGGATAGGTGGAGACCACGATCCGCCCAGAGTCGTCGACGCCGCAGGTCAGCGGCGACCCCTGGGGGCTGCCGTCGCCCCGCCGGGTCAGCAGGATCGCCCGGTGCCGGGGGCGTACGAAGTCCAGCAACTCGTCGAGGGAGACCCGGGTGTTCGTCGCGATGTTCGGTGCCATGCCGCCAGCCTAGGCCGCGGCGCCGCCTTTCGCCGTTCCGTTCTCCGCGCGCAGCGCCTCCGCGAGGTTGTCGTGCACCGGTACGTCGCGGCGCAGGCCGGACAGTTCCAGGACGCGGCTCGGTACGCCCCTCTGGGCGGCCACGACCCGCAGCCGGGCGGGTCCGGGCAGGGCGCGGCGTACCGCGTCGAGGAGGCGGACGCCCTGGGAGTCCATGAAGCGGGTCGCGGTGAGGTCCAGGACGAGCAGGCGCAACCCGTCGGCGTGCTGGTCCACGGCGGCCGTGATCAGGGGCAGCAGCCCCGCGGCGTTGCAGAAGTCGATCTCGCTGGGCATGGCGAGCACGGCGCAGCCGGGCGGGTCGCACGGCTCACACGGCTCGCAGGGCTGGGGGAGGAAGGTCACAGCACTCACCTGACAGACGTCCGTCGGGCTTCCGGCCGGGCCGCTTCCTGACCCGCCCCCATTCCACCACGAGGCGCGGCGGTGCGAAAGGCGCCCGCCCGGTCCTTCGGCCGGGCGTCACCGGCACGCAACCAAGCAGCTAAAGTGCTGTTCGTCCTGTGCTCGCAGTCGGGAATGTGCTGCGGAGCTCTCCTGCGCACGGCCGTGAGGCCGCGCATGCCGAAGAGGTTCGTGGTGGCTGCGTCCGAATTTACTGATTTGCCGCGTTTTCCAGTGGGTTTCGAGCTGGCCGACGCCCTGACCACCGCGGCGCGTCAGCTGCACGCGGCGGGCGCCCCGGAGGACACCCTGAACACCGCGGTGGGGCTGGCGGTGCGCCTGCTGCCCGGCGCGGAGCACGCGGGCATCTCGGAGGTCCAGCGCGGCGGCAGGCTCCGCACCCTCGCCTGGACGGACGAGGCCGTACGGTTCGCGGTCGAGTCCCGGCAGGCGGGCCGTGAGCCGCATCCGGACTGGGAGCACCTGTGGACCACGCCCGTGGTGCGCATAGACGACAGCGAGGCCGACGGCGGCGGCAACGTCCTGTCCGGGCTCGGCCTGCGCTCGGCGCTGTCCCTGCGGCTGCGCGCCGACCGGCGCCGCCTGACCGTGCTGACCGCCTACGCCCGCAAACCGCAGGCCTTCGGCGAGGACGCCACCCGCATCGGCCGGCTGTTCACGGCGCACGTCTCCCTCGCCCTGGACTCGGCGACCGTGCGCGAGCAGCTCACCGAGGCGATGCGTACCCGGGACCTGATCGGGCAGGCCACCGGCATCCTGATGGAGCGTCTGGACATCGACGCGGCCGGTGCCTTCGACTCCCTGGTGAAGGCATCCCAGCGGGAGAACGTGAAGCTGCGCGACCTGGCCCGCCGCATCGTCGACGCGAACTCCGGTGCGGGCGCCTGAGGTGTGACCCGGCGGTGACGGGACATCCGTACGGTCATGACCTCGCGCAGCTCGGACACGCTCGGCCACGCCATGGCGCGCAGCCAGGGTCTCGACACCCTGCTGCGCGATCTGACCGACCGGGCGGTCGTGCAGGTGCCCGGCGCCGACGCCTGCTCGGTGACGGTGCGCCGCGCCGACCGGCTGATGACCCTCGCGGGCAGCACCGGCCTGCCCGGCGGCCTGGACCTGCGCCAGTACGAGAACGGTTCGGGTCCCTGTGTGGACGCCGCCGAGACGGGGAGCGCCCAGTACGCCCCCGACCTGGCGGCCGAGACCCGCTGGCCCGCGTACACGGAGTACGCGCTGGCCACCGGGGTGCGCTGCGTCCTGGCGCTGCCGCTGGCCGTCGAGGGCGAGACGGGCGCCGCGCTCAACCTGTACGGCGTCGGGCCCGACTCCCTGGCCCGGGGACGGGAAGAGGCCCGCGCCTTCGCGGAGCGGGCCTCCGACGCCGTGAACGAGGCCCTGCGCATCGAACGGCAGCAGGCCTCGGCGGCCGACGTGCGCACCGCCCTGCTCTCCCGCAGCATCATCGACCAGGCGGTCGGCATGCTCATGGCCCGGGAGCGCATCGACGCCCACCGGGCCCTGGAGCGGCTGCGCCGGGCCTCACAGGACCGGAACGTCAAGCTCCGGGACCTGTGCGCCCGGATGGTGGCCCGGGCGTCCGGCGGTGACTCACACGGCGGGCAGTGACTCCCCCTGGACCGCCTGGACGTCCAGCTCGACCCTGAGGGTGGTGCCGATGGCGGCGATGCCGGCCTGGACGACCTGGTTGTAGTTCATGGCGAAGTCCTCGCGGTGCAGTTCCGTCGTCGCGCGGAAGGCCGCCCGGGTGCCGCCCCAGGGGTCGGCGCCGGTGCCGAGGTAGGCCAGGTCGAGGTCGACCTCGCGGACGACGCCGTGCAGCCCCAGTTCGCCGCGGACGGTCCAGCGGTCCGGACCGGCCTCGCTCACCTGCGTGGAGCGGTAGGTGATCTCCGGGAAGCGCTCGACGTCCAGGAAGTCCGGCGAGCGCAGGTGGGTGTCGCGCATGCCGTTGCCGGTGTCGATGGAGGCCGCCCTGATCACCGCCTCCACCCGGGACTTGGTGACGTCGTCCGGCGCGATCTCGACGGTGGCGGCGAAGTCGGTGAAGCGGCCGCGGACGCTGGAGATGCCGAGGTGCTGGGCGACGGCGGCCACGCTCGAGTGCGCCGGGTCGACCGTCCACGGTCCCGGCGGCGGCAGTTCGGTGCCGCCCTGACGGGCCAGCGTCACCGTGCCGACCTCGGCCCGGCCGCTCGCGGTGACGATCGCGCTGGAGGCGGCGGGCGCGTAGCCGACCGCGGTGACGATGACGGTGTACGCCCCGGGGGTGAGCGCGGTGGTGTCCCGCACGGTGCCCTCGGTGTCGGCCTCGGCGCGCAGTACCTGCACGCCCGTCATGTCGGTCACCGTGACGACCGCGTGCGACACGGCCCATCCGTCCCGCGTTCGGATCCTCGCGGTCAGTGCCATCCCGTTTTCTCCCTGCAAAGACTCAGAAAGTGGTCGTAAAGAGACCGGCCCGTGGTGGGCGGGCGCACCTCCGCTCAGAGCGCGCACGCCACCACGGGCCGGGGTCCTGCTACTCGCCGGGGTGGGCGAGCTCGATGTCGTGGCCGTCGGCACCGGGGCCGGCGACCGTCAGGGCCGTCGCCACCGGCGGGTAGCCGGTCGCGATGACGGTGTACTCACCGGCGTCCAGGTCGGTGAAGGCGTACGCCCCGTCCGCGCCGGTGGTGGCCGTGCCGACGACGTTGCCCGCCGCGTCGACCAGGGTGACGCGGGCGTCGGCCAGTGGACCGTGCGGTGCCCGCACGACGCCCTGGACCTGCGCCCCGGCCTGGAGGTCGACCTCGACGCGGGTGACGCCGGTGCCGCCCACCTCGAGGGGCAGGGCGCGCGGCCGGTAGCCGACCGCGTTGACCGCGACGGTCACCGTGCCCGGCACCAGGTCGGTGAGCGAGAACTCGCCCTGCTCCCCGGTGGTGGCGCTGGCCAGCAGGTCACCGCGCACGTCGGTCACGATCACCATGGCGTCCTTGACCGGCAGCCCGCCCTCGACGGCACGGACCAGGCCGGTGAGCCCGCTGGTGCCGCTGAGCAGGATGTCGTAGGCGACCGGTTCGTCGTTGACGACGATGGTGGAGGCCTGCGGCTGGAAGCCGTCCGCGGAGGCGATCAGGACGTACGACCCGGCGCTGGGCGCGTCGAGGGCGTAGGTGCCGTCGGCCTGGGCGACGGACCGGCCGAGCTGGCGGCCGGCCAGGGAGATCAGCGTGACGGCGGCCTGCGGGACCGGGGCGGACTCGGCGCCGCGGACGGAGCCGCGGACCGCGATGCCACCGGAGACGGGCGCCTGCGGTTCGCCGGAGCCGGTCGCCGTGGCGACGGCGGCCAGCCGCTGCGTGGTCGCGGGCCCGGCGGCGGGTTCGGCCGCCGAGGTGGCCGAACCGTCCGGGGCGACCGGGGCCGCCGAGGGTGCCGCCACGGCGGCCATGGCACCGGCCGGAACCGGCGCGTCGGCGACGCGGGTGGCCTCCGCGGGGGTGCCCGCGACCGGCGGGGCGGACTCGGCCGCGGCCTCCGCGGCCTGGGCGAGGGCGCCGGTGGTGCGCAGCGGGACCTCCTTGATGAACAGGGTCACCAGGAAGCCGAGCAGGGCGATCGGCGCGACGTACAGGAAGATGTCGGCGATGCCGTGCCCGTAGGCGCTCTCCAGCCAGGTGCGGATGGGCGCGGGGAGCAGGTCCATGTCGGGGATCTGCCCGGAGCCCAGGGCCTTGCCGGCCGCCATCTGGTCCTCGGGCTTGAGCTGCCCGATGCTGTCGGTGGCGTAGTGGCTGATCCGGGTCGACATGATGGAGCCGAGCACCGAGACGCCCACCGCGCCGCCGAGGGAGCGGAAGAAGGTGACCGTGGAGGACGCGGCACCCAGGTCGCCGGGGGCCACCTGGTTCTGCGTGCAGAGCACCAGGTTCTGCATCATCATGCCGACGCCGAGACCCATCAGCGCCATGAAGATCGCGATGTGCCAGTACGCGGTGTCGTAGCGCATGGTGCTCAGCAGGCCCAGGCCCGCGGTGAGCAGCACGCCGCCGGCCAGCAGCCAGCGCTTCCACTTGCCGGTCTTGGTGATGATGATGCCGGAGGCCGTCGAGGATATGAACAGGCCGCCGATCATCGGGATCGTCATGAGCCCGGACATCGTCGGGGACTTGTCCCGGGCCAGCTGGAAGTACTGGCTGAAGTAGACGGTGCCCGCGAACATCGCGATACCGACGAACAGCGAGGCCAGCGAGGCCAGGGTGATGGTGCGGTTCCTGAACAGGCGCAGCGGGATGATCGGCTCGCTGGCCCTGGACTCGACGAAGAGGAAGATCAGCGTCAGCAGGATCGAGCCGCCGACCATGACGCCGGTCTGCCACGACATCCAGGAGTACTTGTCGTCGGCGAAGGTGACCCAGACGAGCAGCAGGCAGACGGCCGCGGTGACGAAGAAGGCGCCGGCCCAGTCGACCTTGACCTTCCGCTTGACCACGGGCAGGTTCAGTGTCTTCTGCAGCACGAGCAGCGCGATGATCGCGAACGGCACGCCGACGTAGAGGCACCAGCGCCAGCCGAGCCAGCTGGTGTCGGTGATGACGCCGCCGAGCAGCGGTCCGCCGACGGTCGCGACGGCGAAGGTCGCGCCCAGGTAGCCGGAGTAGCGGCCGCGCTCACGCGGGGCGATCATCGCGGCCATGATGATCTGGGCCAGGGCGGACAGACCGCCGGCGCCCAGGCCCTGGATGCCTCGCGCGGTGATCAGCATGGCCGGGTTCTGCGCCAGACCGGCCACGACAGAGCCGATGACGAAGACGACCAGGGCTATCTGGACCAGGGCCTTCTTGCTGAACAGGTCGGCGAGCTTGCCCCACAGGGGGGTGGAGGCGGTCATCGTCAGCAGCGAGGCCGTGACGACCCAGGTGTAGGCGCTCTGGCCGCCACCGAGGTCGCCGATGATCTCCGGCAGGGCGTTGGTGACGATGGTCGAGGACAGGATCGCGCAGAACATGCCGAGCAGCAGCCCGGACAATGCCTCCATGATCTGCCGGTGCGTCATCGGAGCGTCTCCGGTGGAGCCTCCCCCGTGCTTGGCATGAGCCCGCACACCGGCTGGTGTGGTCGTTGCCATGGACTTCCTTTACTTACGTGGTGATCGCGGGTGTACGGGTGGACTGTTCGTCCCCGGACAGTGCGGGAGGCCGGGCCGCGGGGGCCCGGCAGTCGTCGAAGCTGGCCCTGAGGCGGGCCATGAGCCGGGAGAGCTGACCGACCTCGTCGTCGGACCAGTCGCTCAGACGGTGGGCGAGCATCTGGGAGGACCGCTCGGCGATCTCGTCGAGCTGCTCCTGCCCCTCGGGCGTCAGACGCAGAATGCGCGAGCGCTTGTCCGCGGGGTCGGGGAAACGTTCGATCCAGCCCCGCTCGGCGACGTGGGCGACGTGCCGGCTGGTCACCGACATGTCCACCGCGAGCAGCTCGGCGAGCTTGCTCATGCGCATGTCCCCGTGGCGGCCGAGCAGTGTCATCACGGCGGCGGAGCCGCCGGGGCAGTCGGACGGCAGTAGCCGCCCCATCTCCCTCTTCACTGCACCGAAGGCGCTGAACTGGCGGATCAGCTCCTCGTACTGCGCCTTCTCGGCCATGCGCACCTCCCGATTCGTTGCTTAGGGCAACCATAAGTTCGGTTGGTTGCTACAGGCAAACAAAGACGGTCATCACGGAATAAAAAGTTGGCAAAGGCAAGTATTGCGATAGTAAACGCGCAGGTGGCGGGTGGTGGTGCCGGGCAAGGGCCGGAAGGAGCCCCGCACTTGGGCCGCACCCGCGGATTCGCTAGTGTCTCGGCCCATGGCTAACAACCAGGGCCCCCAGGGCACCAACGACCCCGCAGGCAGCACCCAGATGTTCCGCGCGTTCGTCGACGACGCCCCGCAGGCCCGGCAGGCGGCCCCCGCCGCCTCCTCCGGCCCGCGCGTCGGCCTGATCGTCGGCATCGTGGCCGCAGTGATCGTCGTCGCGGCCGTGGCCTGGCTGGCGCTCGGCTAGGAACGGCAGCGGGACACACGACGGCGACCGCCGCGGCACCCCCGAGGTGCCGCGGCGGTCGCCGGGCTGTCGTGACGGGCGGCGCGGTGGCCGCCGCCGTGGAGCGCGGGCTCAGTCGGAGATGAGGCCCTCGCGCAGCTGCGACAGGGTCCGGGTCAGCAGCCGGGAGACGTGCATCTGCGAGATGCCGACCTCCTCGCCGATCTGCGACTGGGTCATGTTGGCGAAGAAGCGCAGCATGATGATCCGGCGCTCCCGGGGCGGCAGCTTGGCCAGCAGCGGCTTGAGGGACTCGCGGTACTCCACGCCCTCCAGTGCCGTGTCCTCGTAGCCCAGGCGGTCCGCCAGCGAGCCCTCGCCGCCGTCGTCCTCCGGGGCCGGGGAGTCCAGCGAGGAGGCGGTGTAGGCGTTGCCGACCGCGAGGCCGTCGACGACGTCCTCCTCGGACACGCCCAGCACGGTGGCGAGTTCGCCGACCGTCGGGGAGCGGTCCAGCTTCTGGGACAGCTCGTCGCTGGCCTTGGTCAGGGCCAGGCGCAGCTCCTGGAGGCGGCGCGGGACGCGCACCGACCACGAGGTGTCGCGGAAGAACCGCTTGATCTCCCCGACCACCGTCGGCATCGCGAACGTCGGGAACTCGACGCCCCGCTCGCAGTCGAAGCGGTCGATCGCCTTGATCAGGCCGATCGTGCCGACCTGGACGATGTCCTCCATCGGTTCGTTGCGGGAGCGGAAGCGGGCGGCGGCGTAGCGCACCAGCGGGAGGTTGAGCTCGATCAGGGTGTCCCGGACGTAGACACGCTCGGGGCTGTCCTGGTCGAGGGCGGCGAGCCGCAGGAACAGGGAGCGGGACAGGGTGCGGGTGTCGATGGCCTCCGTGGCCGGAAGGGTCTGGGCCGGCACGGCATCGAGGTTCGGCACGGCTTCGACGGCCTGAACGCCGTCGCTGCCGTCGACGGGGCCGAGCGCCTCGATCGTGTCGGGCGCGGTCTCGCTCTCCGCGAGCGCGAGCACCTTCGAGCTGCCCTGTTCTGCGGACATGCCACCCCCTTTGGGTCGCGGGACGGTCGCGGCACACGCTCCCACGCCGGGAACGCAGCCTTCACCTGAATACCGGAGCCGGGGCTCCGGCAAACGCGTCTCCGGCAGAATGTCACATGTCGGCAACGCGCTGTAGTGACATGTCGACATGCGAGATGCCAATACCCCCTGGAAACAGGGGGTCTGACGGCCTTTCGGCCCGAATCCGCAGCAAAGGCCCTGGTGAGCGATTCGCTCTTCCCGGTGACCCCTCGATCGCGCTTTCGACTCCGTCCGGAGCCGGTCTCGAGGTTACGCGTCGATCCGGTTCGCGGACCTCAATCGCTGGAAACTACGCGCCAGTAGCCGCGAGACGTGCATCTGGGAGACGCCGAGTTCCGCGCTGATCTGGGACTGGGTGAGGTTGCTGTAGTAGCGCAGCAGCAGGATCCGCTGCTCCCGCTCGGGGAGCTGGACGAGCAGGTGCCGGACCAGGTCGCGGTGTTCGACCCCGTCGAGGGCGGGGTCCTCGTAGCCGAGCCGGTCGAGCAGCCCGGGCAGCCCGTCGCCCTCCTGGGCGGCCTCCAGCGAGGTGGCGTGGTAGGACCGTCCCGCCTCGATGCAGGACAGCACCTCCTCCTCGGTGATGCGCAGCCGCTCGGCGATCTCGGCGGTCGTCGGGGAGCGCCCGAAGGCGGTGGTGAGGTCCTCGGTGGCACTGTTGACCTGCACCCACAGCTCGTGCAGCCGGCGCGGTACGTGCACCGTGCGCACGTTGTCGCGGAAGTACCGCTTGATCTCACCGACGACGGTCGGCATCGCGAACGTCGGGAACTGCACGCCCCGCTCCGGGTCGAAGCGGTCGATGGCGTTGATGAGCCCGATGGTGCCGACCTGGACGACGTCCTCCATCGGCTCGTTGCGGGAGCGGAACCGGGCGGCCGCGTAGCGCACCAGCGGCAGGTTCGCCTCGATGAGCGCCGCGCGCACCCGGTCGTGCTCCGGCGTGCCCGGGGTGAGGCCCTTCAGCTCGCCGAAGAGCACCTGGGTCAGGGCCCGGGTGTCGGCACCCCGGCTGCGCTGCGGCGCGGGAGCCTCCGGGGCCTGGGCCTGGGCCTGGGCCTGGGCGGGCGGTGCGGGCGGTGCTTGAGGCGCAGTACTGGCCGGCACGGTCAACTCCACCTCGTGATCCGTCGCTCTTTCGTCAACTCATCCGTCAAAAGCGGTCATAGCATCACAAGACATGTCCACTGTGTGCAAGCACCGCATAACGCCGTGTTGAGCGAACGCGGAACGGCCCCGCACCGGACAGGTGCGGGGCCGTGGGCACGCGCGGGAGGCGCGCGGGGCGCGCGGTCGTACTAGAACTCGTAGTCGGCGATCACCCAGGTGGCGAACTCCCGCCACCGTGCGACGCCCGCCTGGTGCGCCGGGTGTTCGAGGTAGCGCTTCAGCGCGTCGGTGTCGTCCACGGCCGAGTTGATGGCGAAGTCGTGGGCGATGGGCCGGTCGCTGATGTTCCAGGCGCACTCCCAGAAGCGGAGGTCGTCGATCTGGCCGCCGAGCGCCCGGAAGGCCTCGACGCCCTCGACGACGCGCGGGTCGTCCCGCTCGACGCCGTCGTTCAGCTTGAACAGCACGAGATGGCGGATCATCACTTTCCTCCGTTGGCGGCCCAGGTCATGAAGTCGCCCACGGCGCTGGCCGCGTCGGATATGCCCTGGAAACCTATCTGGACGTAGTCGGCTGCCTTCGCCGGGTCCGTGATGATCACGTACAGCACGAAGACCACGACCAGATAGACGGCGATCTTCTTCGAGTTCACCGCCACCGCGGCCTCCCCTGTCCTTTCGACCCACGCCTTCGGTCGCTCATGATCGCACGAAGGGCCCCGTCTTTCGACGGGGCCCTTCAGAAGCGGTAGCGGAGGGATTTGAACCCTCGGTGACTTGCGCCACACTCGCTTTCGAGGCGAGCTCCTTCGGCCGCTCGGACACGCTACCGAGAGAGACCTTACAGCACGGAGCGGCATGCTCAGAAATCGGTATCGCGGCCGACGAACAGCCGTCCGAGCGGTCGTCCCGGCACCCCGTGCGGACCGGGTCAGCGGTCGCGGAAGAAGTCCGTGAGCAGCCGGGCGCAGTCGTCCGCGAGCACGCCCTCGATCACCTCGGGACGGTGGTTGAGGCGCCGGTCGCGCACCAGGTCCCACAGCGATCCGGCCGCGCCCGCCTTGTCGTCGCGGGCGCCGTAGACGACACGGTCCACGCGGGACTGGACGAGGGCGCCCGCACACATCGTGCACGGCTCCAGGGTGACGACGAGCGTGCACCCGGCCAGCCTCCACTCGCCGAGTTCTCCGGCGGCCCGCCGGATCGCGAGGACCTCGGCGTGGGCCGTCGGGTCGCCGGTGGCCTCGCGTTCGTTGTGCCCGGCGGACAGCACGGTGCGCCCGTCCGGCGCCAGCACGACGGCGCCGACGGGGACGTCACCGCCCCGCCGGGCCCGCCCGGCCTCGGCCAGGGCGAGCCGCATCGCGGCCCGCCACCGGTCGCGCACCGGGTCGGGTGGTGCTCCCTCGGGGTTCTCCTCGGCCGGCGCGGTCAGCGGACGGTCTCCAGGACGTCCGAGGCGCCCAGGGCCTCGGCGATCTCCCCGACCGCGTCCCCGGACATCGAGCGCAGCTCCTTCTCGCTCACGCCGAGGTCGTCGAGGACCTCGGCGTCACCGACCGGTCCGTGCGGCACGGCCTCGCCGGAGCCGGTCGACGCGTCGCCGCCGCCGTCACCGTCACCGCCGTCCTCGTCGTCGTCGGACTCGCCGTCCTCCGTGCCGTCGAGGTCGAGGGCGTCGAGATCGTCGCCGTCGTCACCGGGGTCCCGGCCGAGCAGCTCGTCGGTGAGCAGGATCTCCCCGTAGCTGCTGCGGGCGGCCGCGGCGGCGTCGGAGACGTAGATGCGGGGGTCCTCCTCGCCGTCCACGCGGACGACTCCGAACCACGCGTCCTCCTGCTCGATGAGCACGAGCACCGTGTCCTCGTCGGGAGAGGCCTCCCGGGCCAGGTCGGCAAGATCCGACAGGGTTTCCACATCGTCGAGCTCTGTGTCGCTCGCTTCCCACCCGTCTTCGGTGCGCGCGAGCAGTGCGGCGAAGTACACCGTGACTCTCCCACTGGTCCTAGGCGTGCCGGTTGGGGATCCCCCCGGCGGAGGCTACGGGCGGGGGAGCGGTGCTCCGAGCCCCACCCACTCGGAATCGTGGCAGAAACAAGGCACTCAGGGGACGTCTTCGCCACCCTGTGTCCGGCGGTTTCGACCGGCGCCCGGAACAGACGCGTCCGAGCAGCCGCCCAGCAGCGCTCTCGTCGCCACCACGTGCGGATCGTACGCGGATTCTCGCGGTCCCCGCGTCCGTCCGTCACCACCAACCCCGGCGCGGCGCGCGATCTTCCCCGGCCGGGCCAGTCTCCCGGGGGAGCTACCAGCGGAAGGTGCGCATGCGCATCGCGTGCCGCAGCCGGGCGGTCTTGGCGCGGCGCGGCTGCACGCGGTCCCGCAACTGGCGGGCCTCCGCCAGATCCCGCAGGAACTGGGCCCGGCGCCGCCGCCGTTCGGCCTCTCGCGCGGGCTCCGGATCACGCTCCGGCTCCGCGCTCGGCTCGGCCCCGCGTCCCGTCCCCCGCCGAGCCCCGGGGGTCGGCGTGTGGGGGAAGTCCCGGTCAGGCACAGTCTCACCACCCAGCGTTCGTCCCTCCCGCCTTCCCCCGGTCGGGCGGTTTGACGCCCGCGAACGAGTGGCGGGCCCGTCCCCGGCCTTGCCCGCCGCGGGGACGCCGCCCCCACGGGGCCCGGTTACTGTGGTGGGCATGCGTCTCCACGTCGTCGACCACCCCCTGGTCGCCCACAAGCTCACCACGTTGCGCGACCGCCGCACCGACTCCGCGACCTTCCGCCGTCTCGCCGACGAGCTGGTCACCCTGCTCGCCTACGAGGCCACGCGCGACGTGCGTACCGAACAGGTCGACATCCAGACACCAGTCTGCCCGACCACCGGCGTCAAGCTCTCCCACCCGCGTCCGCTGGTGGTGCCGATCCTGCGGGCCGGTCTCGGCATGCTCGACGGCATGGTCCGGCTGCTGCCGACCGCGGAGGTGGGCTTCCTCGGCATGGTGCGCAACGAGGAGACGCTGCAGGCATCCACGTACGCCACGCGCATGCCGGACGACCTGTCCGGTCGCCAGGTGTACGTCCTGGACCCGATGCTGGCCACCGGCGGCACCCTGGTCGCGTCCATCCGGGAGCTGATCAAGCGCGGCGCCGACGACGTGACGGCCGTGGTGCTGCTCGCCGCCCCCGAGGGCGTCGAACTCATGGAGCGCGAGCTGGCCGGCACCCCGGTGACGGTCGTGACGGCCTCGGTCGACGAGCGTCTCAACGAGAACGGCTACATCGTCCCGGGCCTCGGCGACGCGGGCGACCGGATGTACGGAGCGGCCGAGTAGGACCCGGAGCGCCGCTCAGCAGCTCTTCTTCTCCACGGCGGGGGCCGGCCGCGGCGCGGTCAGCGCGGCCAGCGCCGCGTCGGCGTCCGCGCCCTTGGCGAGTCCCTTGAAGCCGTTGCCGATGATCAGGTCGACGGTGGCGCCCTTGCGGGCCGCGTCGGCGCGGTGTTCGGCGCCGGGGAGCTGGGTGCCGAGCACGGTGAGCGAACTCTTCAGGGAGGCGGCCGGGCCGAGCAGCAGGCCCGTGCCGTCGACCTTCTTGTCGTACTCCTCGGGCGCGTTGCTCACCTCGCCCACGCGGAAGCCGCGCTTCTTCAGCTCGTCGGCGGTCTTCTGCGCCAGGCCGCCGCGGGTCGTCGCGTTGAGCACGTTGACCGTGACCTGACCCGGCTTCGGCAGCACCGCGGCAGCTGGCGAGGCGCTCGCCCGCGCGGGGGCGACACAGCCCGCGGCACCGGCCGCCGAGGCCTTGTCGCCGCCGGTGAAGACGTCGATGAGCTGCAGCGTGCCCCAGCCGAGCACACCGAGCACGGTGACGCAGGCGACGGCGACGAACGCGAACCTGCCGCGTCGTCGGACCGGGCGCATCCGCGGGTACTTGTCCCCCGTGATCTTGTACTGGCCACCCATGCCGGGAGGAGTCAGCATGCTCATGAGCGCAGAGTAGTGCGCCGGAGCGGCGATGCCTATTAGATGATCAGTCGACGTTCCGTGGTTCGGTGCAAGGCAACCCGAAAGGGTCAAGCGGAAGCCTCGCCGACGGCCGTCGGGGCCCGGTCAGTCCAGTTCGAGGACGCGGGCGTGCAGCACCTGGCGCTGCTGCAGCGCGGCGCGCACCGCCCGGTGCAGACCGTCCTCCAGATACAGGTCGCCCTGCCACTTCACGACGTGCGCGAAGAGGTCGCCGTAGAAGGTGGAGTCCTCGGCCAGCAGCGTTTCGAGGTCGAGCTGGCCCTTGGTCGTCACGAGCTGATCGAGGCGGACCGGGCGCGGTGCGACGTCCGCCCACTGCCGGGTGCTTTCCCGGCCGTGGTCGGGGTACGGCCGGCCGTTTCCGATGCGCTTGAAGATCACACGGAAAGCCTACCGGCCCGGACGTTGCGGGCGCAGCCATGGCGCCGGAGTGCGGCGCCGGAAAAGACGCCGTAAACGGGAGCAATGGGTTGTCCGCCGACCGTGCGGGTTCTTCCGCCGGCGGCGGAGACGGTGTGTGACCCGCCTCCGCCGCCCGGCCCTCCCGTCAGGCACGCCTCCGTTCCCGTACGGGGAGCCGCTGTTCGCCGGGGGCCTGCGGGGCGGCGCCGGGCTTCGGGGTGCGGCGGGCGGCCTCGGCGCGCAGAAGGGCGCGCAGGACGGCGTAGGGGTCGCTGGGCATGGGTGGTTCCTCGTTCCTGGTGGTCGCGTGGTGGTCGCGTGGTGTCCCTGTCTCGCGGGGGACCGGCGGGCGAGCCGGTCCGGCCCGGTCAGCAGCGCAGGACCACGGAGCGCGGGCCGCGCGGGGAGGGCGGCGGCCCGACCGGAGGGAGGAGGTCGCGGCGGACGCGACGGCCGGCCGCGGGGGACGGCGGAGCCGGCCGGACCGCGGCGGCACGCCGGCCGCTGCGGGCCGGGGTGCGCAGGGCGGTGTCGAGGTGGTCGTGCTCCGCGGCGGTACCGCCCGAGGCGGCCGCCTGGACGACCGGCGCCGCCTGGGCCGTCGCATGGGCGCACGGCACCACCAGGGCGAGCAGCAGGACCAGCAGTACCCGCGGCCAGGCGCTACGGCGCGCGGCGCGTGCGGCAGGGGCGTGCGGGGCGGGTCTCACCTGGGTCCTGTCCCCGCCCGGCGTGCGCCGCCCCTCGCGCCGGGGAGGAGAACCGCCCGCTCGGCGTACGGAAGGGCGGCGCCGTTCACAGGCTGCGGGGGACCCGGCCCGCCTGTCCGCGCAGCCGCAGGGACGTGACGATCTCGACGACGCCGACGACGACCAGCCACCAGCCGCCGACCAGCATGAGGACGGTGGCCGACTCGACCGGCGAGTCGATCAGCACGATGCCGGCGACGACGGTGACGACGCCGAGGAAGACGTGCCAGCCGCGCGCGGGCATCGCCGGGTCGTGCGCGGCGGCCACGATCTGCGTGACGCCGCGGAACAGCCAGCCGATGCCGATCCACAGCGCGAGCAGCAGCACCGACTGCAGCGGGCCGCGGAAGCAGAACAGCCCCAGCAGGATCGACACGGCGCCGCTGATGAAGGCCAGCACCCGCAGCGAGGTCCTCCGGTGCGTGCCGAAGGCGGCGGCCAGCTGGAGGATGCCGCTGATGACGAGGTACAGGCCGAAGAGCACTCCGGCCGCGAGCAGCGACGCCCCGGGCCAGACCAGGACCAGCACGCCCAGGACCAGTGAGGCGACCCCCGTGAACAGCACGGTCTGCCAGGCGGCGCGGGACAGCAGGTGCAGGGGCCCCTCGAACGCGGGTTCGGGCTCGTGCTCCCGCGGTCCGGCGCCCGGCTCGTGGGCGCCGTGCCGGGCGTGCACCCCGCGGTCGTCGTACGGTGCCCCGCCCGGGGGCCCGCCAGGTGGTTCGGTCATGCCCCATGCTGCGAGCGCGCCCGGCGCCCCCGCCACCGGAGAGCACCCGCGCGACTGACGCGGCGCCCCGCCCGGCCTCCCGGCTCGGCGGCAACCGGGCCGGGGAGGCGCGTACCGCGCCACGCGCACCCCCGCCGAACCCGTGATCCCCGCCGATCCCGCGATCCCCGCCTACGTGCCGGAGGCCTTCGCCGCCTTCGCCGCCGCCTTCATCTCCTGCTTGTGCGCCCGCACCTTCGTCAGGGACTCCGGCCCCCTGATGTCCGCGACCGACCGGAAGGAGTCGGGCTCCCCGTACGCCCCCGCGGCCTCGCGCCACCCCTCGGGGCGGACGCCGAGCTGCTTGCCGAGCAGCGCCAGGAAGATCTGGGCCTTCTGCATGCCGAAGCCCGGCAGTTCCCGGAGCCGCTTCAGCAGCTCCCCGCCGGTGGACACGCCCCGCCAGACGGCCTCGGCGTCACCGTCGTACGTCTCGACGAGGTACCGGCACAGCTGCTGCACCCGCCCCGCCATCGACCCGGGGTAGCGGTGCACGGCCGGCTTCTCGGAGAGCAGCGCCGCGAACCCCTCCGGGTCGTACGCCGCGATGTCGTGCGCGTCCAGGTCCTCCGCGCTCATCCGCCGGGCGATGGTCGACGGTCCCTTGAACGCCCACTCCATGGGCACTTGCTGGTCCAGCAGCATGCCGACCAGCGCGGCGAGCGGGCTGCGTCCGAGGAGTTCGTCGGCCTCGGGGTCCTGGGCGAGGTGAAGTGTGACGTCCATGGTCCCGATGATCGCGCGTGCGGGCTCAGGTCGCGCGCCAGTACCCCAGCGCGTTCACCCGCTGCTTCGCCACCCCCAGGTCCTTGCGGACGTACGAGGCCAGCGTCCGCGTGGTCGCCGTGTCGCAGGCGATCCAGACGTACGGCTCCGGGGCGGACGCCAGCAGCTCCGGCAGCTCCTCCCTCACCCGTGCCACCAGCCCCGCACCCGCGTCCCGGCGCGGAACCGCGCGGACCTCGTGCCGCTCGGGGTCGGCGCGGAAGGGCAGGCCGTCGTCCGTGGCGCCCTCGAACCACACCGTCGCGGGCACCGGCCCCAGCGCGTCGAGCAGGGAGTTGAGCGCGGGCAGGGACGCCGGGTCCGCGACCGCGAAGACACGGGAGGGCAGGGGCCGCGGTACCTCGAACCCCGTGCCCTGGACGGTCGCCTCGATCGTGTCCCCCGGCTTCGCCGCCCGCGCCCAGTCGCTCGCGCACCCCTCGTGCAGGGCGAACTCCATGGCGAAGGTGCCGGCCGCCGGGTCCGGGTCGACCAGCGTGTACCCGCGCTGGTGCGGCCTGCCCGCGTTGTCGAACCACAGCCGTACCCACATCGTGGGGTGGACGCCGGTCGCCGCCAGCATGCCGCCGTCGCTCAGCCGCAGCCGCCGGTAGTGCGGGGTCACGTCCTCGGCGTCCGTCACGGTGAACTCGAAGTCCTTCGCGCGCATCAGCTTGAGGACCGCGCCCTCCCAACCCCGCCCCTGCCCCATGATTCCTCCACCCTTCACGTACTATTCGGCCACGACGTCCATTAACTTAGGTGAGCCTAACCTAAAGGTCTGAGGGAAAGCAGAGGCACAGGGGTGAGCGCCGAGACCTACCGCGACGCCTGGGGGATCCCGCACCTGCGCGCGGACACCCCGCTCGAACTCGCCCGCGCCCAGGGCCGGGTGACGGCCCGGGACCGCGCCTGGCAACTGGAGGTCGAGCGGCACCGCGCCCAGGGCACCTCCGCGTCCTTCCTCGGTCCCGAGGCCCTGTCCTGGGACCGCCTCGCCCGCCGCGCCCGCCTCGCGGACACCGCCCGCCGCTGCTTCACCGCCCTGGAGGCGAACGACCCGGAGACGGCCGCCTGGGTACGGGCGTACGTCGACGGCGTGAACGAGGGGCTGGCCGGAGCCCCGGAAGACGGCCCCGCCCCCGAGTTCGCCCGCACCGGCCTGACCCCCGGCCGCTGGGAGCCCTGGACCCCGCTCGGCGTCTGGCTCGCCACGCACCTCCTCTTCGCGGGCTTCCCCGCCAAGCTCTGGCGCGAGCACATCACCGCCCACCTCGGCCCGGAAGCCGTCCCCCTGTTCGCCGCCGACGGCCCCGGCACCGCGGGCAGCAACGGCTGGCTGGTGAGCGGCGAGCGGACCACCACCGGGCACGCGCTCATCGCGGGCGACCCGCACCGCTTCATCGAGGACCCCGGCGTCTACCAGCAGATCCACCTCTCCTGCCCGGAGTTCGACGTCGTCGGCCTCGCCGTGCCCGGCATCCCCGGCATCGCCCACTTCGGCCACACCGGCACGGTCGCCTGGGCCATCACCAATGCCATGGCCGACTACCAGGACCTGTACCGCGAGCGCCTGCGCCGCACCGGCGCCGGCGTGGAGGCGCTCGGCCCGGACGGCGTCTGGCGCCGCGCCGCCCGCCACACGGAGACGGTCGAGGTCGCCGGGGAGCCGGGCGGGCGGGAGTCCGTGGAGGTCGAGGTCATCGAGACCGACCGGGGACCGGTGATCGCCGGCGGCCCCGAGGGCCTGGACGACGGCACCCCGGCCGCCCTCAGCCTGCGCCACCCGCCCCGCGTCACCTCCGACCTCGGCTTCGGCGCCCTGCTGCCGCTGCTGCGGGCCCGCACGGTCGCCGACGTGGACCGCGCCCTGGACGCGTGGACCGAGCCGGTCAACGTGGTGCAGGCCGCCGACACCGGCGGCGGCCTGCTGCACCGGGTCGCGGGCCGGGTACCGGTACGGCCGGACGCGAACCGCCTGCGCCCCGTGCCGGCCTGGGAACCCGGCCACGAGTGGACCGGCTGGCACACCCCGCCCCGCGCCGGCCTCACCGGCGGCGTCGCCGTGATGGCCAACCAGCGCGGCCCGGCCGCCCCCCTCGGCGTCGAGTTCGCCCCGCCGCACCGCGCCGACCGCATCGCCACCCTGCTCGCCGGCCGGGAGCGCTGGTCGGCGGCGGACATGCCCGCGATCCACACCGACACCCACCTGGGCTCGGCGGGCCCCCTCCTGGACCACCTCGCCGCCCTGACCGGCCTCACCCCCGAGGCCGCCGCCCTCCGCGACCGCCTCCTCGCCTGGGACCGTCGCATGGACGCCGACAGCACCGGCGCGGCGGCCTACGCGGCGGTGCGCACGGCGGTCGTACGCGAACTGGCGGCGCACCCGGTCCTGGCCGCCGCCTCCGCCGCACCCGCCTACCCCGAGGCGCTCCTGCCGTGGCTCGCGCTGGTACCGCGCGTCGCGTACGCCCTCGAACACCTCCTGCGCGCGGACGGGCTGTACGGCATCGACCGCGCCGCGGCCGTCCGCGCGGCGCTGGAGGAGGTCGCGGCGCGCGGGCCCGCCGGAACGTGGGGCGACACCCACCGCCTGGCTCCGTGGCGTGCGCTGCCCGGCGCCACCGCCCACGCGGACGAACCCGGCCTCTCCGGCGACCACGACTGCGTGCTGTGCACCTCCCCCGTGCCCGGCCTCACCGACCGCGCCGCCCGCGGCCCGGCCGCCCGGTACGTCTGGGACCTGGCCGACCGCGCGGACAGCCGCTGGGTGGTGCCCCACGGGGCCTCGGGCATCCCGGGCTCGGCCCACCACCGCGACCAGCAGCCCCTGTGGCTCGCCGGGGAACTCGCCCCGGTGGTCACCGACTTCGACCGGCTCACGAAGGAGACCGATGACTGACCCGCGCCCGGCCCCGTCCCCGTACGCCTCCCGCGTCCCCGTCCACGAGCAGCGGCTCGACGGCTTCGGAACCGTCCGGATCCTCCCCCTGGACCCCGCCGCGGACGCCGCGGTCGTCCACGGCTGGGTGAGCGAGGAGCGGGCGGCCTTCTGGGGCATGAACGGGCTGACGCGGGACCAGGTCGCCGAGGTCTACGCCCACATGGACACGCTCGACACCCACCACGCCTTCCTGGTCGTCAAGGACGGCGAGCCGGCCGCCCTGCTCCAGACCTACGACCCCGCGGCCGACCGGGTGAGCGAGTGCTACCCCGCCGAGCCCGGTGACGTCGGCGTCCACCTGCTGCTCGCGCCCACCGGCACCGGCGGCGCGCGGCCCGGCTGGACCGCCGCGCTGTCGGGCGCCCTCATGACGTACGTCCTGCTGGGCCTGGACCGGACGCGGATCGTGGTCGACCCGGACGTCGGCAACGACAAGGCGATCGCCCGCTTCCTCCGGCTCGGCTTCACCGCGGGACCGGCGGTCGTCCTGCCCGAGATCGACCTGCCGGACGTGTACCTGCCGGAGAAGAAGGCACAACTCGCCTTCCTCCGCCGGGAGGTAGCGTTCGCCGGGTGACTTCCGCGCCGACCGCCGAGGACCTGATCACGTACTACGGGATGGAGCCCATCCCGCGCGAGGGCGGCCTGTACAGACGCACCTGGGCCGGCCCCGAGGGCCCGGACGGACACCCGGCGGGCTCGGCCATCGTGGCCCTGCTCACCACCCGTCCGGGTGACTTCTCCGCCCTGCACCGCCTGCCCGTCGACGAGGTCTGGCACTTCTACCTCGGCGACCCGCTGGAGCTGCTGCTCCTCGCCCCGGACGGCGGCACCCGCACGGCCGTACTGGGACCGGACGTCCTGGGCGGACAGCACGTGCAGTTCACGGTCCCCGCCGGAACCTGGATGGGCGGCAGGGTGGCGGCGGGCGGCGCGTGGTCGTTCTTCGGCTGCACGATGGCGCCCGGATTCACCCCCGGGGACTACGAGCACGGTGACGCCGCCGACCTCGCGGCGCGTTACCCGGCCGAGGCCGCGCGGATCGTGGAACTGTGCCGTCCATGAACCCGCCCACACGTCTCCTCGACGGCCAGGTCGCCCTGGTGACGGGCGCGGGCGGCGGCATCGGCCGGGGGATCGCGCGGCGGTTCGCCGAGGAGGGCGCGGCGGTCGCGCTGCACTGCCGTACGGCGGTGGCGGCGGCACGGCAGGTGGCGGAACGGATCCGGGACGGCGGGGGCGCGGCCACGGTCCTGCGCGCCGACCTCACCGACGAGGACGCCTGCCGGCGCGTGGTCGCCGAGGCCGCCGAGTGGGGCGGCGGACGGCTCACCGCGCTGGTCAACAACGCGGGTGTGCAGCCGCTTCGGGAACTGCCCGGCATGACGGCCACCGAGTGGCGGACGGTGCTGGACACCAACCTCACGGGCGTCTTCGCCTGCACGCAGGCGGCGGCCGAGGTCATGCGGGCCCAGGAGGGCGGCGGCACGGTCACCCACATCGCCTCCATCGAGGCCGGCGCCCCCGCTCCCGCCCACGCGCACTACAGCGCCTCCAAGGCGGCGGTCGTGATGCACGCCCGTTCGGCGGCCCTGGAGTACGGCCCGTGGGGAGTGCGGGTCAACTCCGTCTCGCCCGGCCTCGTCGACCGTGAGGGCCTCGCCGAGTCCTGGCCGGAGGGCGTACGGCGGTGGCGCCGGGCAACGCCGACGGGACGGCTCGGGCGCCCCGAGGACGTGGGCGACGCGTGCGTGTTCCTCGCCTCGCGGCTGGCGTCCTGGGTGACCGGCCACGACCTGGTGGTGGACGGCGGGGTGACGGCACGCCCGTCGTGGTGAGAGCCCGCCCGGCCCACCGGTGAGCGGAGCGGGCCCCACGTCCGTACGTATCGGCGAGGCAGTGGCTCCCGACGACGGAGATGCGACGTGAGGTGTGGTGACGGCGCGCGCGCCGGAGACCGGGTACGAGGGGGCGAACGGGCCCGCGACCAGCGAGGAGACCGCCGAGCCCGACGGACCACGACCGAACACCGACCGGCCCGGCCTGCACGGGCGCCCCGGGCCGACGGAAGCGAGCATGCCGGCGGGGTTGGCAGGGTCGCCGGGGCTAGGGGGGCTGCCAAGGTTGCCGGGACTGCCGGGGCTGACGGGGCTACGGAGGCTGGCGGGGCCACCTGGGCTGTCGGGGCTAGCGGGACTGTTGGGGTCACCTGGGCTGCCGGGTCTGCTGGGACTGGCGGGGCCACCTGCGTTGCCAGGGCTGCCATGGTCGGCAGGGTTGGCGGGGCCGTCAGGGCTGTTGGGGTTGGCAGGACTGCCGGGGTCACCGGGACTGCCAGGGGCGCCGGGGTCGACGGGCGGTCCCTTCCGGGGTGCCCGGGCGGGCGGGGGGTTCGGCGGCTGGTGCTGGTGGGCGCCGTGCTGGTCCTGCTGCTCCTCGGTGGCGCGGGCCCGGCGTCCGCGCATGCCGCCCTCGGCTCCAGCGTCCCCGAGGACGGCGCCGTCCTCCAGCGGGCCCCCGGCGACGTCACCCTGGCCTTCAGCGAGTCCGTCGGCCTGCGCGACGACTCCTTCCGCGTCCTGGACCCGGGCGGCCACCGCGTCCGCACCGGGGCGACCGGACACGCCGACGGCCGGTCCGACACGGCCCGGGTCGCGCTGCCGGGCGAGCTGGGCGAGGGCACGTACACCGTCGCCTGGCGGGTGGTGTCCGCCGACAGCCACCCCGTCTCGGGCGCCTTCACCTTCTCCGTGGGCCGGCCCTCCCCGACGGCCGCGCCCGCGGACACCGGCCCCACCGAGGACCCCCTGACCGCGACCCTCCACAAGCTCGCCCGCTACCTCTCCTACCTCGCCGCCGCCCTGCTCATCGGCACCGCCGCCTTCGTCGCCCTGTGCCGCCCGCCGGACCCCGCCCCGCTGCGCCACCCGCTGGCGGCCGGCTGGTGGACCCTGCTGGGCGCCACCGTCGCACTGCTGGTGCTGCGTGCCCCGTACGAGGCGGGGACGGGCCCGGCGACGGCCCTCGACGCGGGCGCGCTCGCCGACACCCTCACCGCGCGCCCCGGCGTGCTGCTGCTGATCAGGCTGGCGCTGCTGGGCCCGGCCGCTCTGTTCCTCGTCCGGGTCTCACGCGCGGACCGGTACCGGCGCGGCCCCCTCGCCGGCGCGGTGGGCGGCGCACTGGCCGTCGCCCTCGCCCTGACCTGGGCCGCCGCGGAGCACGCCGCCGCGGGAATCCAGGTGCCGCTCGCCCTCACCTCGTCCACGCTGCACCTGCTCGCCACCGCGGTCTGGTTCGGCGGCCTCGTCGCCCTGCTCCTCACCCTGCGCTCCGCCGCCTCGGACGCCGCCACGGCCGCCCGCTTCTCCCGCGTCGCCTTCGCCTCGGTGACGGTCCTGGTGGCCACGGGCGTCTACCAGTCCTGGCGCGGCCTCGGCTCCTGGCAGGCCCTCACCGGGACGACGTACGGCAGGCTGCTGCTGGTCAAGGTAATCCTGGTGTCCGTACTGCTGGCCGCGGCGGCGGTGTCCCGGAGGTGGACGGCCGTGTCGGCGACGGCGGCGACCGCCGTGCGCGGGCCCGACCGCGTGCCCGAGCGGATCCCGCAGCCGGCGGGCGGCCCACCGGTTCCGGTACCGGTACCGGAACCGGAACCGGAGTCGGAGTCAGGGCCGAAGTCGGCCGACGCGGCCGACGCCGCCACCCTCCGCCGCGGCCTGCGCCGCTCCGTCCTCGCGGAGGCGGTCGTCGCCGCCGCCGTCCTGGCGGTCACGACGGTGCTGACCGGTACCCCGCCCGGCCGCGCGGCGGAGGAGGCGGCGCGGACGGCCGCACCGGCGGGCGGTGTGCTGCCCGCGTCCGTGACCACCATCCCGTTCGAGATCGGCACCGCCGGACGCGGCACGGTCGGACGCGGCACGGTCCAGATCACCCTGGACCCCGGCCGCACCGGCGACAACGCCGTCCAGGCCGTCGTCTTCGGCCCCGACGGCAGCCTGGCCGCCGTACCCGAACTGCGCCTCTCCTTCACCCTCGCCGACCAGCACGTCGGCCCCCTCCACGCGGACCTGGTCGACCGCGGCGGGTACTGGAGCGCGAACACCCTCACCCTGCCGCTCCCCGGCACCTGGACGATGAAGGCGACGGTCCGGGTGTCGGAGACCGACCAGGTGAGCGAGACCCGGCGGATACGGGTGGAGCGGTAGCCGCCGGCCCGGCGTACGGCCGAGCGCGGGCGGCGCTCCGCCGGGGCGGACCTTGCCGGAGTACGGAAGCCCCGGCCCCTCTCCGGCTGCGCGCGCCGGGGCCCTGGCGGAGGCTACGCGGCCGCCGCTACGGGTGCAGGACCACCTTCGTGTAGCCCTCGATCCGCTTGTCGAACTTGTCGTAGCCGGACGGAGCCTGGTCCAGCGGCAGTTCGTGGGAGACGACGAAGCTCGGCTTCGCCCGGCCCTCGATGATCAGGTCGCGCCGCGCAGCAGCGCCGAGTACGCGGCCATCAGACCGACCGGCCCCGCCCCGTACACCGCGACGCTCTCGCCGGGACGGACCTGGGCGAGTTCGCAACCGTGGTAGCCGGTGGGGAAGATGTCGGCGAGCAGGATGAAGTCGCTCTCGTGCGCGTCGCCCCGAGGCAGCTTCAGGCAGTTGAAGTCGGCGTAGGGGACGCGCAGGTACTCGGCCTGGCCGCCCTGCCAGGGGCCCATGGAGACGTAGCCGTACGCTCCGCCCGCGAAACCGGGATTGACCGTCGTGCAGTACCCGGTGTACCCGGCGACGCAGTTGACGCAGAAGCCGCAGGCGACGTTGAAGGGCATGACCACGCGGTCGCCCTTCTCCAGACCGGTGACGCCCTGACCGACCTCGTCGACGATCCCCATGTTCTCGTGCCCGAAGACGATGCCGGCCTCGGCGGCGGTGCGTCCCTCGTACATGTGCAGGTCGGAGCCGCAGATCGCGGTCGACGTGACCTTCACGACCACGTCGTTCGGGTGCTGGATGTCCGGCTTCGGAACGTCTTCGACCGCGACAGAGAACGGCCCTTTGTAGACGACGGCCTTCATGATCGACACCTCCGCTCGTCGATCCCCCCGGTTGATCCTGATTCTCCCGGTACTCCCGATACCTGTCTTCAGGGTCGTCCGGTCCACGCGACGGGGCAAGTCTCCACGTGCGGCACGGTGCCGCGGCCGGAAGCTCCGGGGGCGGGGCACGTGGACCCCGCGCCCCGGCTACTCGGGAAACGGGCCGCGGACCGAGACCCCGCCGTCCAGCACGATCTGCTGGCCGGTGATGTAGCGGGCCTGGTCCGAGGCCAGGTAGACGGCCGCGGTGGCCATCTCGTCCGACGTGCCGTAGCGGCCGGCCGGGATCTCCGGGACCCACTCCGCGGAGGGGCCGGCGTTGACGGCGGTGCTGATCGCCCCGCCCGCCACGACGTTCATCCGGATGCCGTCGGCCGCGTACTCGGCCGCGACGGTCCGCGCCAGGCTGTACAGGCCTGCCTTGGCCGCGCCGTAACCGGCCTGCTTCGGCGCGGCCATGAAGCCGGTGACGGAGCCGATGCCGACGATACTGCCGCCCGTGCCCTGCTCCAGGAACAGCCGCAGCACCCGGCGCACCGCGCGAGCCACGTAGCGCAGGTTGAGGTCGTAGACGGTGTCCCAGTCCTCGTCGGTCATCTCGTGCAGCCTGACCGCGGGTACGAACGCCACCTGCCCGCCCACCACGGTGATCAGCACGTCCAGCCCGCCGAGCCGTTCGGCCGCGCCCTCGATCACGCCGTCCAGCTGCTCGCGGGAACGGACGTCGCCGCTCAGCGCGTGGGCGACGTGTCCGGCCGCCCGCAGTTCGTCGGCCGCCTCGGCCGCCCGCGCGGCGTCCACGTCGGCCACGGCCACCGCCGCCCCGGCCGCCGCACAGGAACGGACGATGCCGCGGCCGATCCCCGCCCCGCCACCGCCGATCACCAGAGTCCGCTTGCCGTCGAGCCTGTCCAACCCGGTCATGCACCCCTCCACCCGCTGCGACCAGAACTGAGACCAGAAACGTCGAAGGCCCCCACTGCGAGCAGTGGGGGCCTTCGACATCGTGCCCGGTGAGGCACTGGCGGAGGATACGAGATTCGAACTCGTGAGGGGTTGCCCCCAACACGCTTTCCAAGCGTGCGCCCTAGGCCTCTAGGCGAATCCTCCGCAGAGAACATTACATGACGCCGGAGAGTGCTTGCGAACTCGTTCTGAGGCCCCCACATCGGGTAACGTGTGGCCCAGCCCCTCACGCGGCGCTATCTGACTGAACTCCCCCAGGGCCGGAAGGCAGCAAGGGTAGGTCGGCTCTGGCGGGTGCGTGGGGGGCGTCTCCTTTGCGGGCGGTCCGGTTGTCAGTGGGCGCCTATAACCTCGTATGCGTGTCGTCTCTCGCGCTCTACCGCCGTTACCGCCCGGAGTCCTTCGCCGAGGTCATCGGGCAGGGGCATGTCACCGACCCGCTGCAGCAGGCGCTGCGGAACAACCGGGTCAATCACGCGTACCTGTTCAGCGGTCCGCGCGGGTGCGGCAAGACGACCAGCGCCCGGATCCTGGCCCGCTGTCTGAACTGCGAGCAGGGCCCCACGCCCACCCCGTGCGGCGAGTGCCAGTCCTGCCGCGACCTCGCGCGCAACGGGCCGGGTTCGATCGACGTCATCGAGATCGACGCCGCCTCCCACGGTGGTGTGGACGACGCCCGTGACCTGCGCGAGAAGGCCTTCTTCGGACCGGCCTCCAGCCGGTACAAGATCTACATCATCGACGAGGCCCACATGGTCTCCCCGCAGGGCTTCAACGCCCTGCTGAAGGTCGTCGAGGAGCCCCCGGAGCACCTCAAGTTCATCTTCGCGACCACGGAGCCCGAGAAGGTCATCGGCACCATCCGGTCGCGCACCCACCACTACCCGTTCCGGCTCGTGCCGCCCGGCACCCTGCGCGACTACCTCGCCGAGGTGTGCGGCAGGGAGGGCATCGCGGTCGAGGAGGGCGTGCTGCCGCTGGTCGTGCGGGCCGGCGCGGGGTCCGTGCGTGACTCCATGTCCGTCATGGATCAGCTGCTCGCCGGCGCCGCCGCCGACGGTGTGACGTACGACATGACCACCTCCCTGCTCGGCTACACGGACGGCTCGCTGCTCGACTCCGTCGTCGAGTCGTTCGTCACCGGCGACGGCTCCGCCGCCTTCGAGGTCGTGGACCGGGTGATCGAGGGGGGCAACGACCCGCGGCGCTTCGTCACCGACCTGCTGGAGCGCCTCCGTGACCTGGTGATCCTCGCCGCCGTGCCCGACGCCGCGGAGAAGGGGCTCATCGACGCCCCCGCCGACGTCGTCGAGCGGATGCAGGCCCAGGCGAGGTCCTTCGGCTCCGCCGAGCTGAGCCGCGCCGCCGACATCGTCAACGAGGGCCTCACCGAGATGCGCGGCGCCCACTCGCCGCGCCTCCAGCTGGAGCTGATCTGCGCCCGCGTGCTGCTGCCCGCCGCCTACGGCGACGAGCGGTCCGTCATGGCGCGGCTGGACCGGATCGAGCGCGGGGTGCAGTTCTCGGCGGGCGCGGGCGCACCCGCCATGGGGTACGCGCCCGGACCCGAGGCGCATGCCGGAACGGGGAGCGCGGCCGGTGCGGGGGGCTTCGCCGCCCCGGTTCCGCCCGCCGCCGCCCCGGTTCCGCCGGGTGGCAGGCCCGCCGCGGCGCGGGCCGCGGTACGGGGGCCGGGCTCCGGTGCCCCGGCGGGGGCGGGTGCGGGTACGCCGGGCGGCGGGTCGTCCTCCGGTGCGGCCACCGGTGCCGGTCCCTCGCCCGATGCCGGTGCCGGTGCCGGTGCCTCGTCCGACGCGGGTGGCGGCCCCGCCGACGGTGGGCCCGCCGGTGGTGGGTCTGCCGGTGGCGGGCATCCGCAGGCGGCGCCCGCTCCGGCCGCCGGTCCCACCCCGGCGCCGCATGCCCCGGCGCCCGCCTCCGCTCCTGCCTCGGCGCCCGCGCCGGGCGCCTGGCCCACCGCGGCTCCCGCCGGGGCGGCCGACGCCCCGGCGGGTGGCCCACGGCGGCGCCGACGGGCGGTGGCCAGCCTCGGACACCGGCCGCACCCGGCCCCGCCGCGACCCCGGCGGCCGCACCGGTCCCCGCGCCGGCCGCTGCCGCCCCGGCAGCCCCCGCGCCAGGCTCCGCGCCGACGGGCGGCTCCGGGGTCGACCCGCGCTCGCTCTGGCCCAACATCCTGGAGGCGGTCAAGAACCGCCGCCGCTTCACCTGGATCCTGCTCAGCCAGAACGCCCAGGTGACCGGTTTCGACGGCACCTCCCTCCAGCTCGGCTTCGTCAACGCCGGGGCGCGCGACAACTTCGTGAGCAGCGGCAGCGAGGACGTCCTGCGGCAGGCCCTGGCCGAGCAGTTCAACGTGCAGTGGAAGATCGAGGCGGTCGTCGACCCCTCCGGCGGCTCGGCGCCCCCGCCCGGCCCCTCCGGCGGCTACGGCGGACCCGGGAGCGGCGGCATCGGCGGTGGTGGCGGAGGCGGCTTCGGCGGCGGCGCCCCCGCACCGCGGCCGTCGGCGCCCGCGTCCGCCGCCCCGGCTCCCGCGCCCTCCCCGGCTTCCGCCCCCGCGCCCGCCCCCGGCCCCCGGCACCCGAGCCGCCCCCGGTCTCCCCCGAGGACGACATCCCCGAGGACGACGACCCGGACCTCGACGAGTCGGCCCTCTCCGGCAAGGAGCTGCTGGTGCGCGAGCTGGGCGCGACGGTGGTCGAGGAGATCGCGAACGAGTAGCGGCGCACGGCGGGCAGCGCCCCGGCGCGTTCCCGGGGTGCTCCCGGGGTGCTCCTGGAGTGCTCCTGGAGGAACGTACGAGCCCACGCTCACCGGCCTCTCGGAAGCCCGCACAAACCGCACCGGTCCGCTCCCATTAGGCTTCACCCCGTGAAGGTCCTTGTCATCGGCGGCGGCGCCCGCGAACACGCCCTGTGCCGTTCCCTGTCCCTCGACCCCGACGTCACCGCGCTGCACTGCGCACCCGGCAACGCCGGTATCGCCGAGGTCGCCGAACTGCACCAGGTCGACGCCCTCGACGGCGCGGCCGTCACCGCGCTGGCCACCCGGCTCGGCGCCGAACTGGTCGTCGTCGGACCCGAGGCGCCACTGGTCGCCGGGGTCGCCGACGCCGTGCGCGAGGCGGGCATCCCGGTCTTCGGGCCGTCGGGCGAGGCCGCGCGGCTGGAGGGCTCCAAGGCCTTCGCCAAGGACGTCATGGCCGGTGCCGGCGTCCCCACGGCCCGCTCCTACGTCTGCACGAACCCCGACGAGACCGACGCGGCCCTCGCCGCCTTCGGCGCCCCCTACGTCGTCAAGGACGACGGGCTGGCCGCCGGCAAGGGCGTCGTCGTCACCGACGACGTCGAGGCCGCCCGGACGCACGCGGCGGCCTGCGACCGCGTCGTCATCGAGGAGTTCCTGGACGGCCCCGAGGTGTCCCTCTTCGCCATCACCGACGGCGAGAACGTACGGCCGCTCCAGCCCGCCCAGGACTTCAAGCGCGCCCTCGACGGCGACCGGGGCCCGAACACCGGCGGCATGGGCGCGTACTCGCCGCTGCCCTGGGCCGACCCCAAGCTGGTCGACGAGGTCGTGCAGAGCGTGCTCCAGCCGACCGTCGACGAGATGCGCCGCCGCGGCACCCCCTTCTCCGGCCTGCTGTACGCCGGACTCGCGATCACCTCGCGCGGCGTTCGCGTGATCGAGTTCAACGCCCGCTTCGGCGACCCCGAGACGCAGGTCGTGCTGGCCCGCCTGCAGACCCCGCTCGCCGGTCTGCTGATGGCCGCCGCCACCGGCAACCTCGCCGACCTCGAACCGCTGCGCTGGAGCGACGACGCGGCCGTCACGGTGGTCGTCGCCTCCCCCAACTACCCCGGCACCCCGCGCACCGGCGACCCGATCACCGGCCTCGACGAGGTGGCCGCCCAGGACGCCCCGCACGCCTACGTCCTGCACGCCGGTACCCGCGCCGAGGGCGACGCCGTCGTCAGCGCCGGCGGACGCGTCCTGTCCGTCACGGCGACCGGCGCCGACCTCACCGAGGCCCGCGACCGTGCCTACCGGGCCGTCGCCCGTATCGGCCTCGACGGCTCGCAGCACCGCACCGACATCGCGGCGAGGGCGGCGGGCGCGTAGCCCTCGCGACACTCCCGGACACCCGTTCCACACCGAACCCGGCAGGCCCCGGCTCCGTCTCAGGAGCCGGGGCCTGACCCTTGCTGTCCGTCTCCAGCTCTCCCCAAAGCCATTCCATCGGGTGACCGATAGGCCATACGGCTGACGGGCGGGAAGGCCCCAACTATGGTGCCGCGCAAGCGTTCCGGCACTTGGCCCACCGGCATTGCGATGTCAGTGCCCGGTGCCACAGTGGGGGAGTGAGCAGAAGCAGAGAAGCAGCGGAGCAGCAGCAGGACGGTCCAGGACAGACAGGGCAGCGATGAGGGGATGAGGTCCGGCCGTGACCGGTAACGGTGGTGTGGAGATGGGCGCGCTGGCCGCGCGTTCCCGGGCGCTGGCGGTGCTGCGCGTGCGCAGCCGGGCGCTGGCCGTGGCCCTGCTGCCGGCCGCCGCCGCCGTGATCCTCCTCGTCGGGGGCTCCAGCGGGCGTCTCACGGGCGCCGGCTGGGACGCCCTGCGCTGGGCCGTGTGCGTCCTCGCACTGCTCGTGCTGCCGGCCGCCGCCGGAGTCGCCCTGGTGGTGGCCCGCTCCCGGCCCGCGACGACTCCCACGGTCACGGTCGCCGAGGAGTCGGCGCCCGACCTGTACCGGATGGTGCGCGACCTGGCCGACCGCCTCGACGTCCCCGCGCCCTCCGCGATAGCGCTCACCCCGGACTGCGACAGCTGGCTGGAGGACCGCACCCACGCGACCCACGGCCCGCCGCCCGCCCTCAAGCACGACGACGACCTGACCGGCCCGGGCGGCCCCGCCCGCCGCCGGAGTGCTCCCACCGCGCCCGTCCTGGTCATCGGCTCCCCCTTCCTGTGGTGGATGCGGGTGGGGGAGCTGCGTGCCGTGCTCGCCCCGGTCGTCGCCGGTACGGGGCCCTCGGCCCACCCGGACATAGCCGCGGCCCGGCGCTTCATACGGGGCCTGGACGCCGCCGTGGCGGTGGCCTCCGTGAGGAGGCGCGACCCGCTGTCCCGGGTGGTCTGCGCGGGCCTCGGCCGGGTGTCACGGCTCCTGCTGCGCAGTTGTCGCGGCCATGCGACCGAGATGGAGCGCGGGGTCGCGGCCGCCGCCGCCGAGCGTGCACAGGCTGTGGACTACGGTCTGCGGATCGTCGCGCAGGAGCAGGTCGGGCTCGCCTACGCGGGCTGGGACCGGCTGCTGACCCGGGTGGCGCTGCCCGCCTGGCGGATGGGCCGCTGGCCCTCCCGGCTGGACGTGGGAGTCGTCGCGGCCCTCACGGAGCTGTCCCGCCGCGACCGCCTGGCCGAGGGCTTCGCCTCCCGTCTGGGCGAGCGTCCCGCCTGTGACCTGCTGGAGGAGCCCGGGGCGATGGACGAGGCGGTCTCCCTCCTCGCCGCGCGCCTCTTCCACGGAGGCCCCGCCGAGACCGGCCCCGACTGGTCTCCGGTCGGATGGGACGAGTACCCCGAGGAGGTCGTCGACCGGACCTGGCGCACGGACGCCGCCCGCCTGCACCGCGTCCTGGACACCCTGGGCGTCCGCCGGGAGGCGCAGGGCACACCACCGGGCACGGACGGCCCCACCCTGGCCCGCCTCCTGGACCACCTCACCACCCCGGGCCATGCGACCACCGACGACCCTCCCGGGACGACCACGACCACGACCACGACCACGACCGTGGCCGAGGGGGAGGCGGCGGCGGAGACAGCCCCGAGCGCAGGGGCCGAATCCCCCGTCCGGCCGGAACCGACGAGCGGCACCCCCGCCCGGCCGGGCGCCCCGACCCTCCCCACCAACGCCCCGCTGTCGCCGTCCGACGCCAACGGCGCCCCGCACCCGCCGTCCGGTGACCCGGACACCCCGGCTGACGTGCCGCCGGGGGCCGCTGGCTCCGATGCCCTGGCCGATGCGGCGCCGCGGCAGCCCGGTGGCCATGACGCCCCGCTGTCGGCGTCCGGTCCCAACGGTGTTCCGCACCTGCCGTCCGGTGGCCCGGGCACCCCCGCTGACGTGCCGCCGACGGCCCCTGGCCTCGACGCCCCGGCGCCGTCGCCGTCGGGTGCCGATGCCACCGCGCCGCAGCGGGCCGGTGGCCATGACGCTCCGCACCCGCCGTCCGCCGACCCCGGCACCCCCACCGGCGTAGCGCCGTCGCCACCCGGTGCCAACGCCGCCGACACCGCGCCGCAGCGGGCCGGTGGCCATGACGCCCCGCACTCCCCGACCGGCGCCGGCGCCGGCGCCCCGCACCCTCCGACCGACGGCCCCCACGCCCCCGCCGATCACCTCCGCACCCCCCTCGACGACGAGGACGACCTCGACGGCACCACGGCTCGCGGTGCCGCCCTCGCTGCCGGGCTCAGTGCGCAACTGGCCCGCGAGGAGGCGGAGGGGAGGCTCACCGGTGCCGGGGGCGCTCCCGCCGCCGGGGCGGGCGGCCCCGATGCCGTTCTCTGGGACGATCGGGCGCTCCCCCTCCTCCCGCTGCAGCCCCCGCGCACCGGCCGCGAGATCCTCACCGCGCACGTCACGGCGATGGTGTGCTGCGCGGCGATGGACACCGCCGGAGCCGCCCCCGGCCTCGACTGGCTCGACGGGCCCTCGCTCCTCTTCGACGGCGCCCGCGCCGCGGACCTGGCGCCCGGAGTGCTCAGCCTGGTCGAGACGGGCGACCCGGGCCCGTTGCGCGCCTGGATGACCGACCTCGGCATACGCCCGGAGAAGCCGGTGCGGCTGGTCTGAGTACCCCCGCCGGTCTCCAGGCGGCCCGGCGACCCGGCCGTCCCGGCCCGACCCCGGGAGACGAACCAAACGGACCGAACCAAACGGACCCCCCAATTCCACTTTCGGCCACTTCGCAACGAACGGTGACAGCTCGCGTGCGAAATGTGATGTGCTGGGACCGATCGCGCACATGGCAAAGGCATTCGTCATACGCACGACCACGGGGGCACGAGGGAGGGGACTGTCCCATGGGGCCCGAGCAGATCCGCCGCTGGGAGTCGGGAGCACTCGCGCACGCCGTGACGGACCCCTTCGGACAGGGGCCCGTCCCGTGGTTGCGCGGCGGCGAGACGTACTTCGGAGACACCGGCCAGGTGGTCGCCTGGTACGCGGACCAGGACGCCGCCGCGTCCGACGGGAGCGCTCCCCGTGCCGCCGACGACGTCCGCCGCCAGATCAAGGGCTTCACCGCGACGGGAGCCGCCGCCCCGGGCGAGGCCATCGACTTCCACGTCACCGTCGACCCGCCGCAGGAGTTCAGCGTCGACGTCTACCGGATCGGCCACTACGGCGGGGACGGCGCCGCCAAGATCACCACCAGCCCCCGGCTGTCCGGCATCGTGCAGCCGCCGCCGCTCACCGCCGACCGCACGGTCTCCTGCCACCACTGGTGGCTGTCCTGGCGGCTCCAGATCCCCTCGTACTGGAACATCGGCGCGTACGTGGCCGTCCTCACCACCGCCGACGGCTACCGCTCCCACGTCCCCTTCACGGTCCGCGACAGCCACCCCGCCGACCTGCTGCTCCTCCTGCCGGACGTCACCTGGCAGGCGTACAACCTGTACCCGGAGGACGGCCGGACCGGTGCGAGCCTCTACCACGCCTGGGACGAGGAGGGCCGGCTCCTCGGTGAGGCGGACGCCGCGACGACCGTCTCCTTCGACCGCCCGTACGCCGGGGCCGGTCTCCCCCTCCACGTGGGCCACGCCTACGACTTCATCCGCTTCGCCGAGCGCTACGGCTACGACGTCGCCTACGCCGACGCCCGCGACCTGCACTCCGGCCGGGTGGATCCGACCCGCTACCGGGGGCTGGTCTTCCCGGGCCACGACGAGTACTGGTCGAGCGCCATGCGCCGCACCACCGAACTCGCCCGCGAGCAGGGCACCTCCCTGGTCTTCCTCTCCGCCAACACCATGTACTGGCAGGTGGAACTGGCGCCCTCCCCGTCCGGGGCCCCCGACCGCCTGCTGACCTGCCGCAAGCGCAGGGGACCCGGCCGGCCCGCGCTGTGGCGGGAGCTGGACCGCGCCGAGCAGCAGCTCCTCGGCATCCAGTACGCCGGGCGCGTCCCCGAACCGCATCCGATGATCGTCCGCAACGCCGGCCACTGGCTCTGGGAGGCCACCGGGGCGCACGAGGGCGACGCGATCGAGGACCTGGTCGCGGGCGAGGCCGACCGCTACTTCCCGCGCACCGCGCTCCCCGAGCACGACGAGCGGATCCTGCTCGCCCACTCCCCGTACGCCGACGCCGGCGGCGCCCGCCGCCACCAGGAGACGTCGCTGTACCGGACCCCGTCGGGCGCCTGGGTCTTCGCGTCCGGGACCTTCGCCTGGTCCCCGGCCCTGGACCGCCCCGGCCACGTCGACCCGCGGGTCCAGCGGGCCACGGCCAACCTCCTGGACCGCATCTGCAAACGGGACTGAGACCGGCGCACGAGACCGCCCCGCCGTCCACCGCGCCCGCGACATACGGGAGAATCGACGTACTTGGACAGAACCACGGGGAGGAACCGTGTCCGGATTCGTTGAAAAGCCCGAGCCGATCCAGGTTCCGGGCCTGGTGCATCTGCACACCGGCAAGGTGCGCGAGCTGTACCGGAACGAGGCGGGCGACCTCGTGATGGTCGCCAGTGACCGCATCTCCGCCTACGACTGGGTGCTGCCGACCGAGATCCCCGACAAGGGCCGGGTCCTCACCCGGCTCTCCCTGTGGTGGTTCGAGCAGCTCGCCGACCTGGCCCCGAACCACGTCCTGAGCACCGAGCTGCCCGCCGGCGCCCCCGCCGACTGGGAGGGCCGCGCGCTGGTCTGCAAGTCGCTGCGGATGGTCCCCGTGGAGTGCGTGGCCCGCGGCTACCTCACCGGCTCGGGCCTGGCGGAGTACGACGAGACCCGCACCGTGTGCGGCCTCGCCCTCCCCGAGGGCCTCGTCGACGGCTCCGAGCTGCCCGCCCCGATCTTCACCCCGGCCACCAAGGCCGAGGTCGGCGAGCACGACGAGAACGTCTCCTACGAGGAGGTCGCCCGCCAGGTCGGCGCCGACACCGCCGCCGCCCTGCGCCAGGCCACCCTCGCCGTCTACTCCCGGGCCCGGGACATCTCCCGCGAGCGCGGCATCGTCCTCGCGGACACGAAGTTCGAGTTCGGCTTCGACGGGGACGACCTGGTCCTCGCCGACGAGGTCCTCACCCCGGACTCCTCCCGCTTCTGGCCGGCTGACCGGTGGCAGCCGGGCCGCGCGCAGCCGTCGTACGACAAGCAGTTCGTGCGGGACTGGCTGACCTCGGCGGAGTCCGGCTGGGACCGCAGGAGCGAGCAGCCTCCGCCGCCGCTGCCGCAGCAGGTCGTGGACGCCACCCGCGCCAAGTACGTGGAGGCCTACGAGCTGCTGACCGGCCAGAGCTGGTCGTAGCGGCAGAGGCCGCAGAAGGCCGCACACGAAGAAGCCCCCGGCCGAAAACCGGGGGCTTCTCGTCTGGAGCGAACGACGAGGTTCGAACTCGCGACCTCAACCTTGGCAAGGTTGCGCTCTACCAACTGAGCTACGTTCGCACTGCGCGCCGTGGATTTCTCCGTGGTGCGACAGCCACTATACCCAACCGCGCTCCCTCGCGATCCGCACCGCCGCGTGCCGGTTCTCCGCCCCGAGCTTGCTGGCGGCCGACGACAGGTAGTTCCGCACCGTCCCCTCGGCGAGCGCGGCGCGCTCGGCGATCTCCGCGACGGGCGCCCCGTCGGCGGCGTGCTCCAGCACCTCGGCCTCGCGCGCGGTCAGCGGGGAGTCCCCGGCGGAGATCGCGTCGGCGGCCAACTCGGGGTCGACGTAACGGTTTCCGGCGTGCACCGTGCGGATCAGTTCGGCGAGCCGCTGGGCGCTGACCGTCTTGGGGACGAACCCGCGCACGCCCGCCGCGAGCGCCCGCTTCAGATGCCCCGGCCGCCCGTGACTGGTCACGATCAGCACCTTGCAGGCGGGCAGCTCGGCCCGCAGCGATGTGGCGACCTTCACACCGTCGGCGCCGGGCATCTGGAGGTCCAGTACGGCGACGTCCGGCGCGTGTGCCCGGGCCATCGCCAGCGCCTCCGGGCCGGTGGCCGCCTCCGCGACGACGACCAGGTCGTCCTCGAGGGACAGCAGGGCCGCCAGCGCCCCGCGGATGAGGTGTTCGTCGTCGGCGAGCAGGACGCGCACGGTCGTCGTCACGACGCGACCTCCAGCGCGGCCCCGGCCGCGGTGGCGGGCAGCGGCACCTCGGCCGTCAGCCGGAACAGGCCCCGGCCGGCGGCCCCCGCCTCCAGCGTCCCGCCGACTGCCAAGAGCCGCTCCCGCAGCCCCGCGAGCCCCGAGCCGCCCGGGCCCGCCGGGGGACCGTCCCCGGCCGTCTCCGCCACCCCGTCGTTCTCCACCGTCAGCACCACTCGCCCCTCCGCAGGCCGTACCGTCACCGAGCACTTCTCCGCGTTCCCGTGCCGCAGCACGTTCGTCGTCGCCTCCCGCACCACCCAGCCGAGCGCCGACTGCACCTCGGCGGGCAGGCCGCTCGTCTCACCGGTGACCTTCGCGACGATGCCGGCCGCCGACAGCACCCCCCGGGCACCGGCCAGCTCGACGTCCAGGGCGGCCTCCCGGTAGCCGCGTACGACGTCCCGGACCTCCCGCTGCGACTCCTGGGCGATGCGCTGCACCTCGATCATCTGCTCCACCGCCTCGGGGCGTCCGCGCCGGGACAGCTGGACGGCCAGTTCGCTCTTGAGCGCGATCACCGACAGGTTGCGGCCCATCACGTCGTGCAGGTCCCGGCCGAACCGCAGCCGCTCCTCGGCGACGGCGAGTGCCGTCCGGGTCTCCTTGGCGTCGTCGAGCGCGTAGACCGCGTTGAGCAGCCAGAGGGAGAAGATCGAGGTGATGGAGAGGAACCCGCCGGTCACCAGCACCAGGCCGGCCAGCACGACCGACGCGAGGACGGGCATCTCCAGCGGGAACGTGAGGAGCCCCGCGCCCACCGCGAAGGCTCCGACGACGGCGGCCATGCGCCGCGGGCCGCTCACCCCGAGCGTCATGACACCGGCGGCGAAACACAGGACTCCGCCGTAGACGGAGCCCGCCGCGGTCTCCACCTCGCCGGCCGGTCCGCGGTCCGCGATCACGACCGCGGTGGCCGAGACCACGGCGCTGACGACGACGAGCGTCCACATCGCCCGCACGGGCTGCGGACGCCGGCCGCGCGTCCAGTCCAGCGCCCGGGACGAGACCAGCATGCAGACCGCGGCGTGCACGGTCACCAGCAGACACAGCACGGTGGCGAGTCCGGCGCCGGTCCGGCCGAAGGCGGTCACCCCCAGCGCGAGGATCTCGATGACCCCGAAGAAGTGGAACGACCACCGCGTGTACGTCTCCACCTTCGCCGGCGTGCTCTTGAGCCGCCACCATCCGCCCGGCCTGCGCATCCGTCCGCCGCTCCCGCTCGCCCCGTACCTCAGTGCCGTGGCTCCCAGCGGAACCACCGTCGTACAGCAAACACCGCCACCACGGTCCAGGCCACCGCCGTCGCCACGGCGCCCAGCGCGTCGGCGGCCGACAGGTCGCCGGTCCAGCCGCCGCGCACCAGGGTGATGACGGGTGTCAGCGGCAGCAGCTCGCACACGGAGGCCAGCCGGTCGGGGAGCAGGCCCAGCGGGAGGAACAAGCCGGAGCCGGCCATCGAGACGAACATGATCGGCAGCGGCGTGACCTGCGCGCTCTCGCCGGTCCTGGTGAAGCTCGCGGTGACCGCCGCGAGCGCGGCGCACAGCACCAGGCCCAGCAGCAGGCCGACGACGGCCAGGTGGGGCGCCGACGGCGCGGACAGGTCGAGGAGGACGGCGCAGCCCACCGCGAGCAGCACGCACTGCACGAGCCCGCTGAGGACGGCCGGCAGCGCGGACCCGGCGAGAATCTCCACGTCCCGCAGTTCGCCGGTGCGCAGCCGCTTGAGGACGAGTTCCTCGCGCCGGACGACGAAGACGCCGACCAGGGCCGAGTAGACGGCGAACAGCAGGGAGAAGCCGATCGCGGCGGGCAGCACGAGCGTGCCGACGGTCAGTCCGGCCCCGGCGAGGTCCATCTCCTTGGCCCCCGCCCGCACGCTGAACGGCAACACGAACGGGACGAACAGCGAGGCGAAGACGGTGCCCTTGTTCCGTCCCAGCAGGGTCATCTCGGCGCGGGCGAGCGCGGTCATGCGGCTCATCGGCGTGGTGGTGGCGGTCCCGGCGGCGCGCTCGGTGCGGGCCGGTGCGTCCGTGGCGCTCATGCCGTGTACTCCTTCTCCGTCTTCCGCGTCTTCTGCGCCTTCTGCGTATTCGTCGTGGTGGCGGCCGTCTGTGCGGACACCTTCTTGGCGATGCTCAGGAAGGCCTCCTCCAGGGACGCCGAACGCACGTCCAGGCGCCGCAGTTCCACTCCGGCCTGTCCGGCCCACACCAGCAGGCCGGTGGCCGCGCGCTGGAGTTCCCGGGTGCGCAGCCGGACGATCCGGCCGTCGGTCTCGTGGTCGTCCACGCCCAGTCCGGCCAGCGGCGGCAGGTCGCCCACGAAGTAGCCGTCGGGCAGTTCGAAGGAGATGTGGGACGGCTGTGCGGCGGTCACCTCGGCCGGGGTGCCGGTGGTGGCGATCCGGCCCTCGTGCATGATCGCGAGCCGGTCGGCGAGGTGCTCGGCCTCCTCCAGGTAGTGCGTGGTCAGCAGCACGGTCGTGCCCTGGTCGCGCAGCGCACCGACCAACTCCCAGGTGTCCCGGCGGCCTTCGGCGTCCAGTCCGGTGCTGGGTTCGTCGAGGAAGAGCACCTCGGGGTCGCCGAGCAGCGCGAGCGCCAGGTCCAGGCGGCGCCGCTGGCCCCCGGACAACTGCTTCACCCGGGTGTCGGTCTTCGCCGACAGACCGACCAGCGCCAGCACCTCCGCGGGCGGGCGGGCGCCGCTCACGCAACCCGCCCACATCCGTGCCGTCTCGGCGACGGTCAGTTCGGAGGGGAAGCCGCCCTCCTGGAGCATGACGCCGGTGCGGGGGCGTACGGCGGCCCGCTCGGTGTACGGGTCGTGTCCGAGGACGCGCACCCGCCCGGCGGCCGGAGCGGCGAGCCCCTCCAGCAGTTCGACCGTCGACGTCTTGCCCGCGCCGTTGGTGCCCAGCAGTGCGAAGACCTCGCCGCGGCGCACGGAGAAGTCGATTCCGCGCACGGCCTCGAACCCGCCCCCGTACACACGCCGCAGGTCGGTGACCTCAATCACGTGTTCGTGTCCGCTTGATTGCATGCCTCAAGCATTCCGGTGCCCGGGGCGCGTCAACAGTGCGGGCCGTCATCACCGTGCATGACAAATGTCAGAGCCGGTCCGCGGGACATCCGGGTGCGGGCACACGAAAAGACCCCGGTCCAGAAGGACCGGGGTCTGATTCCCGAGCGGACGACGAGGCTCGAACTCGCGACCTCAACCTTGGCAAGGTTGCGCTCTACCAACTGAGCTACGTCCGCATTCACCCCCGACCACCGGCCTGAACAGGCAGGGCCATCGATCGGTGCGAGCACCAGCCTACCTGATCCCAACGGGTCATCGGTACGGCGATGCAGAGCGGGTGACAGGAATTGCACACTGCGCCTTCCCCCTGGAAGGGGGATGTTCTACTACTGAACTACACCCGCATGTTCCGTGAGCTGGGCCTTTCGGCCTCGCCCCTCGGCGTGCTCCAGACTTTAGCTGATCACCCGGGGTGCTGCGCAAGTCGGTTGCCGCGAGGGGCGGCTGAGCGTCCGTCGACCGCCGTCACGGGAGGCGGCCGACGGAGTGGCGGCTCGCCGGGTGGCGGCTCACCGGGCCGCGGCGAACGCCTCGTACACCCTCTTCGGGATCCGGCCCCGCGCGGGCACGTCCATCCTGTTCGCCTGCGCCCAGGCCCGGACCGCCGCCGGGTCGGGGGCGACCTCCGTCTGCCGGTACGCCTTGCCGGACCGGGAGCGCTTGCGGCCGGCCGAGACGTACGGCTCGAGCGCCTTGCGCAGTTTCCGGGCGTTGGCTTCGTTCAGGTCGATCTCGTACGTCCGGCCGTCGACTCCGAAGGCGATCGTCTCCGCCGCTTCCGAGCCGTCGATGTCGTCAAAGAGAGTGACCACGACACGCTGCGCCACGAATATCGGTCCCTTCGTGCGGCATCTCCGCGATGACGTGCCCGAACGTGCCAAGACGCCGCGATGATGCCGACTGTTCGCCTGTAATTGGGCAAAGTATCGGCTAATGACATTTCATTTGTACAGTGCCCGGCATTGCAATGGGAAGACAGACTAAATCTCTTGGCGTGTCCGCCGGGCAATAGAGGTCCGTGGCTGATCCGGGATCTTTCCCGAAGTTTTTCGCGATCGCCCCCTCTCGATGCCCAATCGTGACTGGGATCACGTACTTTCCTCCAAGGCTACGCGCGTAGAAATTTTGTACGGGTAGTCTGAAGGAACCTGCTCAGCACCACACACCGGGAGTGCCAGTGGCACGCGTCGTAGTCGACGTCATGCTCAAGCCGGAGATCCTCGACCCCCAGGGCCAGGCGGTGCAGCGCGCACTGCCGCGACTGGGTTTCGAAGGGATCTCGGACGTCCGCCAGGGAAAGCGATTCGAACTGGAAGTGGACGGGCCGGTCGACGACGCCGCCCTCGCCCGCATCCATGATCTTGCGGAATCCTTCCTCGCCAACACCGTGATCGAGGACTTCACCGTCAAGGTCGAGTCCGAGGACGTAGTCGCGGGAGCCGCGAAGTGACCGCTCGTATTGGCGTCGTCACTTTCCCCGGCAGTCTCGACGACCGGGACACGCAGCGCGCGATCCGCGTCGCCGGCGCCGAACCCGTCGCTCTCTGGCACAAGGACAAGGACCTCAAGCAGGTCGACGCCGTGGTGCTGTGCGGCGGATTCTCGTACGGCGATTATCTGCGCGCCGGCGCCATCTCGCGCTTCTCGCCGGTGATGGACACCGTCATCGACCAGGCGAAGGCCGGCCTCCCGGTGCTGGGCATCTGCAACGGCTTCCAGATCCTCACGGAGGCCCACCTGCTGCCGGGCGCCATGCTGGGCAACGACCACCTGCACTTCGTCTGCCGCGACCAGAAGCTGCGGGTGGAGAACGCGGACACCTCCTGGACCGGCGACTACACCGCCGGCCAGGAGATCCACATCCCGCTGAAGAACAGGGACGGCCGCTACGTCGCGGACCGGCGCACGGTGGACGAGCTGGAGGCCGAGGGGCGGGTGGCGTTCCGCTACCTGGACGTGAACCCCAACGGCTCGCTCAACGACATCGCGGGCATCTCCAACGCCGCCGGGAACGTCGTCGGCCTCATGCCGCACCCCGAGCACGCCGTGGAGTCGCTGATCGGTACGGGCCGTACCGACGGCCTGCCGTTCTTCACCTCGATCCTCAAGAAGCTGGTCAACGCATGAGCCGGACGCCTCTGGACACGGTCGACAACGCGGCCGCGACCCCCGACGTCGAGCTGCCCTGGGCCGAGCTGGGCCTGAAGAAGGACGAGTACGAGAGGGTCGTGGAGATCCTCGGCCGCCGCCCCACCGGGGCGGAGCTGGCCATGTACTCCGTCATGTGGTCCGAGCACTGCTCGTACAAGAGCAGCAAGGTCCACCTGCGCCAGTTCGGCGAGAAGGCCCCCGAGTCCGAGGCGATGCTCGTCGGCATCGGCGAGAACGCCGGTGTGGTCGACGTCGGCCAGGGCTACGCGGTCACCTTCAAGGTCGAGTCGCACAACCACCCCTCCTACGTGGAGCCCTACCAGGGCGCGGCCACGGGCGTCGGCGGCATCGTCCGCGACATCATCGCGATGGGCGCCCGCCCGGTCGCCGTCGTGGACCCCCTGCGCTTCGGCGCCGCGGACCACCCGGACACCAAGCGCGTCCTGCCCGGCGTCGTCGCCGGCATCGGCGGCTACGGCAACTGCCTGGGCCTGCCCAACATCGGCGGCGAGGTCGTCTTCGACGCCTGCTACCAGGGCAACCCGCTGGTCAACGCCGGTGCCATCGGCGTCATGCGGCACGAGGACATCCACCTCGCCAAGGCGTCCGGCGCGGGCAACAAGGTCATCCTGTACGGCGCCCGCACCGGCGGCGACGGCATCGGCGGCGCGTCGATCCTCGCCTCCGAGACCTTCGACGACGCCAAGCCGTCCAAGCGCCCCGCCGTCCAGGTCGGCGACCCCTTCCAGGAGAAGCTCCTCATCGAGTGCACCCTGGAGGCGTTCGCCGAGAAGCTGGTCGTCGGCATCCAGGACCTGGGAGCGGCGGGCCTGTCCTGCGCGACCAGCGAACTGGCGTCGAACGGCTCGGGCGGCATGCGCGTCACCCTGGACGACGTGCCGCTGCGCGACTCCACGCTCTCGCCCGAGGAAATCCTCATGAGCGAGTCGCAGGAACGCATGTGCGCGGTGGTCGAGCCGGAGAAGGTCGACCGCTTCCTGGAGATCTGCGACAAGTGGGACGTCATCGCCACGGTGATCGGTGAGGTCACGGACGGCGACCGCCTGGAGATCTTCTGGCACGGCGGCAAGATCGTCGACGTCGACCCGCGCACGGTCGCCCACGACGGCCCGGTCTACGAGCGCCCCTACGCCCGCCCGGACTGGCAGGACGCCCTCCAGGCCGACGACGCGAACAAGCTGCCCCGGCCGAAGACGGGCGAGGAGCTGGCGGACCAGGTCCGTCGGCTGGTCGGCTCCCCGAACCAGGCGTCCAAGCAGTGGATCACCCAGCAGTACGACCACTTCGTGCAGGGCAACACGGTCCTCGCCCAGCCCGAGGACTCGGGCATGATCCGCGTGGACGAGGAGTCCGGCCTCGGCGTCGCCATCGCGACCGACGGCAACGGCCGCTACGCCAAGCTCGACCCGTACACGGGCGCGCAGCTGGCGCTCGCGGAGGCCTACCGCAACGTCGCCACGACCGGCGCGAAGCCGCTGGCGGTCTCCGACTGCCTGAACTTCGGCTCGCCGGAGGACCCGGCGGTCATGTGGCAGTTCGCGGAGGCCGTGCGCGGTCTGGCCGACGGCTGCCTGCAGCTCGGCACCCCGGTCACGGGCGGCAACGTCTCCCTCTACAACCAGACGGGCGAGGCCGCCATCCACCCCACCCCGGTGGTCGCGGTCCTCGGCGTCATCGACGACGTGGCCCGCCGCACGCCGGTCGCCTTCCAGGAGGACGGCCAGCTGCTGTACCTGCTGGGCGACACGCGTGAGGAGTTCGGCGGCTCGGCCTGGTCCCAGGTGATCCACGACCACCTCGGCGGCCTGCCCCCGAAGGTCGACCTGGAGCGAGAGCGCCTGCTCGGCGAGATCCTGATCTCCGCCTCCCGCGACGGCATGATCGACTCCGCGCACGACCTGTCCGACGGCGGTCTGGTCCAGGCGGTCGTCGAGTCGGCGCTGCTGGGCGGCAAGGGCGCGCGTCTGGTCGTCCCGGACGGGCTCGACGCGTTCACCTTCCTCTTCTCGGAGTCGGCCGGCCGCGCGGTCGTCGCCGTCCCGCGCTCGGAGGAGCTCCGCTTCAACGACATGTGCGGCGCCCGCGGCCTGCCCGTCACCCGCATCGGCGTGGTCGACGGCGACGCGGTCGAGGTCCAGGGCGAGTTCACCCTCCCCCTGACCGAGCTGCGCGAGGCCCACGAGGGGACGATCCCGGGGCTGCTGGCGTAGCCGCAGGCCCGCTGCGAACAGAGGTCCCGTCCGGAAGCTTCCGGACGGGACCTCTGTGTTTCAGCGGACGTGGTTCCGTTCGGGCCGGCTCTGCATACAGCGCCGGGTCAGCCAAGACAAGACAGTGGTGTGGTCTCCGTCGGTCACTGCTTTGGTCCCGATCCGTCCGTCAATGAACTCCAGCGTGACGGTCTCGGGAGCGGCGGAAGCGATCGTTTCGAACTCGTCCACCGACATCTGAGACGTGTGCTCGGCCATAACCGTCATGTTGCACCTCCTTCCAGGCGCGGACCAGTGTTTCCAGGGGGCGGCGCTCCAGGGCGAGCTTCCACCGTCAGACACACGTACGAGTGAAGCTTGCGCGAGATTACGAACGTACGTAATCTCGAAGAAGTGAAGCAACTGGAACAGCGCGTGGCCGACCTCGAACGGCGCCTCGCCGCCCTGGAAGCCGCCGACCGGCCCGCCTCCCGCCCGAAGGAGGGCGACCTCTGGGCCCTGGAAGGCCTGAAGGAGCAGCTCGCCGGGCTGGGGGCGGAAGCCGGGGGTGTCCTGTTCACCGGCTCCGTGCGCCTGCCGACCGGGGAGCAGTACGCCTGGCAGCACGGCGCGCTCACCGAAGGTCTGCTGGACGCCGACTGGACCGAGTCCGCCGAGGTGTTCGCCGCACTCGGGCACCCCGTGCGGCTGCGGCTGCTGCGGGAGGTGCTCGGCGGCCGACGCACCGCCGCCGAGCTGGCGGAGCTGGACGGAATGGGCACGACCGGCCAGATCTACCACCACCTGCGCCAGCTCACCGGCGCCGGCTGGCTGCACACCACCGGCCGGGGCCGCCACGAGGTGCCGCCGGGGCGCGTCGTACCGCTGCTGGTGGCGCTGTCGACCGCGCGGAACTGACCGCGACCGTCAGGACCGTCACGAACAAGGGGGAACGATGTCCGTCCAGTCCGTACTGTCCGCGCGCAAGCTCGCCATGGTCACCTTCCGGGCGCTGCAACTCGCCTTCGTCGCCCTGGTGGCCGTCGGTGTCCTCTTCGACCCGGGCGTTCCGTGGTGGTGCGTCTTCCTGCCGCTGGTCCTCGCCTACGTCCTGATCACCGTGGTCAACCGCTGGAACGGCGGCGCCCCGGACGCACCCGGCAGGTCCCGCGAGCCCGTCGAGGTCGCCCCGCCGGTCGCCGGCCGCTGGTCCGCGCTGAACAGCCCGGCCGACCGGACCCCGAGCCACGGCATCCACGCCTACGGGCAGACCTTCGCCATCGACCTCGTCGCCGAACCGGAGCCCGGCGCCCGCCCCGGCTTCCGCGCCCTGTGGCCCCTCGCCCGGCGCCCCCGCGACTTCCCGGCGTTCGGCGCCCCGCTCCTCGCGGTGGCCGACGGCACGGTCGTACGGGTCGAGGACGGCCGGCGCGACCACCTGAGCCGCACCTCGTTGCCCGCGCTGCTGTACCTGATGGTCGTCGAGGGCTCGGTGCGGGAGATGGCGGGCGTCCGCCGCATCGTCGGCAACCACCTCGTCCTCGACCTCGGCGACGGCACCCACGCCCTGTACGCCCACGTGCAGCGGGGTTCCCGCACCGTCCGCGAGGGCGACCGGGTCCGCGCCGGCCAGGTCCTCGCCCGGTGCGGCAACTCCGGCAACTCCACCGAGCCGCACGTCCACTTCCAGCTGATGGACGGCCCCGACCCGGACACCGCGCGGGGCATCCGCTTCACCTGGCGCGGCATCGGCGTACCGCGCAACGGCGAGGTCTTCGACGCCCCGGAACCGGCCACCGTGCCCTCCGGCTCCCCGGCATCGCCCGTATCCCCGACTTCGCGCGACTAGACACCTGCTGGGCCTCTCCGACGCGGGCGGCACCATCACGCACCGCGTCCTCGACGAGGACAGCTTCGACCCGGACACCGGGATCCCGCACGACCGCGAGATCTACAGCACGGAGGCGGGCGAACGGACCGGCACCGCCACCGGCATCCGCTGGTTCTTCACCGGCCAGACGGGCGTCCTGCCGGCCGGCCCCGGATCGCGGACGCACCGATGAAGGGCCCGCTCCGCATGCGCAGCCGGACCGCCTACCCGCCGCGGCCCCCGGGCGGCGACATCGCCGGCCGGCCGGCGTCGATGAGGTACCGCGCCTTCCGTGCGTCCTGCTCCGCCGGACAGGCTCTAGGCTCACCGCCATGCCGCCCGCCAGGAAACGCCCCCGCGCCTACGACCCCGCCCGCACCCGTGCCGCCGTTCTCGCCCAGTTCGGCAACGTACGGGCGGCCGTCCGCACCCTCGCCCCCGAGCAGCTCGCGCTGCCGACCCGGCTCGGGGACTGGACCGTGCGGGAGCTGGTCGCGCACGTCGGGATGGCGCTGACCGCAGTGGACCGGCTGCTGGACGAGCCCGAACCCGCGCGGCAGGACGGGCGGCTGCTCGACTGGCCGTTCGCCATCGCCGCCGACGCGGACGCCATCGCCGGGACGGCACGTCGGCTTTCCGCCGAGCACCCCGATCTCGACGCCCACCTCGCCGAGGTCGAGCGGCGCTTCACCGAGCGACTCGACACCCGGCCCGGCGCCAGGCTCCTCCCCACCAGCGCGGGTGCCCTGCCGCTGGCCGACTACGTCGTCACCCGCACCGTCGAGCTGGTCGTGCACACCGACGACCTGAACGCCGCGGTCCCCGGCCTCGACATCCCGCACGACCGGCAGGCCCTGGCCGCGGCGACCCGGCTGCTGGCCGACGCGCTCGCCGTCAAGGCCCCCGGCGGCTCGACCGAGGTGCGGGTCCCGCCGTACGCCGTCGTGCAGTGCGTCGAGGGCCCCCGGCACACCCGGGGCACCCCGCCCAACGTCGTCGAGACCGACCCGCTCACCTGGGTCCGGCTGGCCACCGGACGGCTGACCTGGGAGGACGCCCTGGACGGGGCGAAGGTGAGCGCGAGCGGGGAGCGGGCCGACCTCGGTGCCCTGCTGCCGCTGCTGAGCTGACGGGAAGCCGGGGAGGGAGGAAGGGGAGAGGGAGGGACGGAACCGGAACCTCCCCGTCTCCGTCGAATGGGCATGTACAGGCAGAGCAGGAAGAGCAGGAAGAGCAGGAAGAGCAGGAAGAGCAGGCAGAGCGGGCGGAAGCCGCAGCGCAGCATGACCCTGAGCGCGACCGTGGCGGCCGTCGCCGCGCTCGTCCCGCTCGCCGCGGCCTGCGGCAGCGAGGCGGCCGACGACGCCGGGAGCGGCTCCGTGGGCGCGGAGGGACAGCCCATCACCGGCGTCCGGTGGAGCATCGACAGCGTCACCATCGACGGCACCACCCACCGGGCGCCCGACACGGCCCACGTACGGATCGACGACGGCGGCGAAGCCGCGGGCAGCACCGGCTGTAACAGCTTCAGCGCCCGCGCCGACGTCGAAGGGGACGGCGGCCGCGTCCGGCTCAGCGACGCCATGTTCACCGAGAAGGCCTGCGCCAACACCCCCGCCGACTTCGAGAAGTCCCTCGGCCGCACCCTCACCACCGGCTCGCTCACCACGCGGAACGAGGGGGAGCGGCTCACCCTCACCACCGCCGACGGCGACACCGTCCGGCTCAGCAGGTCCCAGGACGCGTCCCTCTACGGGACGAAGTGGACCGTGGACACCCCGGGGCAGCGGGGCGGGAAGGGCCGCGCCGTCCTCACCTTCGACCAGGACGCGAAGACCGTCTCCGGACGGCTCCCCTGCAACCGCGTCAACGCCGACGCCACCGTCAGCGACGGCCGTATCACCCTCGGCGCCCCGTCCACCACCCGAATGGTGTGCGAAGGCTCACTCATGGATGCCGAGAAGCGGATACTGGGCCTCTTCGGCGGCCGGGCCGAATACCGGATCGATCATGAAACCCTCACGCTGACCAGCGAAGACGGCACCACGATCCGCGCCGTCGCCGGACAGTGAGCCGCCGGTGAGCCCCCGTCCCCAATTCGGACCAGTGGTCGACCTCGCCTACACTCGGTGGCGTGCCACGTGGTGACGGTCGACTCAATCACGATCTGCTTCCCGGCGAGAAGGGCCCCCAGGACGCATGCGGCGTCTTCGGTGTCTGGGCTCCGGGTGAAGAGGTCGCAAAGCTCTCCTACTTCGGGCTGTACGCCCTCCAGCATCGGGGCCAGGAATCCGCGGGAATCGCGGTCAGCAACGGCTCCCAGATCCTCGTCTTCAAGGACATGGGCCTGGTGTCCCAGGTCTTCGACGAGACCTCGCTCGGTTCGCTCCAGGGTCACATCGCGGTCGGTCACGCCCGCTACTCGACCACCGGTGCCTCCGTGTGGGAGAACGCCCAGCCGACGTTCCGTGCCACCGCGCAGGGTTCCATCGCGCTCGGGCACAACGGCAACCTCGTCAACACCGCCCAGCTCGCCGAGCTGGTCGCCGACCTGCCCAAGCAGGACGGCCGCTCCACCCGCGTCGCGGCGACCAACGACACCGACCTGGTCACCGCGCTGCTCGCGGGCCAGGTCGACGACGACGGCAAGCCGCTGACCGTCGAGGAGGCGGCCGGCAAGGTGCTGCCCCAGGTGCGCGGTGCCTTCTCCCTCGTCTTCATGGACGAGCACACCCTCTACGCCGCCCGCGACCCGCAGGGCATCCGCCCGCTGGTCCTCGGCCGCCTCGAGCGCGGCTGGGTGGTCGCCTCCGAGTCCGCCGCCCTCGACATCTGCGGCGCCAGCTTCGTCCGCGAGATCGAGCCGGGCGAGTTCGTCGCCATCGACGAGAACGGCCTGCGCACCTCCCGATTCGCAGAAGCGAAGCCCAAGGGCTGTGTCTTCGAGTACGTCTACCTGGCCCGCCCCGACACCGACATCGCCGGCCGCAACGTCTACCTCTCGCGTGTCGAGATGGGCCGCCGGCTGGCGAAGGAGGCCCCCGCCGAGGCCGATCTCGTCATAGCGACGCCGGAGTCCGGCACCCCCGCCGCGATCGGATACGCCGAGGCCTCCGGCATCCCCTTCGGCAACGGCCTGGTGAAGAACGCCTACGTCGGCCGGACCTTCATCCAGCCCTCGCAGACCATCCGCCAGCTGGGCATCCGCCTCAAGCTGAACCCCTTGAAGGAAGTCATCAAGGGCAAGCGGCTGGTCGTCGTCGACGACTCCATCGTCCGCGGCAACACCCAGCGGGCCCTGGTCCGCATGCTCCGCGAGGCCGGCGCCGCCGAGATCCACATCCGGATCTCGTCCCCGCCCGTGAAGTGGCCCTGCTTCTTCGGCATCGACTTCGCCACCCGCGCCGAACTCATCGCCAACGGCATGAGCGTCGAGGAGATCGGCAGCTCGATGGGCGCCGACTCGCTGGCGTACATCTCCATCGACGGCATGATCGAGTCGACGACCATCGCCAAGCCGAACCTGTGCCGCGCCTGCTTCGACGGCGAGTACCCGATGGAGCTCCCCGACCCCGAGCTGCTCGGCAAGCAGCTCCTGGAGACCGAGCTGGCCGCCGGGCCCGCCGGTACGGCCGCCGCCGACGCCATCCGTCGCCCGTAGCCGTCCGTTCCACAGGCATCCCGGGCTTCCCCCCGGCCTCCCTGCCGTACGACACGAAGGTTCTCATCGTCATGCCTGACACAACTGGTGCCAGCTACGCAGCCGCCGGCGTCGACATCGAGGCGGGCGACCGCGCCGTCGAGCTCATGAAGGAATGGGTCAAGAAGACGCGGCGCCCCGAGGTCCTCGGCGGCCTCGGCGGCTTCGCCGGGCTCTTCGACGCCTCCGCCCTCAAGAACTACGAGCGGCCGCTGCTCGCCTCCGCCACCGACGGCGTCGGCACCAAGGTCGACATCGCCCGGCAGCTCGGTGTGTACGACACCATCGGCCACGACCTGGTCGCCATGGTCATGGACGACATCGTGGTGTGCGGTGCCGAGCCGCTCTTCATGACCGACTACATCTGCGTCGGCAAGGTCCACCCCGAGCGTGTCGCCGCCATCGTCAAGGGCATCGCCGAAGGCTGCGTGCTGGCCGGATGCGCCCTGGTGGGCGGTGAGACGGCCGAACACCCCGGCCTGCTGGGCGCGGACGACTTCGACGTCGCCGGGGCCGGTACGGGCGTCGTGGAGGCCGACCGGCTGCTCGGCCCGGATCGCATCCGTACGGGTGACGCGGTGATCGCCATGGCGTCCTCCGGGCTTCACTCGAACGGGTACTCGCTGGTCCGCCACGTCCTGCTGAACGAGGGCGGGCTGTCCATGGACGCCCACCTCGACGGCCTCGGCCGCACCCTCGGCGAGGAGCTGCTGGAGCCGACCAAGATCTACTCCCTGGACTGCCTGGCCCTCATGCGCACCGCCGAGGTCCACGCCTTCAGCCACGTCACCGGCGGCGGGCTCGCGGCCAACCTGGCCCGCGTGATCCCCGACGGCCTGCACGCCGTGGTCGACCGCTCCACCTGGGCCCCGGGCGCGATCTTCGACCTCGTCGGCCGGACCGGCCGGGTCGAGCGCCTGGAGCTGGAGAAGACCCTCAACATGGGCGTGGGCATGATCGCGATCGTGCCCGAGGAATCGACGGACGTCGCCCTGACGACCCTCGCCGACCGCGGCGTGGACGCCTGGGTGGCCGGCGAGATCACCGACCGGGCAGACCACGAGAGCGGCGCGGCGCTGGTGGGCGACTACGCCGTCTGAGACGCCGCGGATGCGGCGGGTGACGTGGGTAGCACAGAACCCGGTCGGTGACAGAGGTCACCGACCGGGAAGGTGTTCAGTGCAAGGTCAAGCGCCGCGTCGCTGTTGGGATGGGGACTGGCCGTCCTCATCCTCGTCGTCGTCCTCATAGAGGTCGGCGTACTTTGCGTACACGTCGTCGTCCTGCTCATCGTCCTCGAATTGCTCGCCATTCGGCGGTTGCGAATTCGAGGGCGATGCGCCCAGCTCCTCGGCCAGGCGGGAGAGATCAGTCCCACCGCTGTTGTACTTCAGCTGGCGGGCGACCTTCGTCTGCTTGGCCTTGGCCCGGCCGCGCCCCATGGCTCGACCCCCTCAACGACGGGGCTCGACGGCCCCAGAGTCTTGACACGCGTTCATGGTCCGGAACGGGCTCTCCGCAGAGAGACCGGTCCGTAGGGCTTCCACGGTACCTGAGCCCACGCCCATACGGTACGTCGCCCGCAGCACGTGGCCCTGCCCAGGACCGCCGAGGCGCCCCGTCCTCGCTGGTCAACCGCGATTTTAACCACCTTTCGGCGGTCGACCCGCCGGGATAAGTGAGAGTTCTCTCCAACTGCCCCCCGACGGGTACCCGTCAAACGTGCGAAGACCCTGCCGGGCCACCGCCGTACGACGGCCGGATCACCGCCGGTTCACCGGCGGGTGCGCGCCTCCGCCATCCGCTGCTCGGCGATCCGGTCGGCCGCGGCGGCCGGCGGAATACCGTCCTCCTTCGCACGTGCGAATATGGCCAGCGTGGTGTCGTAGATCTTCGCGGCCTTCGTCTTGCACCGGTCGAAGTCGAACCCGTGCAGCTCGTCGGCGACCTGGATGACACCGCCGGCGTTCACCACGTAGTCCGGGGCGTAGAGGATCCCGCGGTCGGCGAGGTCCTTCTCGACGCCGGGGTGGGCGAGCTGGTTGTTGGCCGCGCCGCACACCACCTTGGCGGTCAGCACCGGCACGGTGTCGTCGTTCAGCGCGCCGCCGAGCGCACAGGGCGCGTAGATGTCCAGGTTCTCCACCCGGATCAGCGCGTCGGTGTCGGCGACGGCGACCACCGACGGGTGCCGCTCGGTGATGCTTCGTACGACGTCCTTGCGCACGTCGGTCACGACCACGTGCGCCCCCTCGGCGAGCAGGTGCTCGACCAGGTGGTGGCCGACCTTGCCGACACCCGCGATGCCGACCGTGCGGTCGCGCAGCGTCGGGTCGCCCCACAGGTGCTGGGCGGCGGCCCGCATGCCCTGGTAGACGCCGAAGGAGGTGAGGACGGAGGAGTCGCCCGCGCCGCCGTTCTCGGGGGAGCGACCGGTGGTCCAGCGGCACTCGCGGGCCACGACGTCCATGTCGGCGACGTAGGTGCCGACGTCGCACGCGGTGACGTAGCGGCCGCCGAGCGAGGCGACGAACCGGCCGTAGGCGAGGAGCAGCTCCTCGCTCTTGATCTGCTCCGGGTCACCGATGATCACGGCCTTGCCGCCGCCGTGGTCGAGACCGGCCATGGCGTTCTTGTACGACATCCCGCGCGCGAGGTTCAGCGCGTCGGCGACGGCCTCCGCCTCGCTCGCGTACGGGTAGAAGCGGGTGCCGCCGAGCGCGGGGCCCAGATCGGTGGAGTGGATGGCGATGACGGCCTTGAGACCGCTGGCACGGTCCTGGCAGAGCACGACTTGCTCATGACCCCCCTGATCCGAGTGGAACAGGGTGTGCAGTACATCAGCAGGTGCGCCGGTTACGTCGGTCACGGTGGTGACTCCTGTGTAGTTGCGGCGATTCGAGGCAGGCCCCGTGCGGGTGGCGGGGACTGTGGCACGAGATTAGAGCCTGGTGGTGCCCGCCCGCCGCACAGTGCTCAGGATCACCTCCGCACGGAGTACAGGCGTGCGACGATTTGCTGAGATTCTCGCGCGTTTGTGATCTGTTTCCATGAGTTTCCGCAGGTTTTCGCGTCGGTGCGCGGGGGAGGGAGCAGGCGTGCCCAAGGTGTCCTCGGTGATCGTTCCCTACGCGGCGTACCTGCGGGTGTACGAACCGCTGGCCGCCTTCCCCGACGAGGAGCGCGCCCACTGGGCCCGGTACGCCCGCCGTCCCGACCGGCCCTCCTACCAGGACGAGCTGCGCCGCTCCCTGGCCGACCTGCTGCCCACCCCGCCCGTGGCCGTGCCGGTGCACGAGAGCGCCGACGCCTTCGTGGCGGAGGCCGACGGCGTGGTCTGCGTCTGCCCCTGGCGGACCCGGCTGCGCGGCTGGCAGGCCCTCGGGGAACTGGCCGAGGACTTCCCGGAGCCCGTCCTGGACGCCCTGATCCCACCCGTCGTACGCCGCCAGAGCACGCAGGACTACGAGCGCTGGCTGCTGCGCAACCCGGACGCCCGGCCCTGGATCCGCACGGCCACCTGGCAGGTGCCGATCAACTGGTTCGTGCTGGTCTCCGACGAGGAGCGGGAGTACGACGCGGGCGGCGCGGGACCCGGGGCGGCCGCTCCGGTGCTGCGCTACCGCACGCCGATGGTGCAGGCCCGCCGGCGGGTGGCCCGGGGGCTGCGGGCCCTGCGGGAGGCCGTGGACGAGGGGCCGCTCATCGACGGGCTGGTGGACGTGGGGCGCTGGCTGGAGGAGTTCCATCCGCGCTCCCTGGTCGAGCTGGACTACGGCGGGCTGGTGCACGCCCTGCCGGCCGGGGAGTTGGCGGACGACCACTCCGCGGCGGACGTGGCCGAGGGGATCGACGCGCTGCGCCACGGCGACGGTGCCGCCGCGGGGGCGGCCTACGGGCGGCTGGTGGAGCGCTGGCGGGCGGTCCGTGACCGGCGGTCCGCGAACTGACGTTTGACGTACCGCCCGATGTGGGGTTTCGTCTTCCGCTCCGACACGTGTTCGGTGTGGGCTGATGTTTTGTCAACAAGGGACGTAGGTCCCGATCCGGGCGTATGTGTCAAGCGTGACGGACCGCACGTACATCACTCTTGCGCCGCTTCCCCCTCCTCGTGCCAAAATAGGACAAGGAGTCCGGGGAGGGCTCCTTCCGTCCTGCTGTGGTGCACTGTGGGCGGAATCTCGGCATTGTGCGCTTTGGGGGGTCTGATGACAGGTCGAGTGACCCCTGATCGTCCTGTGACTGATCGTCACAGTGGCGTGACTGTCCGCTATGGCATGGTCCATCGGCTTCCGTCGCTGATGAACACCTGGGAGGGCAATTCCATCGGTTTGGCCGACGCGGCTGGACAGATGGTGTAGTTGTAGTGCCGAGGACAAGCCGTTCGTCCTATAACCGACTCGACTCGCGTCCGCCATTTCGGGCAACGCGGGTCAAGGTGCAGAATTTAGAGGAATGAACCGAGAAGGTTCGGTTCTCCCGAGGAGGCCGCTCATGACCGCTCGCACCCCTGATGCCGAGCCGCTGCTGACCCCGGCTGAGGTCGCCACCATGTTCCGCGTCGACCCGAAGACGGTCACGCGCTGGGCGAAGGCCGGCAAGCTCACGTCGATCCGCACGCTCGGCGGGCATCGCCGCTACCGCGAGGCCGAGGTCCGCGCTCTGCTCGCGGGCATTCCGCAGCAGCGCAGCGAGGCCTGAACAACTGAATAACCGGGCAAAACGGCGGGTCCCCCAACCTGTCCGGGCGTCCGGACCCACAGCTCCAAGCGACGCCGTCCCTGCCCCAACAGTGGTGCGTCGTTGATCGCGCTGGACTCCGCCGGGTCCAGCGCGATTTTCTGTGTCCGGGCCGTGTCCGGTCCTGTGCCCGGCGGTGGCTCGTGAGCCGGTTCTGTGCGCGGCCTTGGTCGAGTCTGGGGAGGGGTGTCGGATCGGCTGTGCGTGTACTGCGGACCGAGGTGCAATTGCACATATTAAATTGACCAGTTGTAGGGGAGCTGTAAGTGCCACGGTTTCCAGAATTGATGCGGTGACACCCGTCACACGACGCGGTGGTTGTTGGGCCCGGCATCGGTGCGCTAATGGAGGCGCGGCTTCCACGAGGTCTGCGGAGCAAGGGCGTTGGGGCCCGCGCGGTTCAGGCCGTGGGCGCGCTCCCGTCCTCGACGCCCTCTTGACGGCCTGTCGGAGACTGTGGCGCCGGCGAGTCCAGCGCCAGCCGCAACAGCCGGTGGCAGATCGGACAGTGGCGCGTGGTGTGACCGTATGACGACGCGGCCGACAGATGCGCACGGAGCAGGGCCCGCGTCTCGTGCCTGACCGATGCCGCCATACGCCACCTCCAGGGGTCACACGGGGGATGTGCCCTGTCTTTGGAGTACCGAGCGAATGTGACGCCGTCAAGGCCGCGAGAGGGCCTCTGAGGGGCCCTGAGAGCCTTCGGGGGCCGGGGCCCCGGTCGGGACTGCGCGGTCGGGAGGTGCACCGAGGCACGCAGAGCAGAGGCCCATTGGGGGTGGTGGGGCTTCTGCTGCGGTTCTGACGGGATTTGCTGTGCCCGATTGCGGCTGCGCCGCGGGCGCGGCCTCCGCCTTGACCGGGTGATCGGCGTTCTGGAAGCGGAGGGTGTCGCACGAAGAAGCCCCGCGCCGATTACTCGGTGCGGGGCTTCTGCTGCGGTCCTGACGGGATTTGAACCCGCAGCCTCCACCTTGACAGGGTGGCGAGCACTCCAAACTGCTCCACAGGACCAGGTTTCGCGGCGCTTCTTGTGCGTTGCGCTGCGAGAAGAGACTGTACAGGAGGGTGGGCCGCCGGTCGAACTCACCCTCCGTACGGGCTCCGTCACGGCGCGAGCGCGTCGATCGCCTTCACGATCCGCTTGTCGGAGACGGGGTACGCCGTGCCCAGCGCGTGCGCGAAATAGCTGACCCGCAGCTCCTCGATCATCCAGCGGACGTCGAGGACCTGCTGCGGCACCGGCCGGCCCTGCGGCATCTGCTCGAGCAGCCACGCGTACTCGTCCCGCATCTCGTGGACCTTCTCCATGCGGGAGGTGTCCCGCTGCACCCCGGTCGGCATCTGCTGCAGCCGGCGGTCCGCGGCGACCAGGTAGCGCATCAGGTCCGGCAGCCGCTTGATCCCGGCCTCCGTGACGAAGCCCGGCTTCACCAGCGCGTCCAGCTGCCCCCGCACGTCCTGGAGGTTCGCCAGCAGCGCCGGGCTGCGCACGGCCTTCAGGCGGCGCTCGCAGGCCTGCCAGGCGGCCAGCACCTGCTGCACCTGGCCCACCGTGCGGATGGTCGTGTCGACGATCTCCGCGCGGACCTTGTCGTAGAGCTTGCGGTACGACTCCTCGTCCCACGCCGGGCCGCCGAAGTCCGCGATCAGCTTGTCCGCCGCCGCCATGGCGCAGTCGTCGAACAGCGCCTGGATCGAACCGTGCGGATTGGCCGACAGGCCCAGCTTCTGCTGGTTGGTCAGCTTCTCGGACGCGAACTTCGCCGGGTTGACCGGGATGTTGCGCAGGATCAGCCGCCGTGTGCCCTTCCACATCGCCTGCGCCTGCTCGGCCTCGGTGTCGAAGAGCCGGACGGAGACGGTGTTCGCCTTCGGCCCGTCGTCGACCAGCGCCGGGTACGCCTTCACCGGCTGGCCGGCCCGGCGGGTCTCGAAGACCCGGGTCAGCGTGCCGATCGTCCAGTCCGTCAGCCCGGAGCGCTCCAGGGACTCGCCGCCGCTGCGCTCCGCGGTGGCCGCCGCGGCCTGGGACAGCGCCTTGCGGGCCTTCGGACGCAGCCGGAGCTTCAACGCCTCCAGATCCTTGTCCTCGGCGAGTTTGCGGCGCCGCTCGTCGACGATCCGGAAGGTGATCTTCAGGTGGTCGGGGACCTTCGACCAGTCGAAGTCCTCCGCGTCGAACGGCACGCCCACCATGCGCTTCAGCTCCCGCGCCATGGTCACCGTCAGCGGCTCCTGGAGGGGCACGGCACGGTCGAGGAACGCCTGGGCGTAGTTCGGCGCCGGGACGTAGTTGCGGCGGACCGGCTTGGGCAGGGAGCGGATCAGCTCCGTGACGACCTGCTCGCGCAGGCCCGGGATCTGCCAGTCGAAGCCCTCGTCCGTCACCTGGTTGAGCACCTGGAGCGGCACGTGGACGGTCACGCCGTCCGCGTCGGCCCCCGGCTCGAACTGGTACGTCACCCGGAACTTCAGCGGCCCCTGCCGCCAGGAGTCCGGGTAGTCGTCCTTGGTGACCGCCCCGGCCTTCTCGTTGATGAGCATCTCGCGCTCGAAGTCGAGGAAGTCGGGCTGCTCGTGCCGCTTGTGCTTCCACCACGAGTCGAAGTGCGCGCCGGAGACGACGTGTTCGGGCACCCGCTGGTCGTAGAAGTCGTACAGCGTCTCGTCGTCGACCAGGATGTCCCGGCGCCGCGCCCGGTGCTCCAGCTCCTCGACCTCGGTCAGCAGCCTGCGGTTGTCGGCGAAGAACTTGTGGTGCGTGCGCCAGTCGCCCTCGACCAGGGCGTTGCGGATGAACAGTTCGCGGCTGACCTCGGGGTCGATCCGCCCGTAGTTCACCTTGCGCTGGGCCACGATCGGTACGCCGTACAGCGTGACCTTCTCGTACGCCATCACGGCCGCCTGGTCCTTCTCCCAGTGCGGTTCGCTGTAGGTGTGCTTGAGGAGGTGCCCGGCGAGCGGCTCCACCCACTCGGGTTCGATCTTCGCGTTGACGCGGGCCCAGAGCCGGGAGGTCTCCACCAGCTCCGCCGACATCACGAACCGCGGGGGCTTCTTGAACAGCGCCGAGCCCGGGAAGATCGCGAACTTGGCGCTGCGCGCGCCCAGGTACTCGTTCTTCGCGCCCTCCTTCACGTCCTTCATGCCGACGTGGGAGAGCAGACCGGCCAGCAGCGACACGTGCACCCGGTCGTCGGGAGCGGCGTCGTCGGCTTCGTTGAGGTGGATGCCCATCTGCTCGGCGACCGTGCGCAGCTGGGTGTAGATGTCCTGCCACTCGCGGATGCGCAGGAAGTTCAGGTACTCCTGCTTGCACATCCGGCGGAAGGACGACGAGCCGCGTTCCTTCTGCTGTTCGCGCACGTAGCGCCAGAGGTTGAGGAAGGCGAGGAAGTCGCTGGTCTCGTCCTTGAAGCGGGCGTGCTGCTGGTCGGCCTGGGCCTGCTTCTCCGCGGGGCGCTCCCGCGGATCCTGGATGGACAGCGCGGCGGCTATGACCATGACCTCGCGGACACAGCCGTTCTTGTCCGCCTCCAGCACCATCCGGGCCAGCCGCGGGTCGACGGGCAGCTGGGCGAGCTTGCGGCCGGTGTCGGTCAGCCGCTTGCGTACGTCCTTCTGCGCCGGGTCGAGTGCGCCCAGCTCCTGGAGCAGCTGCACACCGTCGCGGATGTTGCGGTGGTCCGGGGGATCGATGAAGGGGAACTTCTCGATGTCCCCGAGGCCGGCCGCGGTCATCTGGAGGATGACGGAGGCGAGGTTCGTACGGAGGATCTCCGCGTCCGTGAACTCCGGGCGGGCGGTGAAGTCGTCCTCGGAGTACAGCCGGACGCAGATGCCGTCGGACGTACGGCCGCAGCGGCCCTTGCGCTGGTTGGCGCTGGCCTGCGAGACCGGCTCGATCGGCAGCCGCTGCACCTTGGTGCGGTGGCTGTAGCGGGAGATGCGGGCGAAGCCGGGATCGATGACGTACTTGATGCCCGGCACGGTGAGGGACGTCTCGGCGACGTTGGTGGCGAGGACGATGCGGCGCCCGGTGTGCTGCTGGAAGACGCGGTGCTGCTCGGCGTGCGACAGCCGCGCGTACAGCGGCAGTACCTCCGTGAATCTGTACTTCTTCTTCTCCAGCGCGTCCGCCGTGTCCCGGATCTCCCGCTCGCCGGAGAGGAAGACGAGGATGTCGCCCTTGCCCTCGCCCATCAGCTCCTCGACGGCGTCGGTGATCGCCGTGATCTGGTCCCGGTCGGCGTCGTCGCCCTCCTCCTCCAGGAGCGGCCGGTAGCGCACCTCCACGGGGTACGTCCGGCCGCTGACCTCGACGATGGGGGCGTCGCCGAAGTGCCGGGAGAAGCGCTCGGGGTCGATGGTCGCCGAGGTGATGACGACCTTGAGGTCGGGGCGCTTGGGCAGCAGTTGGGCGAGGTAGCCCAGCAGGAAGTCGATGTTGAGGGAGCGCTCGTGGGCCTCGTCGATGATGATCGTGTCGTAGGCGCGCAGCTCGCGGTCGGTCTGGATCTCGGCGAGCAGGATGCCGTCGGTCATCAGCTTGATGAAGGTGGACTGCGGGTTCACCTGGTCGGTGAAGCGGACCTTCCAGCCGACGGTCTCCCCGAGCGGGGTGTCCAGCTCGTCCGCGACCCGCTCGGCGACGGTGCGGGCGGCGATCCGGCGGGGCTGGGTGTGCCCGATCATGCCGCGGACGCCGCGGCCCAGCTCGACACAGATCTTCGGGATCTGGGTGGTCTTCCCGGAACCCGTCTCACCGGCGACGATCACGACCTGGTGGTCACGGATGGCCGCCGCGATCTCGTCCTTCTTCTGGCTGACCGGGAGCTGCTCGGGGTAGCTGACGGCCGGCACGCGCGCCCGGCGCTCACCGATGCGCTGCTCGGCCTTGGCCACCTCCGTCTCGATCTCGGCGAGAACGGTGGCGCGGGCCTCCGGCTTGCGGATCTTCCGTGCACCCTCCAGCCTGCGGCCGAGCCGGTGCGCGTCGCGCAGCGACAGCTCGGTCAGCCGGGGGGCGAGGGTTCCGAGGGCGGGGGCAGGGTGCGTAGACATACGGGTTCCAGGATCTCATCCCCGGGAAAAACCTGGCGAACGATTTCCCTGCGGTGTCGACCGGTGCCGTCCGGGCAACACAGAACCCCCGCCGATGATCTCGACAGGGGTTGTATGTGGCTGGGGCCGGGGTCGAACCGGCGACCTATCGCTTTTCAGGCGATCGCTCGTACCAACTGAGCTACCCAGCCGCGAGGTTTCACGTGAAACCTCAGCGGTCCTGACGGGATTTGAACCCGCGGCCTCCACCTTGACAGGGTGGCGAGCACTCCAAACTGCTCCACAGGACCAAGCTTCGTACGACAGTGTCGCACATGTACTGCGTGCCCCCAACGGGATTCGAACCCGTGCTACCGCCTTGAAAGGGCGGCGTCCTAGGCCGCTAGACGATGAGGGCTATCGGCCCGCCTGGGCGCTTCTCAGCGCGTCGGGGACGTGAGAAGCATATGGGATGGCGGGAGGTATCGCCAAAACGGTTTACGGAGTCCCGGGGACGGGGCTGCCCGGTGCGGTGGCAGAGGGGTCGGTGGTGGAGGGGGACGGGGTCGCGCCCGGCTGGTTCTCCTTCGGCAGATGACGGCTGACCTCGGCCGTCGTCAGGCCGAGACCGCCGAGCTTGATCTCGTCCCAGGCCTGGAGGTGCCGGGTGTTCCGGTCGAAGTAGAGGATCGACGCCTGGATCGGGTCGGGGTGCTTGCCCTCCACCGCGCGCAGGCCGCTGCCCCCGGTGGAGCCCTCGACGCGCAGTCGGGTGCCGTACTTCATGACCTCCGTGTCCTCGTGGTGGAGGTGCCCGGCGAGGACCAGCGGCACGTCGCCGTCGACCTCCCGGGCGGCCGACGGTTCGTGGGCGATGGCGACGTCCACGGGGGTCCCGGCCGCGCTCTGGTCGCGCAGGGCGGAGGCGAGGCGGGCGCCGGCCAGCTCCTGGGAGGCCTCGGCGCCGTCCGCCTTGGAGCGGTCGGGGGTGTACTGCGGGTCGCCCATGCCGGCGAAGCGCAGTCCGGCGACCGTCCGGGCCCGGCCGTCGTCCAGGACGTGTGCGTTCTTCAGGTGCTCGAGGTACTTCTGGGTGCCGCGCGAGTCGTGGTTGCCGCGCACCCAGACGTAGGCGGCGCCGAGGTCCTCGACCGGGTCCAGGAAGCCGTTCTCCGCGGCGGTGCCGTGGTCCATCGTGTCGCCGGAGTCGACGATCACGTTCACCTTGTACTGCTCCACCAGCGAGGCGATGATCTTCCAGCTCGCCGGGTTCAGATGGATGTCCGACACGTGCAGGACGCGGATCGTGCTCGGGTCGGGCTGGTAGGCGGGGAGCGTGGACGTGACGTCGTAGAGCTTGGTCACGTTGGTCACCAGCCGGGCCAGTTCCTTCTGGTAGACGTCGAACTCGGTCACGATGCTGCGCGCGTTGCCGACGAGGGACGGCGCGGAGGAGAGCAGCCCGGAGAACTTCGGTTCCAGGACGGAGTCGGGGTTCCAGGTCGCGTACGCGGTGCCGCCGGACGCCACCAGGAGGGTGAGCGCGAGTCCCCCGGCGGCGAGGGCACGCCGGGGCCGGCGGTAGACGACGAGGCCGAGGGCGGTGGCGCCGGTGACGACGGCGACGCACGAGCGGACGGCGAGGTCGAGGGTGCCGTGCTCGACGTCCTGGGCGACCTCGTCCTGGAGGCCGGAGAGCCGTTCGGGGTGGTCGACGAGGGCCTGGGCGCGGTCGGGGTCGAGCTGGTCGACGTTGACGTCGAGGCGGACCGGGGCGACATGGCTGTCGAGCTGGAGGGCGCCCAGCGGCGAGACGTTGATCTTCGTGCCGCCGGTGAGCGACGGGCGCAGCGTCATCGTCGTGTTCATCGGCCCGACCGGCACCCGCACGTTGCCCACGACCAGCAGCCCCAGCCAGGCGCCCAGCAGCACCACGGCGACGAGTCCGGCGGCGCGGGTCCAGGGGTGCGGGCGGGCGGCGAGGTCGGGTGTCGGGGGCGTACGGCGGATGCGCCGCCGGAGGAAGAGGGCGCGCGGGGCGTTGCGGATGGGGTTCATCACCTCGGCCAGGGCGTGCAGGGCTGCGGCGGGGACGCGGGCCATTGGTCCCGTATGCCCAGGGCCCGGGGCGGATATGCGGGTCGTACTCCACGGTCGTACCCGACAATGGGGCTGTGCTGGAGATGACGCGCGAGGAGTTCGAGGAACTGGTCGCCGAGGCCCTGGACCGGATCCCGCCGGAGCTGACGCGGCTGATGGACAACGTCGCGGTGTTCGTGGAGGACGAACCGCCGGCGGACGATCCCGAGCTGCTCGGCCTGTACGAGGGGACGCCGCTGACGGAGCGCGGGGAGTGGTACGCGGGCGTGCTGCCGGACCGGATCACCATCTACCGGGGGCCGACGCTGCGGTTCTGCGACACGCGTGAGGACGTCGTGGCCGAGACCGAGGTGACGGTCGTTCACGAGATCGCCCACCACTTCGGGATCGACGACGCGCGGCTGCACGCCCTCGGGTACGGGTGACGCGGCCGGCACGCCGCCGGCGACCGTGACGCGCTCGGGTCAAGTCCGCCTCGCCGGGCGCGTGTCCTCTTGTGGGTGACGGGAGTTGGGCACGTCGACTCCTTGAACCCCGGAGGTGGCCGCCCGTGCGCCCCTTGTACGTACCCGTCCGTCTGGCCGCCACGGCCGTGGCCGTCGTCGCCGCCGCCGGCTGCATGAGCGTCGGCGACGAGTCCGGAGGGGACGTCAGGCCGTCGCACTCCGCCGGGGAGCGGGGCGGTGAGGCACCCGAGGGCGGCCCCGCGGTGTCGGGCGGCACCGCCGGGTACCGCGAGGCGGCGGCCGACGAGGGCCACGGCGAGGGGAAGAAGGCCGGGGGCGGGGGCAGGGGCGACGGCAGGGAGAAGGGCGAGGACGGGACGGACGGGGACGCGTCCGCTTCGGCGTCCTCGGCCGGGCATCCGAGTCGGGGAGCGCCGCCGAAGGGCGGGGACCCCGAGCCCGAGCCCACCCGGATGCCGCCGGAGGAGCCCACCCGGACGGCCGAGCCGGAGCCGACGCCGACCCAGGAGCCGCCCGCCCCGCCGACGCCGGAGCCGACGGTGGCCGAGCCGTCCTCGTCGGCGCACGAGCCTCCCGGTACGCAGCTCGAGCAGCGGGAGCCGGCGCCGGCGGCCGGAGCACCGGTGTAGGCGGCCGGGCCGACGGTGCGGATCGGGTGCCGACCCCGCTGAGCTGGGCATGTGTCGGCGCGTTGCCTTCCGGTTTGCCTTCGGGGGTGGAGGGTGCGTATGGTGGTAGATCGTTTGATCCCATTTGCCCGGCGCCACCGCAGAGCGCGCCGTGTGGCGCGTTCTCTCCCCCTGCCGTGGTGGACCGCATTGAGGCGGTCGTATTGCGAATCGCGATTCACGGAGTTGACGGGCGCGTGCCGACGAGAGACTCCGGAAGGTTTCGCATTCGCATGTCCATGACCAGTACCGACCACGTCGTCGTGCCCGAGAACGCCGAAGGCGTCGAGGGTGCACCGGAGGCCGCAGAGGCCGCCACGACCCCCGAGTCCACCGAGACCGTCGAGGCCCCCGCGGCTCCCGAGTCGACGTTCGCCGACCTCGGTCTCCCCGAGGGCGTCGTGCGCAAGCTCGCGCAGAACGGCGTGACCACCCCCTTCCCGATCCAGGCCGCGACCATTCCGGACGCCCTGGCCGGCAAGGACATCCTCGGCCGAGGCCGCACCGGCTCCGGCAAGACCCTCTCCTTCGGTCTGCCGACCCTGGCCACGCTGGCCGGCGGCCGCACCGAGAAGCACAAGCCCCGCGCCGTCATCCTCACCCCGACCCGCGAGCTGGCCATGCAGGTCGCCGACGCGCTCCAGCCGTACGGCGACGTCATGGGCCTGAAGATGAAGGTCGTCTGCGGCGGTACCTCGATGGGCAACCAGATCTACGCCCTCGAGCGCGGCGTCGACATCCTGGTCGCCACCCCGGGCCGGCTGCGCGACATCATCAACCGCGGCGCCTGCTCCCTGGAGAACGTGCAGATCGCGGTCCTCGACGAGGCCGACCAGATGTCCGACCTGGGCTTCCTGCCCGAGGTCACCGAGCTGCTCGACCAGGTCCCGGCCGGCGGTCAGCGCATGCTCTTCTCCGCCACCATGGAGAACGAGATCAAGACCCTCGTCGACCGGTACCTGACGGACCCGGCCCTCCACGAGGTGGACGCCGCCCAGGGCGCGGTGACGACCATGTCGCACCACATCCTGGTCGTGAAGCCCAAGGACAAGGCGCCGGTCACCGCGGCCATCGCCTCCCGCAAGGGCCGCACCATCATCTTCGTCCGCACCCAGCTGGGCGCCGACCGCGTCGCCGAGCAGCTGCGCGACGCCGGTGCCAAGGCGGACGCGCTGCACGGCGGCATGACCCAGGGCGCCCGCACCCGCACGCTGGCGGACTTCAAGGACGGTTACGTCAACGTCCTGGTCGCCACCGACGTCGCCGCCCGCGGCATCCACGTCGACGGCATCGACCTGGTCCTGAACGTGGACCCGGCCGGCGACCACAAGGACTACCTGCACCGCGCCGGCCGTACGGCGCGCGCGGGCCGCACCGGCACGGTCGTGTCCCTGTCCCTGCCGCACCAGCGCCGCCAGATCTTCCGGCTGATGGAGGACGCGGGCGTCGACGCCACGCGCCACATCATCCAGGGCGGCGCCGCCTTCGACCCGGAGGTCGCCGAGATCACCGGCGCCCGGTCGATGACCGAGGTCCAAGCCGAGTCCGCGGGCAACGCGGCGCAGCAGGCCGAGCGCGAGGTCACCCAGCTCACCAAGGAGCTGGAGCGGGCCCAGCGCCGCGCCACCGAGCTTCGCGAGGAGGCGGACCGCCTGGTCGCCAGGTCCGCGCGGGAGCGCGGCGAGGACCCGGAGACGGTGCTGGCCGAGGTGGCCGCCGCCGCGACCGAGACCGAGGTCTCGCTGCCCGAGCAGCCCGGCGCCCGCGACGTCGAGAAGACGGAGCGCACCGGCGGCAACGGCCGCGACCGCTTCGCCGACCGCGGCGACCGCTCGTACGACCGCCGTGACGACCGGGGTGACCGCGGGGGCCGTTCCTTCGACCGCCGTGACGACCGGGGCGACCGTGGTGGCCGTTCCTTCGAGCGTCGTGACCGTGACGACCGCGGTGGTCGTTCGTTCGAGCGTCGTGACGACCGGGGTGACCGTGGCGACCGCGGTGGTTTCCGCCGGGACGACCGGGGTGACCGCGGGGGTCGTTCCTTCGACCGCCGTGACGACCGGGGCGACCGTGGTGGTCGTTCGTTCGAGCGTCGTGACCGTGACGACCGCGGTGGTCGTTCGTTCGAGCGTCGTGACGACCGGGGTGACCGTGGCGACCGCGGTGGTTTCCGCCGGGACGACCGGGGTGACCGCGGGGGTCGTTCCTTCGACCGTCGTGACGACCGCGGTGGCCGTTCCTTCGAGCGCCGCGACGACCGCGGTGAGCGCGGTGGGCACCGGGGCAGCGACCGTCCGTTCAACCGCGACCGCCAGGGCGACCGCCCTGGCTTCCGTTCCGGCGGCCACGACCGTCCGTCCGGCCGCCGCGACGACCACCGTGGCTCGTCCTTCGGCCGCCGTGACGACAAGCCGCGCTGGAAGCGCAACGGCTGACGCCTGAACACCTGAGAAGCGCCGTGGCCTCCACCTCACCGGGTGGAGGCCACGGCGCTTCGCGTTGCGGTCCGGTTTCGGCCACGAAGTCCACGGAGTGACGCATGTCACGCTCGCCGCAAGGGAATTGCTGGGGGCATGACAGATGACGCCAAGGCGAGTGGGCTGTCGGACGAGGAACGGCTGGCCCAGCTCGGCTACACCCAGGTTCTGGCCCGCCGCATGTCGGCGTTCTCCAACTACGCGGTCTCCTTCACCATCATCTCGGTCCTGTCGGGCTGCCTGACCCTGTACCTCTTCGGCATGAACACGGGCGGCCCCGCCGTCATCACCTGGGGCTGGGTCGCCGTCGGCCTGATGACCCTCTTCGTCGGCCTGGCGATGGCCGAGATCTGCTCGGCGTACCCGACCTCGGCGGGCCTGTACTTCTGGGCGCACCGCCTGGCGCCCCCGCGCACCGCGGCGGCCTGGGCGTGGTTCACGGGCTGGTTCAACGTGCTGGGCCAGGTCGCGGTCACCGCCGGCATCGACTTCGGCGCCGCGTCCTTCCTGGGCGCCTACCTGAACCTCCAGTTCGACTTCGAGGTGACGCCCGGCCGCACGATCCTGCTCTTCGCCGCGATCCTGGTCCTGCACGGCCTGCTGAACACCTTCGGTGTCCGCATCGTCGGCCTCCTCAACAGCGTGAGCGTGTGGTGGCACGTCTTCGGCGTCGCGGTGATCGTCGGCGCGCTGACCTTCGCGCCGGACCACCACCAGTCGGCGTCCTTCGTCTTCGGGGAGTTCGTCAACAACACCGGCTGGGGCAGCGGCGTCTACGTGGTCCTCATCGGGCTCCTGATGGCCCAGTACACCTTCACCGGCTACGACGCCTCCGCCCACATGACCGAGGAGACGCACGACGCGTCCACGGCCGGTCCCAAGGGCATCGTCCGCTCCATCTGGACCTCCTGGATCGCCGGTTTCGTCCTCCTCCTCGGCTTCACCTTCGCCATCCAGTCCTACGAGGGCGCCCTGACGTCCCCCACGGGCGCTCCTCCCGCGCAGATCCTCCTGGACGCCCTCGGCGCGACGGCGGGCAAACTCCTGCTCCTCGTCGTGATCGGCGCCCAACTCTTCTGCGGGATGGCGTCGGTGACGGCCAACAGCCGCATGATCTACGCCTTCTCCCGGGACGGCGCGCTGCCCTGGTCCCACATCTGGCACTCGGTGAACCCGCGCACCCGCACGCCGGTCGCGGCGGTCTGGCTGGCGGCCCTGGCCGCGCTGGTCCTCGGCCTCCCGTACCTGATCAACGTCACCGCGTACGCGGCCGTGACGTCCATCGCGGTCATCGGCCTCTACATCGCGTACGTCATCCCGACCCTGCTCCGGGTCCGCAAGGGCGCCGCCTTCGAACGCGGGCCGTGGCACCTGGGCCGCTGGTCGCAGCCGGTGGGTGTGATCGCGGTGACGTGGGTCGGCGTCATCACGGTCCTGTTCATGCTGCCCCAGGTCTCGCCGGTCACCTGGGAGACCTTCAACTACGCGCCGATCGCCGTCCTGGTCGTCCTGGGCTTCGCCGCCACCTGGTGGCTCGCGTCGGCCCGCCACTGGTTCCTCAACCCCGACCACGAACGCACCCGCGCCCGCGCGTCCGCCCGCGCGAACACCCCGGAGCCGGTGGACCCGTAGCCCCGGGCAGCCCCGGCCCCCTCCTCTCCCTTCCTCGCCCCTCCTCTCCCCTCTCCTCCTCTCCGCCCGACGCGGCCGGGACCCCGATACCCGATCGGCGTCCCGGCCGCGGCGGGCTATGCTCGGTGTGGCAACATCACGCAGCACCGCGCGAGACACCGCCTGGGCCCTTAGCTCAATTGGCAGAGCAGTGGACTTTTAATCCATTGGTTGTGGGTTCGAGTCCCACAGGGCCTACACGAAGCGCAGGGGGCCGTCCGGCCCGCGCCTGCCACGCAGCGTCCGGGTCGGCTTCGGCCGACCCGGGCGCTGACTCGTTTTCGACGGCGAGTCCCTGCCGATGGCTAGGGTGCGTCGGCATGAGCACAACACCGTTCGACGGGCGCCGGATCACCCCGCGCCGCCTCGGCGCCGCCGCGGTGGTCTACGGCGTGTTCGTCACCGGCTGGTACCTGGGGCAGCCCGTGACGCCCGACTGCCACGCCGATCAGGCCGCCGTCGACCGGGCCGCGAAGCAGTACGAGCCGGATCCGCCCTCCGAGCCCATGCGCAGGCCCGAGCCCATTCCCACCCCCGCCCCGTCGGCGTTCCCGGACGCCTACACGTTCGACCGCTCCTACTCCACGACCCTCACGGTCACCTCCTACGCCGTCACCTGCACCAACGACACGAGTGAACGCCCCCGCCTCCGGGCGTGGTTCGGCGGCGACTGGAGGTAGTGCGGGATGCCCGCCTGGATAACCCTGCGCCGCCTCGGCGTCGTCACCACCCTGTACGCCGTGTTCCTGGCCGGGTGGTGGCTGGGGCAGCCCGTGCGGTCCGACGGCTGTGCCGAGGACCGGTACGCCGCCGGGGCCGACGGCTCTCCCGCACCGGTGGAGCCGGCCGACCCCGGCCGATACCTGGAGAACCTGGGCTTCCTGGACTTCGGACTCCTCGACTGGGCCGACGACATGGACGGCCGCCGGGACGGCGAGTACGGCCCCGGCGACACCGGGTACGAGCTGCGGTTCGGGGACGGGACCCACGTCACGTCCGGCGCGGACCACACCTTCTGCTACTACAAGAAGCGCGCCCGCCTGCTGGCGTGGGTCAACGGGGACTGGGGCTGACCCGGCCGGACCGGCGGAGGGCTTGGACCATCCAGGGCTGGAAGGGCAGGTGGCCGGGGATCACCTGCCAGTCGTTGACGGCCCACACCAGGCGCCAGTACCGCTCGACGAGCGGGTCGTGCCCCGCCGCGAACCGCCGTGCCATCCAGTCCCGCAGCTCCGGGCCGTCGGGACGGCCGAGCACGGCCGCGAAGCGCTCCACGACGGCGTCGACCACCGGGACGGCCTCGGCACCGTCCGGGTCGATGCCCGCCTCCCTCGCGTCGGCGACGGCCTGCCGGACGAACGGCACCAGCTCGGCCGCCTTCTCGGAGTCCGCGCCCGGCAGGGCGTCCTCGTCGGAGGGCGGGAGTGCCGCCCGGGCCATGCCCGCGCGGAAGTCGGCGTCGGCCATGAGTTCGGCCAGCTCCACCCAGGCGGCGAGCTGGGCGTCGGACGGTTCGTCGGGGAGGTCGGGCAGGGCCGTGCGCAGGGCGGCGCCGGCCTCGTGGGCCTGTGGTGTGCCGGCGTCGAGGGCGGCGACGAAGTCGGCCACCATGCGCCGTCGTTCGTCGGAGGTGAGGCGGGCGAGCCGGTGCATGAGAACGGTCTCCTCGGGATTGGGGCCGCGTCGGGCGACGAGCCGCAGCACGCTGTGCCGCAGTCGGAGCGCGCGGATTTGCAGGGCGGTGGCGTCGGCGTGCGCGGCGGCGACCTCGGCGACGGAGAGGTCCCCGTCCAGGACCCGGCGGACCGTGGCGAGGTCGACGTCCAGCTCCCGCAGGACGCCGATGAGGTGGAGCCGGCCGAGGGCCGCGTCGCCGTAGCGGCGGTACCCGGCCGGCGTGCGGCTGGTGGGCGGCAGCAGTCCGGTGTCCGAGTAGAACCGGATCGTCCGTACGGGGACGCCGGTACGGGCCGACAGTTCACCGATCGAGTGCGAGTGCGAGTGCGAGGGCTGGGGCTGGGGCGTCGCGCCGTTCATGACCCCCACCTTCCGGTCTCCAGCCACTGGAGAGTCAAGCCGTACGAGGCTCGCGCGGAGGTCCCTACGCGGCGCGGTCTCCGAGCCAGGCGAGGGCGGCCACCGTCAGCGCGCTCACGCCCGTGTCCAGGGTCGGCTGGACGACGGGGGCGAAGGCGGCGCTGTGGTTGACCGGGATGTCCTGGGCGACGGTGCCGTCGCGGGCGGCCTCGGCGTAGCGCTCGGGGTCGATGCCGCCGATCGCCCAGTAGGTGAACGGCACCCCGAACGCCTGGGGCAGCTCACTCATGTCCTCGCTGGCGGTCTGCAGCTCGACGGTGTGGGCGTCGTCGCCGAAGTACGCGGTGAACGCCTCCGCGACGCGCCGGGTCGGCTCCTCGTCGTTGACGGTGGGCGGGAAGGACGAGAGCCGCTCGAACTCCGGTTCCTCGGGGGAGCGGGACGCCTCGCACTCGGCGCGGACGATGCGCTTGATCGCGTCCAGGACCTGGGTGCGGGTGGCGTCGTCGTACGTGCGGACGTTCAGTTCGAGGACGGCCCGGTCGGGGATGACGTTGGGACCGCTGCCCGCGTGGATGCTGCCCACCGTGACGACGGCGGGCGTGGTGGCGGCCAGTTCGCGGGAGACGACGGTCTGCAGCCGTACGACGATCGAGGCGGCGATCACCACGGGATCCACGGAGGCCTGCGGTGCCGAACCGTGCGCGCCCCGGCCGTGCACGGTGACGCGGAGGCTGTCCGCCGCGGACAGGAAGGACCCGGCCCGGGTGCCGACGTAGCCGGCGGGGTAGGGCAGGACATGCTGGGCGAGCACGACGTCGGGGCGGGGCGACCGGTCGGTCAGACCGTCCCCGATCATGGCGTCGGCGCCGTCCCCGTTCTCCTCGGAGGGCTGGAACAGCGCGACGAAGGTGCCGCGCCAGGCGTCCCGGGACTCGGCCATCAGGCGCGCGGACCCGACCAGGGAGGCGACGTGCACGTCGTGCCCGCACGCGTGCATCACCGGCTGCTCGCGGCCGTCGCCGTCGGTCACCGTCGCGGTGGAGGCGTACGGGAGGCCGGTCCGCTCGCGCACCGGCAGGGCGTCCATGTCGGCCCGGACCATGACGACCGGGCCGTCCCCGTTCGCGAGGACCCCGATCACGCCGGTGCCGCCGACGCCCTCGGTGACGTCGTAGCCGCTCTCCCGCAGGGCGTCCGCCGCCTTCTTCGCCGTCCGGTGCTCCCGCAGACCCAGCTCGGGGTTCCGGTGCAGGTCCCGGTAGAGGTCCTCCACGTCGGAGCGGACGGCGTCGAGGCCGGCGAGGACGGTGCGGGCGGGGTCGCTCATCGGGGGTGCTCCATCATCGCGGGGGCTCCATGATGTCGAGGCTACTCACGGTCGCGGGTTCGGCCACCCGGCGGACGCGTCTCGGGCGGCTCCGGCGCGTTCAGCCCGAAGCGGAGGCCGAGCACGCGGATCAGGAAGCAGGCGGTCGCCGCCCCGAGGGCGGCCGGGAGGCCGTAGAGCCCCGTCTCGTCGGCGGCGACCGTCACCGCCGCGCCCACCAGCGCGGGGATGGCGTACAGCCCGGTGCGCAGCACCGTCGGGATCCGGCCGACGAGGGTGTCGCGGATCGTCCCTCCGCCCACCGCGGTGATCACGCCCAGCAGCATGGCCGGTACGACGGCCAGCCCGGCGTCCAGCGCCTTGCTCGCGCCGATCACCGCGAAGGTGCTCAGGCCGACCGCGTCCAGCACGGTGATCGCCGGTTCCAGCCGGCGCAGGTGCCTGCTGACGGCGAAGGCGATCAGGCCCCCGGCGGCGGCGAGCGTGTAGTACCGCCAGTCCAGGAACGTGGCGGGCGGCAGCGAGTCGATGAGGACGTCCCGGATGACCCCGCCGCCCAACGCGGTGATCATCCCGAGCACCACCACGCCGACCAGGTCCAGCCGCGCGGCCCGCACCGCGGTCAGCGCCCCGTTCAGCCCGAACGCGAACGTGCCGGTCAGATCCAGGGCGAGCAGCGGAGCGGGTTCGGTGCTCATGGGGCGCCGGGTACCACGGGGCCGGTGGTGAACACCGGTCCCTCATCCTCCCGCGGCCGGTGCCCCCTCCTCGCGGTGGGCGAGGGCGACCGCGCCCGCCGCGGCCAGGGCACACGCCCCGGCGACGACCCACAGCACCACGTAGGCGCGCTCGCCGGGCGCCTCGCCGTCGACGGTGAGCAGCGAGCCGAGGACCGACGCGAACACCCCGCCCGCGACCGCACCGCCGAGTGTCTTGACGTTGTTGTAGACGGCGGTCGCGACACCGGAACGGGACGGGTCGCCCGACTCGACGACGACCGTGGGCATCGCCCCCAGCGCCAGCCCGACCGCGAGACCCAGCACGGCGTACGTCAGCGACATCTGCCACCACGCGTCGTGCAGCAGCGCGAACGAGCCGAAGGAGAGCGCGACGAGCGTGAACGCCCCGACGAGCGCCCGGCGGTAACCGGTCCGGCCGGCGATACGGGCGGTCAGCGTCGAGCCGACCACGCTGCACACCGCCCCCGGCAGGGACATCAGGGAGATGGACAGGGCGCCGAGGGCGAACCCGTAGCCGGTCTCGGCCGGATCCGCCGCCCAGAACGTCGCGTTGGGCGCCTGACTGCCGAAGAAGAACACTCCGAACAGGAACGAGGCCAGGTAGAACGGCGCGCTGCCCCGCCCCTTCATCGCCCGCAGGTCCAGCAGCGGGTCGGCGCTGCGCAGCTCCACGGCGGCGAACACGGCCAGCAGACCCGCCCCCGCGGCGATCGGCCCGAGGACCGGTGCGGTGAGCCAGCCCTGCTCCTCGGCGGCGGACACCCCCAGCAGCAGACCGATCATGGCCGCGCCGAGCAGCACGATGCCGGGCAGGTCGACGCGCCCCGCCGCGAGGCGCCGGCTCTCCGGGACGCTCAGGAAGGAGACCGGCACGCAGACGACGGTCAGCACCGCGGGGAGCAGCAGCGTCAGCCGGACGTCGCCGAGCGCCTCGTCCGCCGCGCCCATGGCCAGCGCGCCGAGGAGCGAGCCGACGGTGAGGGCGCCCACCAGCCGGGCGATGGCGCGGCGCGCGAGCGCGACCGGGAGCCGGTCGCGGACGAGCGCGATCTCCAGCGGCAGCAGCGCGGCGAGCGGCCCTTGCAGGATCCGGCCGAGGAGCAGCACCTCGAACGACGGCGCGAGGGCAACGAGGCACGTCCCGGCGGCCACCGTGGCGAGGGAGATCCGCAGCATCAGCCGGTGCCCGTGGAGGTCGCCCAGCCGCCCGAAGGCCGGGACGCAGACCGCGGCGGCCAGCAGCTGCACGGCGACGACCCAGGACAGGTCGGAGTCCGACGCGCCGAGCCGGTCGCCGATCTTCGGGAGCAGCGGCACCATGCCCATCTGCAGGAAGCCGCTCACGAACTCGAAGAGGACGAGCAGTCCGACGACGGCCTTCACGGAGGCGCCGGTCCCGGTGCCGGACGGATTCCGTGTGGTGGGCGCGGCGCTCACCTGGACTTCTCCGTGGGCGACGGAGTCGGCACGGCGGCGGCGAGTTCCAGGCGGTCGGCGGCGAGCCGGGCGAGCAGCACCGCCGCGTCGGTAAGCACCGCGTCGTCGTAGACGGCCTGCGGCGAGTGGTTCATCGGCGCGGTCGCCGGGTCGCGGTCCGGCGGGCAGGCGCCGAGGCCGAGGAAGGCACCCGGTACCTCCTGGAGCACGAAGGAGAAGTCCTCCGAGCCTGCGATGGGCTGCGGCGCCTCGACGGCCCGCCCGGCGCCGAAGAGGTCGCGGGCGGTACGCAGGGCGAAGGCGGCCTCGTCCGCGTCGTTGACCGTGGGCGGGTACAGGTCCTGGTAGTCGACCTGCGCCCGGACGCCGTGGGCGGCCGCGACGCCCTGGACCGTGCGGTGTACGCCCTGGCGGACCGCCCGCTGCGTGGTGGCGGAGAAGCTGCGCACCGTCGCCTCGAAGCGGGCGGTCTCCGGGATGACGTTGTGCGCCGTCCCGGTGTGCAGCGAGCCGACGGTGAGGACGGCCGGGTCGAAGACGTCCACCGTCCGCGTGACCATCGTCTGCAGGGCGGTGACCATCTCGCAGACCGCCTGGACCGGGTCGGCGGCAGCGTGCGGCGACGAGCCGTGGCCGCCGCGCCCGGTGACGGTGACCGTGACGGCGTCGGACGCGGCCAGCAGCGGTCCGGGGCGGGTGGCGACCACGCCGAGGGGCAGGATCGTGGAGAACACGTGCAGCCCGTAGGCGGCGACCACGCGTGTCCCGGCGGCGTCCAGCACCCCCTCCTCGACCATGAGCCGGGCCCCGCCGTAGCCCTCTTCACCCGGCTGGAACATGAACACCACGTCCCCGGCCAGCTCGTCCCGCCGAGCGGCCAGCAGACGCGCGGCGCCCACCAGCGCGGCGGTGTGCACGTCGTGGCCGCAGGCGTGCATCACGCCGGGCACCTCGGAGGCGTACGGCACCCCGCTCTCCTCCCGCACCGGCAGCGCGTCCATGTCCCCGCGCAGCAGGACGGCCGGCCCCGGGCGGCCACCGCGCAGGACGGCGGTGACGGAACCGAGACGCTTGCCCGTACTGATCTCCAGCGGCAGCCCGTCGAGGGCGGCGAGCACCTTCGCCCGGGTGCGGGGGAGGTCGAGGCCGGTCTCGGGTTCGCGGTGCAGGGCGTGGCGGAGCCGGACCAGGTCGTCGTGCAGGCCGCCGGAGCCGGAGTAGGAGTCGGCGTCGCCGTCGTGGAGTGCGTTCATGTGGGGTACGGTCGGCGCCACCCACCGATCGCCCGGGCAAAGTACCCAGGATGCGCCACAGGAGCGCTTCTGATGCAGACATCCGCCGAGCGGGACGAGCTCGACGAGCTGGACCGCATGCTCGTCACCGCCCTCCAGGCCGCGCCGCGCGCCGACTGGCGCCGCGTCGGACGGGCGCTGGACGTGGACGCCTCCACCGCGGCCAGGCGCTGGGCCCGGCTCACCGAGGCGGGGCTGGCCTGGCTGAGCTGCCACCCGGCGGTCGGCCCCGGACTCGCCCCGCTCGTGGCGTTCATCGAGATCGACTGCGCGCCGGGGCTGCTGAGACAGGTCGCCGCCGGGATCGCCGCCGACCCGCACGTCTTCACCGTCGAGCACGTCACCGGCGCCCGGGACCTGCTGGTCACCGCCGCCTTCCAGGACCAGGCCGCGCTCGCCCGCTACCTCGGGTTCCGGCTCGGCGCCCTGGACGGGGTGACCGCGACGCGCAGCCAGATCGCCACCATGGTGCACGTGGAGGGCAGCCACTGGCGCCTCGACCGGCTGGCCGAACGCCGCCGCGCCGTCCTCGTCGACCGTGCGCCGACGGAGCGCTCCGCCAGTGCGTCTGCCCCCGCCGCCCCGGACGGCGCGGACCTCGCCCTGTTCACCGCGCTCAGCGAGGACTGCCGGATGCCGGCCGCGAGACTCGCGGAGCGTACGGGACTCAGCCCGACGACGGTCCGCCGCCGCCTCGCCCGGATGCGGGCCGAGCGGGCCCTCGTCTTCCGCTGCGAGGTGGCCCGCTTCCTCTCCGGCTGGCCGGTCTCGGTGACCCTGTGGTGCGCGGCCCCGCCGGGCGACGTCCCCAAGATCGCCGCGCAGCTCATCGGCACGCGCGAGACCCGCCTGTGCGCGTCGCTGTCCGGCCCGCACAACGTGATGGCCACGGTGTGGCTCCGCTCGGTCGAGGAGATCCAGCCGTACGAGGCACGACTGGTGGCCCGCTTCCCCGGCCTGGTCATCGCCGACCGCGCGGTCGCCCTGTGGCCGCTCAAGCTCGGCGGCCACATCCTCGACCCGTACGGCCGCCACGTCCGCGCCGTACCGGTCGCCCCCTGGGAGGACGCGGCGGCGGCTACGGCGGAGGAGACGTTGCTGGCGCGGTTCCGGTCATGAAGCGCTGTCGGGCTCCGCGATGACGTACGTCCCCTTCGCGGGCAGTGTGGCGACGAGACCTCGGTTCCGAAGCTCGACGATCGCGCGTCGTACGGTGCCGATGCTCACGCCGTACAGGTCCGTCATTGCGCGCTCGCCGGGAAGCGCCGCACCCTGCGGCAACTTGCCCGAGGCGATGTCGGCGGCGATGGCGTCCGCGAGCTTCACGTATTCGTAGCGCGGGAGATCAGTCATCCCTCCACGGTGGTGCACCCCTGTGCACCTTGCAGAGCCCGAACGCGTCCCGCCGCGTCGGAACGCGGTGGGGCGAAGAGGGGTTCAGAGGGACGCGGTTGCGAGTATGGTCAGCAATGACAAGACCCCGGCGAGGTGGCTAGACCTCCCGGGGCACGGCCAACGCTTACCAACAGGAGCGTCGACATGCACGACCTTATCCACCGCATCGCCCACTGGCTGACCCTTCTCCTCGGTCCGGGCACCGGAACCCACCGCGCAGGCGCCCCGCGGCCCCGTCCCTCTCACGGCGCCGCCCCCGCGAGTCCCCCGGTCCACCACTCCCCGTACTGCCGACACCTCCCCCTCGACGGCGCAGCCTCCCGCCTCGTCCGCCCCTACCTCGCCGCCCACGAACAGGAGCTGGACCGCCAGCGGCACCGCCGCCTCGCCCTCGTGCTCGCCGCCGACTTCGGTATCGACCTGGACCAGCACGTCGTCGGCGCGCGGAAGGCGGCCGCCTGATGGAAGGGTTCACCGCGCTACGGCTGCTGCCCTGGCTGTCGCCCGACGGCAAGCGCTGCTTCCTCGCCCCGGGCGACGGCAGCGGATTCGTGTCCCGGCTCGCCGACGAGACGGAGACCCGGCAGCTCGCCGAAGGGATGGACGTGTGCCGCTCCGCCCACCGTGTGCTGGGCGACCCGCTCACCCCGAACGCCGAGGTCCGCTACACCGCGATCCGGCTCACCGAATGCCTCGCCGACGCCCTGAGGGTGGCGGAGTCCCGAGGCCGACGCCTGCCTCCGGCCGGCGACGACACCGGCGACCTGGGCGGCGAGCCCGCTCCCGAGGCCGGCGTCGGCACCGTCGACCGTGACCCGGGAGTGCGACCATGACCTACCGCATGACGTCCCTCGCGCAGCCTCAGAAGCCCGTCGACGACCGGATCACCTGGGCCGCCGAGGCGGGCTATCGTCGGAGGCACGGTGCGCTGAAGGAGCACGAAGGAGTACATCCGGCCATGTCCGCTCACGCCGCAGAACCCACGCCAGTCGTTCCGCCCATGCCCGAGCGGAACCCGAAGGCGCTCCGCGCTGCCATCGCCCAGTACGCTCCGCAGCTTCTGCCGGACTTCGATGAGCACTGGAAGCGGGCGATCGCCGACACCTTCGACATCGCTCCGCTTCCCGCGTTCATGGCCCGTTGGTGGGGCGAATACGCGATCGCCCGCGATCCGGAGCTGGACGCGCGCATGGCTGATCTCCACCACCGCGCGGCGGAGTCCACCGACCTCGCCGAGGCCCAGGCACTTCTCGAAGAGGCGTCGGAGATCCGGCACAGGGTGCGAGAGACGGAGCCCGGCGAGTGACCGACGCGTTCATGGGGCCGCCTTGGCAGATGGACTGGCGGCTCGACGCGCTGGCGGACCGTGACAGGTTGCCGGAGTCGGCCCGGAGGCTGGTCGACGAGGCCCGCGCCGAACTGGTCACCGCCAAGGACCCGCTGTTCCGGGGAATCGACGCCGATGCCGGCCTCCCGACGTCCATGCACGTCGAACCGGTACGGTCCACCGATCCCAAAGGGCCCCACATCCTGTTCTTCGACAACCATCGGGGATGGCTGGTCTACATCTTCGTCCCGCGTGTCCAGGACCCCCAGATCACCGTGGAGGAGATCTTCTGGCAGTGACCGGGGTTCCGATGGCTCATCGGAACCCCTCGTCCGCCCCCGCCGGAGCCAGCCGCTCGCCCGCCTTACCGGAGGACAACCCATGCCCCTCCCCCACGTCCTCCTCTCCGCCGCCGTCTCCCTCGACGGCTACCTGGACGACACCGGCCCCGAACGCCTCCTGCTGTCCGGCCCCGCCGACTTCGATCGGGTGGACGAGGTGCGGGCGTCGGTCGACGCGATCCTGGTCGGCGCCGGGACGATCCGGGCCGACGATCCGCGGCTGCTGGTGAACTCGGCCGAGCGGCGGGCGGCGCGCGTCGCGGCCGGGGAGGCGGCGTATCCGCTCAAGGTCACCGTCAGCGGCAGCGGCGAGCTGGATCCGGCGGCGCGGTTCTGGCACACGGGCGGGGACAAGGTGCTGCTGACCACGGACGACGGCGCCCGGCGGGCCCGTGCGCTGGGGATCGGCGCCGATGTGGTGTCCCTGGGGGCGGAGATCGACTGGCAGGCGGCGTTGGAATATCTGCACGACCGGCGGGGCGTGCGCAGGCTCATGGTCGAAGGGGGCGGGACCGTGCACACCCAGCTGCTCCAGCGGGAACTCGCCGACGAGCTGCACCTCGTCCTCGCGCCGATCCTCGTCGGGGACCCGGCCGCACCCCGGCTGTTCGGGCCCGGTGCCTACCAGGGTGGGCGGCTGCGGCTGGTGGAGTCGCGGCGGATCGAGGACGTGGTGCTGAACCGGTACCTCCCCACCGCACCCGGTGCCGGTGACCGCGTGGCCGCCGCCGACCGGCACTGGCTGGCGCTCGCCTGTGAGCTGGCCGAGCTGTGCCCGCCGTCGGACACGGCGTTCAGCGTGGGGGCCGTCGTGGTCGCCGCCGACGGGAGCGAACTGGCCCGGGGGTACTCGCGGGAAGGGGGCGATCCCGTCGTGCACGCCGAGGAGGCCGCGCTCGCGAAGATCGACCCGCACGACCCACGGCTCGCCCGGGCCACCGTGTACAGCAGCCTGGAGCCCTGCGCCCGACGCGCCTCCCGGCCCGCGCCCTGCGCCCGGCTGATCCTCGACGCCGGGGTGCGCCGCGTCGTCACGGCCTGGCGCGAGCCGGACACCTTCGTGGCGGGGGCGGACGGGAGCGGGGTGCTCGCCGCGCACGGCGCCGCCGTCGTCGTACTGGGCGAGTACGCGCAGCGGGCGAAGGCGCCGAACCGGCATCTGGAGGGGTAGGGGATACGGATGTGCAATGCACCCCCGGGATGGCGTACAGTAGTGAACACAACGACGCGGGGTGGAGCAGCTCGGTAGCTCGCTGGGCTCATAACCCAGAGGTCGCAGGTTCAAATCCTGTCCCCGCTACTGAAGGCCGAGGGCCGGAATCCGAAAGGGTTCCGGCCCTCGGTGCGTTTCGGTCCACGGTGCGTTGCGGTGCCGCTTCCGTCGGGGCCCGTGTCACCCGGTCGGCCCCTCACCGCTCGCCGCCCGCCCCCGCCCCCGGAAACCTGGATGTCCGGGACGGCAAGCGGCGCGGACGTGCGGGGCGGCGGGAGACGAGTGGTGCGGCCAGGTGACGTGGACGACGAGGGAGCGGCCGCCAGGGCCGGTGGCCGGCTCCCCGGCGATCCCGTGCCCGACCCGGGTCTCGGCCTCGGCGACGAGGCGCGTCCCGTGCCGCCCCCGAAACCACCGCCGCGGTGGCGGACCACCTACGGACGGGCCCTCCTGCACGCGCTGCCCGTACTGCTGATCGCCGTCGCCATCCTGTACGACATCTTCACCCCCAGGTACTTCACCGCCGGCCCCCTCTACACCGCCGCACCCCTGATCGCCGCGCCGATCTACTCCCGGCGGGGCACGGCGCTCACCGGCGTCGCCGTGGTCGCCTCGGTCATCGGGCTCCAGCTCGGCAAGGGCGTCATCCACTACGTCGACTCCCTCACCGAGCTGATCACCATCGCCACGGTCGCCGTCCTCGCGGTCCTGGTGAACGGCCTCGTCCGCCGCAGCGACGAGCGCCTCGTCTCCGTCCGCGAGATCGCCGCGGCCGCCCAGCGCGCCGTACTGCCCGAACCCGCCGAGCGCATCGCCGGCTTCGAGATCGCCGTCTGCTACGAGGCGGCGCAGGCCGACGCCTTCATCGGCGGCGACCTGTACGCCGTGCAGGACAGCGCCCGCGGCGTCCGGCTCATCGTCGGGGACGTGCGCGGCAAGGGCATGGGCGCGGTGGCCGCCGTCGCCGTCGTGATCGGCGCCTTCCGGGAGGCCGCCGAGCAGGAGGCGACCCTGGAGGCGGTGGCGCAACGGCTGGAGCGGGCGCTGGCGCGCGAGGGCACCCGGCGCGACGGGCTGGACGCCTTCGAGGGCTTCACCACCGCCGTCCTCGTCGAACTCCCGCACGGCGACGGCACCGTACGCATCGTCAACCGCGGCCACCCGCCGCCCCTGCTGCTCTACGCCGACGGAACCCTGGGCGCGCTGCCCGCCCGCGAGTCGGCGCTGCCGCTCGGCATGGGCGATCTGGGTGTGTGGCCCGACCGGGCGGAGGAGGTCGCCTTCCCCGGTGGGGCCACGCTGCTGCTCTACACCGACGGGCTGACCGAAGCCCGGGACGCAAGGGGTGAGTTCTACGATCCGCAGGCGCGGCTGGCCGGCCGCGCCTTCCGCCATCCGGTGAAGCTGCTCGACACCCTCGCCGAGGACGTGCGCCGGCACTCCGGGGGCGGCATGGCCGACGACATGGCGCTGCTCGCCGTACGGCGCCCCCGACCCGGCGAGCATGATCATTGTCACGAGCCGTGACAGCGCGACCTCCCTCCGCATAACAACTGATACACCGTCAGAAACGAACGGCGTGAAGGGGAATACGGACGGAGGGTCAAGTCGCCCCGTTTTCGCCGTTCATGAGGTGTACGCACCGGCCGTTTTCGTTAATGATCAAGAGGAACGGCTTGGAATCCGAGGCCCGCGTCTATTAACGTTCGATAACGCAGCGCGGTCGTCCCAGTCGTCACAGAAGGCGGCTCCGTGCGCACGCGCCGAATCCCGCAAGGGAACCGGGGAACCACCACATTGGGGTGAATCGGGCGTATGGCGCCGTGGAAACACGGTCGCCGCACACCCGTAGGAGACCTTCCTGCTCCGAACCCGTCAGCTAACCCGGTAGGCGAAAGGAAGGAAAGGAGTGCGCCCACGTGGCGTCCAACCGGCCTGCCCCCGAGGCCCCGTTCGTGTCCGCAGGGCACGGCAGCGACACCTTCGGTCATGACGTCCCCCGCGCCGAAGAGGGCCCCTGGGAGGAGTGGAATCCCACCGCGGAGTCCATCCGCCCCGTGCGCGGCCGGCACCGCGTCGCCAAACAGCGCGGCGGACTCGCCCGCAGCTCCACCGTCCTCGGCGTCGGTGTCATAGCCGCCGTCGGCGCGGGCGGCATGGCCAGCGCGCAGACCGGCAAGCCGCCGGTCGCGATCTCCATGCCGGACCTGCCGAACGTCGGCTCACTCATGCCCGGCGGCGAGGAGGAGGCCGAGCCCGAGGGCTCCGCCACCCCGCTCAGCGGCATCGCCGCGGCCTCCGCCGGCGTCTCGGACGAGAGCGCCGCCGACGCCGGTGAGTCGCTGCGCGCCCGGATCATGGCGCAGGCCGAGCAGCAGCAGGCGCAGGTCGAGTCGAAGGCCGCCGCCGAGGCCCAGGCGGCCGCCGAGAAGAAGGCGCAGGAAGCCGCCGCCAAGGCCGAGAAGGAGGCCGAGGCCAAGGCCGCCGCCGCCAAGAAGAAGGCGGAGGAGGAGGCCGCGAAGAAGGCCGAGGCAGAACGGCTCGCGAAGCTGGCCAAGCAGTACACGCTGCCGACCTCGTCGTACACGATCTCCTCGACCTTCGGCCAGGCCGGCGCCTACTGGTCCTCCGGCCACCACACCGGCCTCGACTTCGCCGCCCCCACGGGCACGCTGCTCAAGGCGGTGCACAGCGGCACGATCACGTCGGCCGGCTGGGACGGGTCGTACGGCTACAAGACCGTCCTCACGCTCGACGACGGCACCGAGCTCTGGTACGCCCACCAGTCCTCCATCAGCGTCAACGTCGGCCAGAAGGTCGCCACCGGTGACGTCATCGGCCGCGTCGGCGCCACCGGCAACGTCACGGGCGCCCACCTCCACCTCGAGGTCCACCCGGACGGCGGCTCCGGCATCGACCCGATGGCCTGGCTGCAGGGCAAGGGCATCAACCCCTGACCCCGGCGGCGGCACGCCGCACCCCGCCCGCTCCCGGCCTCATCCGCTCCCGCTGATCCCCGGCGGTCCTGACGGCGACCCCCCGACGTCAGGGCTGCCGGTTTGCGCGGTTTTTGCACCGATGTCGGAATGGTCCACTCCGGTGCGGTCGTTGACGCGCTACATGACTTCTCCGCGCAAGCTCGGCTCCTCCGACCTCGAGGTCTTCCCTCTCGCCCTCGGCGGCAACGTCTTCGGCTGGACCGCCGACCAGGACGCGTCCTTCGCCGTCCTGGACGCCTACACGGCGGTCGGCGGCAACTTCGTCGACACCGCCGACTCCTACTCCGCCTGGGTCGACGGCAACAGCGGCGGCGAGTCCGAGACCGTCCTCGGCGCGTGGCTCGCCGCCCGCGGCAACCGCGACGACGTCGTCCTCGCCACCAAGGTCAGCCAGCACCCCGACTACCCCGGACTGTCCGCCGCGAACATCAAGGCCGCGGCCGACGCCTCGCTGCGCCGCCTGGGCACCGACCGCATCGACCTCTACTACACCCACTTCGACAAGCCCGACGTGCCGGTCGAGGAGATCGTCGGGGCGCTCGACGCGCTGGTGCGGGCCGGCAAGGTGCGGCACATCGCCGCCTCCAACATCTCCGCCGAACGCCTCGCGGCGTCCCTGGAGTTCTCCGACCGCGAGGGCCTCGCCCGGTACGTCGCCCTCCAGCCGCACTACAACCTCGTCTCCCGCGACACGTACGAGGGCGGGCTGCGCGACCTCGCCGAGCGGACCGGTCTCGCCGCCGTGCCGTACTACTCCCTGGCGTCCGGGTTCCTCACCGGCAAGTACCGGCCCGGCACGGCCGTGGACAGCCCGCGTGCGGGCGGTGCGGCCAAGCACCTGGAGAGCGAGCGCGGCCCCCGCGTGCTCGCCGCCCTGGACGAGATCGCCGAGGCCCACGACGCTCCCGTCGCCACGGTCGCCCTCGCCTGGCTGGCCGCGCAGCCGACGGTCGCCGCGCCCCTCGCTTCCGCGCGCACGGTGGAGCAGTTGCCGGCGCTTCTGGGCGTGGCGGAACTGAGCCTGACGGAGGACGAGATCGGCCGCCTGACACGGGCGTCCGCCTGAGCGGAGGGCCTACGGCGGAGACCTACGGCGGAGACCTACGGCCGGTACGGGTCCGGCGGCGCGTAGGGCGTGTGGGGGGTGGTGAACGGGGCGTACGGGGTGTACGGAGCGGGGGCGGTCTGGGGCGTGCACGGCGGCGCCGGTGCCGCGTATGCGCTGCCGTACGCGCCGTACGATCCGTACGCGCTGCCGTACGCGTCCCGCGATCCGTGCCCGCCCTGCGATTCGTACGCGTCCCGCGATCCGTATCCGCCCTGCGATCCGTACGCGTCAGCCGGTCCGTATCCGCCGTGCGGTCCGTACGGGTACGTCCACGGCGGTACGGCCCTCGGTACGGGCGGTGCCGTGGCGTGGGCCGCGTGGGCCAGCGCCGGACGGGCCGTGGCCCGCAGGTGCCACAGGGCGGCCAGGAGCTCGCGCTCCCGTACGGCGAAGTCGGCGCCGGCCCTGCCCAGGTTCCCGCGCCGGCGCAGGAACGCGAGGGAGGTCGCGTAGGCCTCGTAACGCGCCACTGCCCGCGCCCCCTCCCTCCCGGCGTGTCGGCGGGCGTGCTGCCGGGCGATGCGCCGGGCCCGCATCGAACCGAGCGCGTAGGGCTCCGCGGGCGTGAGCCACCCGGCCGCCACGTAGGCGGGCAGCTCGGCCCGCACCGTGCCCAGTTCGCGCTGCCGGGTCCAGATCACCAGCCAGGTCAGCAGGCCGAAGGACGGCACCATGAACGCCGCGTAGACGGCGAAGAAGCCGTACTCGCCGAACGCGGCAGAGCCGTTCCACAGCGCGTGCATGCCCATCGCGAGCAGCAGGCCCGCCAGGGGGAGCAGGGCACGGCGCAGACGGTGGCGGCCCGTCGAGAGCGCGGCGATGCCGAATCCGATGCCCGTGAGCACGGTGAACAGCGGGTGTGCGAACGGCGACATCACGACACGGACGAAGAAGGTCGCCGCGGTGACCGAGGCCATGCCGCTGTCGCCGGTCAGCTGGTCGGTGCCGAAGGCGTTGCCGAGGTAGAGGATGTTCTCGGTGAAGGCGAAGCCGGTCGCGGTGATCCCGGCGACGACCACGCCGTCGACGATGCCGGTGAAGTCCCGCCGGCGGAAGAGGAAGACCAGCAGGACGGCGGCGGCCTTGGCGGACTCCTCGACGACCGGCGCTATGACCGTGGTGCCCAGGGTGTCCGCGCCGGCCGGGTCGGCGGTCGCGGTCGCTATCCATCTCGTCGCGAAACTGTTGGCGACGATCGCTATCAGCGCCGCCGCGCAGGCGCCCCAGGCGAAGCAGAACAGCAGGTTCCGCCAGGGGCCGGGGTCGACGCGGTCCAGCCAGCGGAACGCGGCCACCAGCACGGGAACGGGCAGCACCGCCAGACCGAGGCCCACCAGGAAGCCCTGTGTACCGGTCTGTTCGCGGACCAGGGCGAGGATCACCAGCCCGGAGACGGCGAGCAGCGTGGTCAGAGCCCCGTAACGCACCCAGGCACGCCGCCACCAGTGCGGACGCGGCGGATGCGTCGGATACGGGGGACAGGTGGCCACGGCAAGGACCCTAACCGGTGGGGGGCTGCCCCCCGCGGGGATCGCGGTGGGCATCGCGGTGCTGTACGCGGCGGAAGAGCAAGTCGTTCACCACATGTCCCTTCTCCAGTCCCTGCCCCTCGAAACGGGTCAGCGGCCGGTGGGCGGGGCGCGGCGCGTAACCGCCGCCGGGTGCGGTGTTCTCGAAGTCGGGGTGCGCGGTGAGCACGTCCAGCATCTGCTCGGCGTACGGCTCCCAGTCGGTGGCGCAGTGCACGAGGCCCCCCGGGGCGAGCCGGGTCGCGGCCAGGGCCAGGAACTCGGGCTGGATCAGCCGGCGCTTGTGGTGCCGCTTCTTGGGCCACGGGTCGGGGAAGTAGACGCGCAGCCCGGCGAGTGAGTCGGGGGTGAGCATCTCGCGCAGGAGGATGATCGCGTCGCCGTTGCCCACCCGGATGTTGGACAGCCGGTTCCGTTCCGCGAGACCGAGCAGGTTGCCCTGGCCGGGGGTGTGGACGTCGACGGCGAGGATGTTGGTGTCCGGGTCGGCGGCGGCCATCTCGGCGGTGGCCTCGCCCATGCCGAAGCCGATCTCCAGGACGACGGGGCGGGTGTCGCCGAACAGCTCGCCGAGGTCGATGACCCGCTGGCCGTCGATGTCCAGCCCCCACAGGGGCCACAGCCGCTGCAGCGCCTCCGCCTGCCCGGTGGTCACCCGGCTCCGCCGGGGCTGGAAGCTGCGGATCCGCCGCTCGAAGTGCGACCCGGCGGGATCGGCCTTCGGCCCGTCGGGGAAACGGGGCTCGCCCTTGGCGCGGACGTGCCGCGGGGCGGTCCCGGTCGAGGGCGGGGACGCGTCGGGGGTGCGGTGGGAGTCAGACACAATGCGTCGATTTTAGACCGCGCACGCCGTTGCGAGAGCTTATCGAAGTAGTTACAGTCTATAACTGAATCGAGAAGCTGAAAGTGCGGAGGAGAACCGCTGTGATCCATCACCAGATCCGTCTCGCCATGCGCCCCGACGCTCCGCAGGACAAGGTCGACGAGGCCCTTGGCATGCTCCGCAGGATGGGGCGCGAGATCGACGCCGTCGCGTACTGGTCGGTCGGGCGCGACGTGGGCGGCGACTTCGACTACGGCGCGATGTTCGCGATGAAGGACATCGACGCCTACCGGGCCTACATGCTCGCTCCGCTGCACCGGCAGGTCGACGAGATCGGGCTGCCGCTGGTGCAGCGCATGGTCTCCCACGACCTGACCGACGACGAGGACCCCGCCACGGGCGACCTCATCCGGCGGATCCACGCCGAGCGCTTCGCGGCGGACCCGGCCCTCGTCGCCCTGATCGAGGGGCTCGGCTCCTACGACGGCAGCAGCGCGCCGGGGCAGGACCGGTCCTAGACCGGGCCTAGACCCGCTCCAGCATCGCCAGCGCCCGGCGGCCCACCTCGCGGCCGATGGGCAGGGAGGCGGTCGCCGCGGGCGACGGCGCGTTCAGGACGTGCACCGCGTGGGCGCCCTCCTTGATCAGGAAGTCGTCCACCAGCGTCCCGTCCGCCAGCACCGCCTGCGCCCGTACACCGGCCGGCGCGCGGACCAGGTCGCCCTCCGTCACGGCGGGCAGCAGTCTGCGCACCGCCGCAGTGAACGCGCCCCGGGACAGCGAGCGCCGCAGCTCGCCCGCCCCGTATCTCCAGTGCCGGCGCGCTATCCGCCACGAGCCCGGCCAGGCCAGGGTCGCGCCCAGCTCGCGGGGGCGCACCACGCCCCAGCCGTAGCCCTCGCGGGCCAGGGCCGGCACCGCGTTGGGCCCGACGTGGACGCCCCCGTCGATGCCGCGGGTGAGGTGCACCCCGAGGAAGGGGAACGCCGGGTCCGGCACCGGATACACCAGACCCCGCACCAGCTCGGGCCGTGCCAGCTCGTAGTACTCGCCCCGGAAGGGGACGATCCGCATCCCGGGGTCGTCCCCGGTCAGCCGGGCGATCTCGTCGCAGTGCAGCCCGCCGCAGTTGACCAGGACGCGGGCCCGCAGCACGTCCCCGGCGCCGGTGCGGACGGCGACCCCGAGGCCGGGGCGCCGGTCGACGCGGTGCACCTCGGCGCCGTAGCGGATCTCCGCGCCGGACGCGCGGGCGAGCTGCCGGGCCACGGCCCCGTAGTCACAGATGCCGGTGGTGCCGACGTGTATGGCGGCCAGGCCGCGCACCTGCGGCTCGTACTCCTGGATCTGGGCGGCGCCCAGCTCGCGCACCGGTATGCCGTTCTCCCGGCCGCGCTGCACCAGGGCGTGCAGGCGGGGCAGCTCGGCGCGGTCGGTGGCGACGATCAGCTTGCCGGTGACCGAGTGGGCGATGCCGTACTCGGCGCAGAACTTGACCATCTCGGCGGCGCCCCGGACCGCGTAGCGCGCCTTCAGCGAACCCGGCCGGTAGTAGACGCCGCTGTGGATGACACCGCTGTTGCGGCCCGTCTGGTGGCGGGCCGGGCCCGGCTCCTTCTCCAGGACGGTGACCCGGGTGCCCGGTGCGGCGCGCGTGATCGCGTACGCCGTCGACAGGCCGACGATCCCGCCGCCGACCACCAGCACGTCGCAGTCGTAGGCGCGGTCGTATGCGACGCCGCGCACGCTTTCGGTCCGCACGTGTTCCACCTCCCGGCTCCGATAGTGCACTGCGCCACTGACAACGGCCTCAAACCCGGCGCGCTCGGTGGATCAGGCCGGGGTCACCAGCAGCGGCCGGGCGCGCTCGCGCAGCTCCACCACCCGCGGCTCGTCGCCGTACGGCTCCAGGCGGTGCAGGAGGTCCTTCACGTACTCCGTGGTGCGGGCCGAGGAGATGCGGCCGGCCACCTCGACCGCGCGCACGCCCTGCTCGCAGGCCGCGTCCAGGTTGCCCGACTCCAGCTCGGCCACCGCCGAGACGACGAGTCTGAGGCCGTGCGAGCGTACGAACTCCTCCGTCGGCTGCGACAGGGCCTGCTCGGTGAAGCGGCGGACCTGGCGTGGTGCCTTCAGGTCGCGGTAGCACTCGGCCGCGTCGGCGGCGAACCGGTCGTAGGAGTAGAAACCCAGCCACGTGGGGTCGCTGTCGCCGGGGCGGGCGCGCTCCAGCCAGCTCTCGGCGGCCTTCAGGGCGGCGCCGGCCGCCACCGCGTCGTTCGCGCGCGCGTGGGCACGGGCCTCGACCAGGCGGAAGAAGCTCATGGTGCGGGCCGTGGCCAGGCCGCGGTTGCGCTCCAGGGCGGCCTGGGCCAGGTCCACGCCCTCGTCGCCGAAGCCGCGGTAGGTCGCCTGGAGGGACATGGAGGCGAGCACGTAGCCGCCCAGCGGGACGTCGGCCGCCGCGCGGGCCAGGCGCAGTGCCTGGATGTAGTACCGCTGGGCCGCCTCCTGCTGACCGGTGTCGAAGGCCATCCAGCCGGCCAGCCGGGTCAGCTCGGCCGAGGCGCCGAACAGGGCGCGGCCGACCTCGTCGGAGTAGGAACCGAGGAGCAGGGGCGCCGCCTCGACGCGTAAGCACTCCGGGACCATCGACGAACGCCAGTCGCCGCCGCCGTACTTGGAGTCCCAGCGCCGGGCGTCCTCGGCGGCCTCGCGCAGCTTGCGCACATCACTGTGGCCGACTTTGAGCGGTGCGCCGGCGCCCTCGGCCGGGCTCACGTCGCGTGCCACCGAGCTGTCGGCCGGGGTTATCAGCCATCGCGAGGCGGGCGTCGCGTACGCGCTCACCGCGAACGACCCGGCGAGCGACTGCCAGATGCCGCCCCCGGCCCGGCGGCCGGCGAGGTCGAGTCGGTACAGCTCGGTGGCGGACCTGACCGCCTGGCCCACGTCACGGGGGAAGGCGAGGCCCACCTCGGGGGCGGGATCCGCGTCCGCCAGGCCGATCTCGTGGAGCGGCACCGGACGGCCGAGCTTCTGGCCGATGGCGGCGGCGATGAGGTGCGGTGCGGCCCCCTGGGGCACCATCCCCTTCGACACCCAGCGCGCCACCGACGTCTTGTCGTAGCGAAGCGTCAACCCGCGCTGGGCGCCGAGGTCGTTGACGCGCCGGGCGAGTCCTGCGTTGCTGATTCCCGCGAGGGCGAGAACGGCGCCGAGCTTTTCGTTCGGCCCGCGTTGCTCCCTGGACATGCGCCACCCCTCGACACAGACGGCTGCCGCGCTGGCATAACCACGCGGCATTCGTAAACCCAGCGTAGTTCGCCGCATCCCAGGCGTTAAGAGGCATTGTTCCGGATGGCGGGATTGTGGTCCGTACTCAAGTGCGGTGTATGTACGGTCTGTTGCCGCGTGCTCCCGTTGTGTGGCCGTGCGCCCGTCCGTGCGCTCTTCTCCGGCCATCGGGGGAGCGGTTCCATGGGCGATGCGTGGGTCGGCCCGCTGTACTGGATCCAGTGGGCTGGGGGACGCCGCCGCCTACATCCCCGCGGGCGGCGGACCGGTCCGGGGGGCGGGCTCCGCTCCCCGGACCGCACGACGTCCGAACGGAGACGGACGGTGCGCAGAACCTGTACGGAGCGTGTTCGAATGCGGGGGCGTCGCGCCGATTTGGCTGAAAATCACCCTCGGTGATTCCGGGGACAACCGCTCTCACCACGGGAGTTGAGGGCGCGTTGGGTAGCCAAGGGGCGCGTTGCGGGGGCGCATTCGCGTCGTCTTCACGCCCGTCGGAGAGGACTCCGGCGGGCGGCACAGAGGGGGTTGGCGCTCCCGCGTGAGTTTCCGCGAGCGCTCACTCATGGGAGCACACGCGGCTCCGCCGACGCTCTGTGGCGTGCCCTTCATGGCAGCATGGGGAACCAGTTCGTACGGTGCACTGGTTGTCCCCAGCCTGTGGAGGCGTCGATGCGGTGGTTGGTGGGGTGGAGCAGCGCCGCCGTGGGAGCAGCCGGGATCGCCGGAGCGGCCGGTTCCGCGGGTGCCACCGGCTACGACGGCGAGACCGTGCAGCCCGTGGGCGCCCAGCCGTTGTGGGGAGACCCCGACCCCCTGTGGGCGGTCGGCGACTGGCGCCCCGACGAGGTGCGCGTCGTCAGCGCCGACCCGCAGACACGGATCGCCGTCCTCGGCATCTGCGGCGCGAGCGACGAGCAACTGCGGGTCGCGCTGTTCGCCGCGCGCGGGGGCGCCCTCCGGCACCTGACGGCGTGGCCCGGGAGCTACACGGCCGTCGTCCAGGTCGGGCGGCGGATCACCGTCTGCGGCGATCTCGCGGGCGCGCGGCCGGTGTTCCACACCCCCTGGGCGGACGGCACCGCGTACGCGACCGCCGCGCTTCCCCTGGCCGACCTCGTCGAGGCCAACCTCGACTTCGGCCACCTCGCCGCACTGCTCGCCGCGCCCGACGTGCCGGCCGCGCTGGACGACTCCACCCCGTACGACGGCGTGAAGCGCGTTCCGCCGGGGCATGCGCTGATCCTGCGCGCCGGGGCGCGCGAGATCGCCGGGTACGAGCCGGTGGCCTCGCTCGCCGTCGCGGCGCCCGCTGCCGACCCCGACCGTGCGGTGGACGGCGTACGGGACGCCCTGGTGGAGGCGGTGCGTACCCGGCTCGCCGCGCCCCGGCACGTCCCCGGGGACGGCATCGACCCCGGGCCGGTTCCGGGCATGGGGCCCGCGGAACGCCGTGCGGCGCGCGGGATGCCGGTGCCGGGGATCGGGGCCGACCTGTCCGGCGGCCCGGCCTCGGGCACGCTGGCGCTGCTGGCGGCCGGGCTGCCGGGAATGCCGGGGACCGTGCTCGGGCACGGCACCGGGGCGGGGGAGCGGCTGCTGGCCGTCACCTTCAACGACCTCGCCGTCGACGGGCAGGAGTCCGAGCTGGCGCGGGCGGGTTCGCTCGCGGCCAACCCCCGGCTGCACCACGTGGTCGTCACCGGCGGCGAGGACATGCTGCCGTACGCCGCGCTGGACGGGCCGCTGACCGACGAACCCGGCTCCGTCCTGGTCGCCGCCGCACGGCACCGGGCGCGGCTGGCCGCGGGCAGCGCGGACCACTTCACCGGATACGGGGCGCGGCAGGTCCTCGACGCCCACCCGGCGCGGCTGGCCGACCTGCTGATGGACCGCAAACGGCGCCATCTCGTACGGCCGGTCGCCGCGCTGGCCAAGGCCGACGGGTCGGTACTGGTCCCCGCGCGCGTGTACGCGGCCGCGAGGCGGCTGGCGCGCACGCCCTACCGCAGCGGGCTCGAGGTCCTCTCCGAGCGGTTGCTGCGCAGACGCTTCGACGCGCTCGGCGACGGGGCGATGGACGCCTCGCTCGCCGCGCTGACCTGGGCCGGGGCCGGGCCCGCGGCGCGGTGGCTGACCGGAGAGGCGCTGGCTGAAGTATCGGTTCGCCTTCAGACGTCCTCCCAGCGGTCGGGGGTGGGCCCCGGGCAGCGTCCGGGGGACTACCGCGCGCGTGCGGCGCTGGCGCGGCAGGCCGCGGACGTGCGGGTGCTGGAGCAGGCCGCGGAGATCCGCTTCCAGCGGCTGCACACGCCGTTCCTCGACAACCAGGTCGTCCGCGCCTGCCGGGCGCTGCCGGAGGCGTTGCGGGTGCGGCCGGGGGCGCGGGCGGCGATCCTGCGGACGGTGCTGGAGGGGGCGGGGGTGAGCGAACTGCCGAGCGGGTGGGGGCGCCCACCCAGTCGCTGGCGGCCTCCGCCGCCCGGACGGGACTGCGCGCCTCCGCGGACTCCCTGCTGGGGCTGTTCGACACGCCGCTGCTCGCGGAGGCGGGGCTCGTAGAGGCGCGGGTCGTGCGCAAGGCGCTGCGCTCGGCCGCCGCGGGTGAGCCGCTGCCGCTGGACGGGCTGGCCGACCTGGTCTCGCTGGAACTGTGGCTCCGCCGCCTGCTGGCCCGCCGCGGCACCTGCTGGACCGGCACCCCGGCCCGCCAACGCGCGGTACCGGCGGGAATCGCGCCGCAGCGGGGGGCGCTGGGGGGAGCGGGGGCCGTGGTGCGGCGGGTCTGACGGGTGGTGGGCCTGCGGCGGGCTGTGCTTGGTCGGTGGCGCGGGGTGCCTGCGGCGGTTGTGCGGGTGGTGGGGGTGCGGGTAGCGCCTTCCCCACTGCGGGCAGTCGTGCCGCTGGGGCGGCACGGGTGGGCGCGGCGGCACCCCGGTAGCGCCGGGTCCCGCGAGCCCCGCCCCAGCAACGCCGGGTGCCGCCGAGCGCCGGATCACTGACCGGGCTCGCGCCGGGGCACGGGGCAACGCCGGGCACCCGCGAGCCACGCCGGGTGCCGGCCCCGGACCGGCCCGGAGACAATGTCCCCGTGCGGTACAGAATCCTGGGCATCGCCCAGACGGAGGACCACGGCACCGTCGTAAGCCCCGGCGGCGCCCGCCTGCGCGCGCTGCTCGCCGCCCTCGCCCTGCGCCCCGGCCGCGTCGTCACGCCCGCCACCCTGATCGACGAGGTCTGGGCGGACGCGCCGCCCCAGGACGCCCCCGCCGCCCTCCAGGCACTGGTCGGCCGGCTCCGTCGTACCGTCGGCAAGGACGCCGTGGCATCGGCGCCCGGCGGCTACCGGCTGGAGGCGACCCGCGACGACGTGGACCTGTACGTGTTCGAGGGCCTCGTACGGCAGGGCACCGCCGCCCTCGAACAGGGCGACGCCGCGACCGCCGTCCGGCACCTGGACGAGGCGCTCACGCTCTGGCGCGGCCCCGCCCTCGCCGACCTCCCCGGGCATGCCGCCCGGCCCGAGGCCCTGCGCCTGGAGGCGACCCGCGCCCGTATCGAGGCCGGACTGCGCCTCGGCGACGCCCACGACGCCGTACCGCGGCTGCGCGAACTGACCGCCGATCACCCGTACGACGAACCGCTCCACGCCCTCCTCATCCGCGCCCTGCGCGCCACCGGCCGCGACGCCGACGCCCTGGACGCCTACGAGGGCCTCCGCCGCGCCCTCGCCGAAGGCCTCGGCACCGAACCCGGCCGGCACCTGCGCGTCCTGCACGCCGAACTGCTCGGCGCGCAGGACGCGGAACGGCACACCCCGGTAACCCAACGGGCCCCGGCTGGCGAACGGCGGGGCAACCTCCGTCCCCGGCTTACCTCCTTCGTGGGACGGGAACCCGAACTCGACGCCATCCGTTCCGAATTGCACAGGGCCCGACTCGTCACCCTCACCGGACCGGGCGGCTCCGGAAAGACCCGTCTCGCGGAGGAGGCCGCCGCCGGGCTCCCTCAGGCGTGGCTGGTCGAGCTCGCCCCGCTGGACCGGCCGGAGGCGGTGCCCGGCGCGGTCGTCAACGCCCTCGGGCTGCGCGAGACCGTGCTGATGACCGGTGACCGGCCGACCGTCCAGGACGACCCCGTCGCCCTGCTCGTCGAGTACTGCGCCGCACACAGCCAACTCCTGATCCTTGACAACTGCGAACACGTCATCGCCGCCGCGGCCCGGCTCGCCGAGACCCTGCTGACCCGCTGCCCGGGTCTGACCGTCCTCGCCACCAGCCGCGAACCCCTCGGCGTCCCCGGCGAGTCGGTCCGGCCGGTCGAGCCGCTCACCCCCGACCAGGCGCACCGCCTCTTCACCGCCCGCGCGAGCGCCGTACGCCCCGACGCGGCCGCCGTACCGCGTGACGAGGAGGCCGTCGCCGAAATCTGCCGACGCCTCGACGGGCTGCCGCTGGCCATCGAACTGGCGGCCGCCCGGCTGCGGCTGCTCACCCCACGCGAGATCGCCGACCGGCTCGACGACCGCTTCCGGCTGCTCACCTCCGGCAGCCGCACCGCCCTGCCCCGTCAGCAGACGCTGCGCGCGGTCGTCGACTGGTCCTGGGACCTCCTCGACGACGCGGAACGCACGACGCTGTGCGAGCTGTCCGTCTTCGCGGGCGGCTGGGACCTGGAGGCGGCGGAGGCCGTGTGCTCCGGGCCCGCCGCGGACCTCGTCGGCGCACTCGTCGACAAGTCCCTGGTCGTCGCCGACCCCGGCACCCGGGGCACCGGCATGCGCTACCGCATGCTGGAAACGATCCACGAGTACGCCGACGAACGCGCCGCCGAGGTCCCCGAACTGCGCGCCGCCGCCGAGCGGGCCCACCGCGCGTGGGCGCGCGCGCTGGCCGAGGAGGCCGAACCACGACTGCGCTCGTCCGGTCAACTGCCCTACATAGCCCGCCTGGAGATCGATCACGACAACATCCGCGCGGCCCTCGACCGCTCCCTCGCCGCGGGCGACGAGGAGGACGCCGCCGCCGTCGCCCTCGCCATGGGCTGGTTCTGGTGGCTCCGCAACTACCGCCACGAGGGCGTCAGATGGCTCGATCGCGTCCTGCGCCTGGGCGCCGCCCTGGACACGGAGGCCGCGCCAGCGCCGTCGGCGGAGGTCCTCGCCCGCCGCACCGCCGCCGCCGACGCCGTCGACGTCTTCCTGGCCGTCGGAGAGGAAGAGGCCGCGCACCCACTGCACTCCCTGCGCATGCGGGTGCGGATGATGCACATCCTCCTCACCTTCGAGACCGGGCCGGGGGAGGGAGCGCTGGACGAGCGCATGCGCCGGTACGTCCGGCTGGTGCGGGACCACTTCGCGGCAGGCGGCCCCGAAGCGGCCCGCATTCCCGGCCTCATCTGGCCGCTGACCGAGTTCTTCCTCGACGAGACCGGCGACGTCCGGCGGGCCATGGACGCGTCCGTCGCCAACTGCCGCACGTTCGGCGGCGAGTGGGAGGTCGCCGCCAGCCTCATGTTCCGTATCCACGCCGTGGTCGACGTCTCCGGCGCCCCGGCCGACGTCGACGACGACCTGGCGGAGCTGCGCCTGCTCAGCCGCCGTGTCGGCGACCGCCTCGTGGAGGCCCAGGTGTGCAGCGCCTTCGGCGAGGCCGCCATGGTGCGCGGACACTACGAGGAGGCCAGGGCCGAGTACCAGGAGGCCCTGCGGTTCGCCGAGGAGGTGGGCGCGTTCGCCGAGTCGCCGTTCCTCATCGCCCGGCTCGCCGAGATCGCCTGCCGCGAGGGGGACCGCGGCACCGCACTGGCCGTCCTCGACGAGGCCGGCGCCGCCGCCGAGCAGTACGGCGTGGTGGACTCCAAGGCCTTCGTCCTGATGCTGCGCGCCGGGCTCGCGGTGCAGGACGAGGAGTTCACGCGGGCGCGCGCCCTGTGGGAGGCGGCCTGCGAGCAGTGTGCGCGGGGCACGCCCCCACCGCAGTTCCTGGCGATGCTGGGGCTCGTGGACGCCCTCGTGACAGCGGGCGAGTCGGGGCCGCGTTCGGCCCTGCCGCTGCTCGTCGGCACCGTCCGCACGGCCGTCGAGGAGCGGTGCGCCGAGCTGGTCGTCGCGACCCTGGTGGACAGCGCGGCGGGTCTGCTGTGCGACCTCGGCGACCACGCCCGCGCGGTACGGCTGCTCGGCGCCACCGGCCACTGGCGCGGTGACCGTCCGCGGCCCATGCCCGACCGCGCCCACGCCGAACGCGCGGACGCCGTCGCCCGCGCCGCCCTCGGCGGTGAGCGTTACGCCGACGCGCTGGCCGGGGGCGCCGTCCTCACGCCCGGGGACGTGGTGGACGAGCTGGACGAGGCGGTGCGGCGCGGTGGGCTGCCGGAACCGGTACCGGTACCGCGGGCACCTATGCGCAGGTGAAGCGCGACCGCGCCCAGTCCGCGAGCGCCGCCGAGTCGAAGGGGCCGTGCGGCTCGGTCACCAGCCGCAGGGTCTCGCGCCCCGAGATGTCCACACGGACGGGCACCGCCGGGTCCCCGCCCTTGACCGTCCCCGAGTTCCACAGCCGGACCCCGTCCGCGTACACCGCGAAGCGGACCTTGCCCAGCTTCAGCGTCAGGTCGTCGACGCCGGCCAGCGCCTCGTAGGACGAGCAGGCCCGGTTGAGGTCGATGGTGACCGAGGAGCGTGCGTTGACGGTGACGCCGTGCGCGTACCGCACGTCGGCGACCGAAAGGGCGGAGCGCTGCCAGACCCAGCTGCTCTCGGCCAGCCGCATCTCGGGGCCGGTGCCGTCGCCGCCGATGTCGTACGCCAGCTCACTCCACTGGTAGACGGCCGGGACGGGCGGCGGGGGCGGGGTGGGGGTCGGCGTGGGTGCGGGGGTGTGGGCGCGGGCGGGGAAGGGGTGGGTGTCGGCTTCGGCTTCGGGGTGGGTGTGGGGGGCGGCTCGGGTGGGGGCGTCGGGGCCCGGGGCGGGGTCGGCTCGGGGGCGGCGCCGGGGTGAGCGGGCGGGGTGGCCGGGCCGAGGGGTGGGGGTGTCCGGGGCGGGCTGCGCCACCGGTGACGAGGCGGGCGGGGCGGCCTTCGGCGGTTCCTTGCCCGGGGCGTCGTTGCCCGCGAGCGCCAGGGCCAGTGCCGCCGCCGCGGCCACCGCCACGACACCGGCGGCGATCCCGGCCTTCACCGGGGCGCCGAGCCCCTCGGAGGCCGCCGCGCCGCTCCCGGCGCCCGCTCCACCGGACGTACCGGCGCCCGCCGCGGCCGCCGCACCGGCGCCCGCGCCCCCGGCGATCAGGCCCGCCGCCTTCGCGTACCCGGCGACACCGAACCATCCGATGACGGCGACCGGCACCACCGCGGGGATGCCGCCGGCGACCTCCTCGATCTGCGTGGCCGCCAGCCGGCACCTGGCGCACTCCTCCAGGTGCTTGCGCAGGCCGCGTTCGGCCCGGACGCGCAGCCTTCCGCGCGCGTACGTGCCGAGCTGGTCGGCGTAGCGGGCGCACTCCTCGTCGGTGGCGAGGGCGTCGCTGACGTGGGCCTGGAGGTAGGCCTGCTTCAGGCCCTCGCGGGCGCGGCTGGCCAGGACCCGGGTGCCGTTGGCGTCCAGCCCGAAGAGCACGGCCACCTCGCTCGGCGACTCGTCCTCGACCTCGGTGTGCCACAGCACGGCCTGCCACCGCTCCGGCAGCGAACGGAAGGCCCGCATGGCCATCGACTGCTCGGCCTCGTGCATGGCGCGCACGTCGGCGCCCAGCTCCAGGGTGTCGTCGTCCGGCACCTTGACGGTGTGCGCGGCCTGTGCGGCGAACACCGCGAAGTCCTCGACCAGTTGCTCCCGCCCCGCCGACCGGGTCCAACCGGCGGCGACCCGCCTGACCGCGGTGAGCAGGTAGGCGCGTACGGCGTGCTCGGGGCCCGAACCGCCGCGCACCGCCTGGAGCATGCGGGCGAACACCTCGGCGGTGAGGTCGTCCGCGGTGTGGGCGTCACGGCAGCAGGTGCGCGCGTACCGGCGCACCGCGTCCGCGTGGCGCCGGTACAGCTCCTCGTACGCCGTGTCGTCGCCCGAGCGCATCCGCGCGATCAGCTCCGCGTCGGGCGCCGGAAGCTCGCGGGGCGGCGGCAGGACACTGTCCTCGTGCAGTTCGCGCTGGGCGGGTACGCCGGGGCCCGCACGGCCGCCGTCCCCGGCGGAGCCGCCACGGTCTTCGCCCTCGGCCGGCCGGGCGCCCTGCGCGGCACCGCCGTCGGCCCGGAGCCGGCCCGGTCCGCCCTGGCCCGGCACCTGCGGCGGGTCGCCGGCCTGGGAGCCGTGGTCCTGGACGTCTCCGGCCCGGTCGCCGACGGGCCGACTGCCGCCGGGGACCACGCCCATGCCGTCGGGGTCCACGCCCATGCCGTCGGGACCGGCCTCGCCGTCGTCGAGTGACCCGCCCTGCCCGTCAACACCCATCGCGGAAAGCCCCCGCCACCTGCCCAGCCAGTCCGAACACCGGGTCAGCGTGCCATATTGGCTTTTGTTCAGGCCCCCTCAGTGCGGACGGTCACTCATCCGTGGGGACTTGCCGTACCGCGGTAATAACGCTCAGCTGTTCGGGGAAGAAGAATCGGGCCCCGCGACGCGCCGCCGGTTCCCTCCGGTCCCGTCCGGCTCCGGCGCGTCTCGCCCCGCTCCGGTCCTGTCCGGCTCTGGCTCATCTGGCCCCGTTCCGGTCCCGCTCCGGCTCGTCTCGTCCCGTTCCGGCTGGCCCGCCTCGATCCGGCGCGTCTCGCACCGACCGGTCAGGTTCCCACCGGCGCGTCTCGTACCCGACTGGCCAGGTTCCCACCGGCCCGTCTCGTACCGACCGGCCGACCTCGCTCTGGCCCGTCTCGCACCGACCGGCCCGGCCCCCCGGGCGCGTCTCGTACCGGCCGACGTCGCTTCGGTCCGTCCGGCACCGGTCGGCCTCGCTCCCACACGTGTCGCGTCGGCCCGTGTCGCTCCGGTTCTCGCCCGTACCGGTTCGTCTACGCGGGCCGCGAGCGCAGCCCCTCCAGCAGGATGTCCAGCAGCCGGGTCGACGCCGCAGCCTGCTGTGCCGGGTCCGGCAGTGACGGCGCCGCCGTGGCTATCACCAGCAGTACGTCCGACACCGACACGTCCGCCCGCAGCTCACCCGCAGTCCGTGCGCGTTCCACGAGCCGGCCCACGACCTCCAGCAGCGCCGCCGCCCCGTCGTCGCCCGCCACGGGGCCGGGCCCGCCGATCACCGCGCCGGTCGTCCCGGCCTCCTCGGAGACCAGCCGCAGCTCTCCGGGACCCGGCTGCATCCGCTGCTGCGGCACCCGCGGATCACCGGCCGGAGCACTGTCGGCGCGGCCGGCGCGACCGGCGTCTTCGTCCGGCACTCCGACCCGCAGCACCTGCGGCGGAAGCAGCCGGCCGGCGCCCGAGGCCACCGACGTCCGCAGGAACCGGGACAGCGCCGACCACGGCTCGTCCTCCTGACCGAGCGCCGTCCGGGCCTGGTCCGTCAGCCGTGCCGTCTCCTCCTCGGCTATCCGGCGCACCAGGACGTCCTTGCTCGGAAAACGCCGGTAGACCGTGCCGACACCGACCCGCGCGCGCCGCGCCACGTCCTCCATCGGCGCTCCGTAACCCAGCTCGCCGAAGACTTCGCGCGCCGCGCGCAGCACGTGCTCCAGATTGCGCTGGGCGTCCACGCGCAGCGGCGCGCTCCGAGCCGCGTCACCGCGTCCGCCGCCCGTCGCCGCACTCATCGCGCCACCGGGCGCGACAGCCGACGCGGACGACCAATGAGAGTCCTGAACATGCATAGAAATCCCCCGGTAATGACGTCTCCCCCCGGAGACTCTCCCCGCCATCGAAAGCCGGAGTGCGTGGAACACGCCCGGTTCTGCGGCCCGCCCGTCGCGGACCGATGAGCGCATCCCCCTACACCCCGTCGGATAGAACATAGTTGAGCGGGGGTCAATTCAGAAGAGGCACGTTCCGTACGGAGCACCGCCCGGTCGGAGCACGGACCGCACAAGACCCGGACATGCCGCCCGCCGCACCCCCACCCACCCCCGCTAACCTGCGTAAGCACGCCGCCCCACGGGGACCGGGCCGTCGCGGCGACTTCGCGATCTCCGGTCACACAAATTGCCGGGCCTGTGGACAAACGGAAGCGCCGGGTGCGTCATGGGATGGTGAAGGAACGTGCGCGCATTCTCGTTGTCGGCGGTGGCTACGTCGGGATGTACACGGCCCTGCGGCTGCAGCGGAACCTCAAGGGCGAACTCCGACGGGGCGAGGCGGAGATCACGGTCGTCACCCCCGACCCCTATATGACGTATCAACCGTTCCTCCCCGAGGCGGCGGCCGGCTCCATCTCCCCGCGGCATGTCGTCGTACCCCTGCGTCGCGTCCTCGACCGGTGCGACGTCGTCGTCGGTGAGGCGCGGACCATCGACCACACGACCCGCACCGCCACCATCACCACCCTCGCGACGGACGAGGAGAAGACGGGCGCCCGCAGGGTGGCGTACGACGAACTCGTCCTCGCGCCCGGCTCCGTCTCGCGCACCCTGCCCGTCCCCGGCCTCGCCGACCACGGTGTCGGCTTCAAGACCGTCGAGGAGGCCATCGGCCTGCGCAACCACGTCCTCGAACAGCTGGACATCGCCTCCTCCACCCGCGATCCCGCCATCCGCGACGCCGCCCTCACCTTCGTCTTCGTCGGCGGCGGCTACGCGGGCGTCGAGGCCCTCGGCGAACTGGAGGACATGGCCCGCTACGCCGCGCGGTACTACCACAACGTCACCGCCGAGGACATGAAGTGGATCCTCGTCGAGGCGTCGGGCCGCATCCTGCCCGAGGTCGGCGAGGAACTGGGCCGCTACACGGTCACCGAGCTGCGCCGCCGCAACATCGACGTACGCCTGGAGACCCGCCTGGAGTCCTGCGCCGACCGCGTCGCCGTCCTCAGCGACGGCTCCCGCTTCCCCACCCGTACGGTCGTCTGGACGGCCGGCGTCAAACCGCACCCGCTCCTCGTCGCCACCGACCTGCCCCTCAACGACCGCGGCCGGCTCACCTGCACCGCCCACCTGTCGATCGACGGCACCACGCACGCGTGGGCGGCCGGAGACGCCGCCGCCGTCCCCGACGTCACCGCGCGCGAGCCGGGCCGGGAATGCGCCCCCAACGCCCAGCACGCCGTCCGACAGGCCAGGGTCCTCGGCGACAACGTCACCCACGCCCTGCGCGGCGAGCCCCTCGACACGTACGCGCACAAGTACGCCGGTTCGGTCGCCTCCCTCGGCTTCCACAAGGGGGTCGCGCAGGTCTACGGGCGCAAGCTGAAGGGCTACCCCGCGTGGTTCATGCACCGCGCCTACCACCTCAGCCGGGTCCCCACCGTCAACCGCAAGGCGCGCGTGCTGGCCGAATGGGTGATCGCCGGACTCTTCAAACGGGAGATCGTCTCCCTGGGCTCACTCGAACATCCGCGGGCGGAGTTCGAACTCGCGGCCGGTGGAAAGCCTTCTCAGGAGCCACCGCGCAACCCGAAGGGGTCGTCCTGACCGGACTCAGGAACTCCTCCGGTCACTGGGGCGTCTGACGGATGTCGGCCAGGCGGGCACCCTGCCAGACTGGTCCATCACCGCGGGCGTGCCGCCGCTCGCCCCAGCGCGGCCCCCGGGGCCCGGGCCGCCCCCGGCCCGTCCCGGTCCCCGGCCGCCGACAACGACACGAGGCAAGGATTCGTGAACTTCACGCGCTGGAGCGCCCGACTCCCCGGAACACAGCGTCGCACCGCGGCGCCGACCGACACGCCGGTCTCCCCGGACCGACGGGGAGACAGCTCCGTACCCGCCGCCCGCGCCGAGCAGCTGACCGACGAGGCCCCGCCCGTCCCCCCGGTCCCCAGCGTCGACGAACTGCCCGTGCGCGACGTCCTCGACCGCGTCCCGGCCCTCGTCGCCCTCGTCCACGGCCCCGAACACCGCCTCGCCTACGTCAACGACGCCTATGTCGCCGCCTTCGGCACGCGCGACCTCGGCGCCCGGGCCCGCGAGGCACTCCCCGAACTGGACGAGCCGGGCCTCTTCCCGCTCCTGGACCAGGTCCAGCGCAGCGGCCGGCCCCGCACCCTCAAGTCCCGCAAGGGCCCGGACGGCCGCTCCTACACCTTCACCTGCACCCCGGTCACCGAGGGCCACAACGGCGACGACCGCGGCGTCCTCGTCTTCGCCACCGACGTCACCGACCACGCCGAGGCCGCGGGCCGCCTGCGCGCGAGCGAACGCAGCCAGCGCGAGACCGCCGTCACCCTCCAGCGCTCCCTGCTCCCGCAGGAGCTGGAGGAACCCGACGACCTGCGCGTCGCCGCCACCTACCACCCCGGCGGCACCGAGGCCGCGGTCGGCGGCGACTGGTACGACGTGATCACCCTCGGCGGCGGCCGCACCGCCCTGGTCATCGGCGACGTCATGGGCCGAGGCGTCCGCGCGGCGGCCGTCATGGGCCAGCTCCGGACGGCGGTCAGGGCCTACGCGCGCCTCGACCTGCCCCCGCACGAGGTGCTCCAGCTCCTCGACGGCCTCGCCACCGAGATCGACGCCAACCAGATCGCCACCTGCGTCTACGCCATCCACGACCCCAACGAGGGCCGGCTGGTCTACGCGTCCGCCGGCCACCTCCCCATCCTGGTCCGCGACGAGAACGGCACGGTGGGTCGCGCCGACGAACCCACCGGCCCCCCGCTCGGCACCGGCGGCTGGATCCACGCCTCCGGCTCGATCGGCCTGCCCCCCGGTTCCACGGCCGTCCTCTACACCGACGGCCTGGTCGAACGCCGCGACGAGGACCTCGACGAGGGCATCGCCGCCCTGGAGCGCGCCCTGTCCGGCGCCACCGGCAGCCCCCAGGTGATCTGCGACCGCCTGGTCCGCTCGGCGGGCGTCACCCCGGACCACGACGACGACGTCGCCGTCCTCGTCCTCCAGCACCCCGCGCGCAAGGGTGCCGAGGCCGAGCGGTTCCGCAACGCCGCCCTGGAACTGCTCGGCGGCGTGGAAGCGGCCCCACGCGCGCGTGCCTTCGCCTCCGGCGTCCTCACCAGCTGGCGCTTCCCCACCGACCTGCACGACCTGGGCGTCCTGGCCACCAGCGAACTCGTCGCCAACTCCCTCCAGCACGGCACGCCCCCGATGCGGCTGCGGCTGCGCCGTACCGACCGCCGCCTGATCATCGAGGTGACCGACGGCGACGACCACCTGCCCAGACGCCGCCGCGCCGAGCCGGGCGACGAGTCCGGCCGGGGCATCGCCATCGTCGCGACGATCGCCTCCAACTGGGGCTCCCGGCGCACGCCCGGCGGCGGGAAGGCCGTGTGGTGCGAGTTCGTCCTGCAGAAGCCGTGAGCCGGGGAGGGCGGGAGACCCCCGCCCCTGCCCCGGCCCGTCTCACGCCTCCGCGACCGCCACCGCGTCGGCCGGCGCCCCGCCCTGCGTGATCACCCGACTCCTGGCGAGCGACGGCTGGTTCTGTACGTCGGTGAGCTGCCGCCCCAGGCGTACCGCCAGCACCGTGATGCCCAGCGAGAACAGCAGGAACGCCACGATGTACGGCCCGTGCAGCGAGGCCCCCAGCGGCCCGCCCACCGCGGGACCGATGGCCAGCGCGAGCTGCTTCACCAGGGCGAAGGCCGAGTTGTACTGCCCGGCGAGACCCGTCGGCGCCAGATCGGCCACCAACGGCGCCAGCGTCGGCGACAGCATCGACTCACCCAGCCCGAACAGCGCGTACGTCGAGATGAACGCGGCCGTCGCCATCGTCTGGCTGCCGTGCCCGAGCCCGGCGTACCCGGCCACGGCCCACGCCACGGCCCAGATCAGCCCCACGGCCGCGATGACGCGCGAGCGCTTGCGCCGCTCCACGAACTTCAGCACCGCGAACTGCGCGACCACGATCACCAGGGTGTTCGCGGCCAGCGCGGTCCCCAGCGCGGACGTGGAGATCCCGGCCGCCTCAACGCCGTACGCGCTCAGGCCCGACTCGAACTGCCCGTAGCAGGCGAAGAACAGCACGAAGCCCAGCACGCACAGCTGCACCATGGCCCGGTTGCCGAGCAGCTGCTTCCAGCTTCCGCCGCCGGTCTGCCCCGGCGCCTCCTCGATCCGTGGCGCGCGCGGCGCCCGCACCGTCGCCATGACGGCGACCAGCACGAGGAACATCGCCGCCTCGATGGCGAACAGCAGCGTGAAGGACGAGGGGCTCGTGGTGTCGACCAGGTGACCACCGATGAGCCCGCCGACGCCGAGCCCCAGGTTCTGCAGGAAGAACTGCATGGCGAACGCCCGCGACCGGGTCTCGGTCGTGGAGCAGTCCACGATCATCGTCGCGAGCGCCGGCTGCATCACGGCCTGCCCCGCGCCCAGTGCGGCGGCGGAGAACAGCACCGTGCCCGCCGAGGCGGACAGTCCGAGACTCATGGCGCCGAGCGCGGCGGTGACCAGGGCGAGCAGCAGTACCGGCAGCGGTCCGCGCCGGACGATGGCCCGTCCGGCGAACGGCAGCACGGTCAGCGCGGCCACGGCGAAGACGGCGAGCACGAGGCCCGCCGTGACAGAACCCAGTCCCCGTACCTGCGCCACATAGACGTACAGGTAGGGGACCGTGAAGCCGAGTCCGAACGCGCTGAGTGCGTTGCCCACGTGGATCCGGCGCATCGCCGCGCCCATTGCCCTGGTCACGTTCACCCTCTCTTGATCTCTCGGGATCGATCGCTGCAGCCGTCAGAGCTGAAGGCTGAAGACTTAGAAGCTAAAGTTCGAAGGTAAAGAGTACATAGCGAAGGACTTCAAAGCAAAGGAGCTGCGTGCCATACTGCGGCCATGGGCGACACCTCCGGCGCCGGCGAGCCGACACTCGAAGAGCAGATCGCCGCCTACCAGCGCGAGTTCCAGGACCTCGACCCCCAGGTCGAGAAGATCGTCTCGGCGCTCTCCCGTCTCAACCGCCGTATGAACGTCGCGTACGGGCGGCAGACCGCCGAGCTGGGCATCAGCAACACGGACTGGGAGGTGCTCAAGGCCCTCGTCCTCTCCGGTGCCCCCTACCGCCTCGGCCCCGGCGACCTGGCCAAGCGCCTCGGCCTCACCCCCGCCGCGATGACCCACCGCATCGACCGCATGGTGACGGAGGGGCTGGTCACCCGGGAGCGCGACGAGAACAACCGGGTCCGCGTCATCGTGGCGATCACCGCGGACGGGCGCGAGAAGTGGCTGGAGGCGATGCGCCTCGCCACGGTCTTCGAGGAGGACCTGCTCCAGGACCTCTCCGCCGACGACCGCACCGCGCTCGGCGAGGTACTCACCCGCCTCCTGCGCAGGGTGGAGCACGCGCAGCCGGACGCCGGCGGTCGGCTCAGCGACCTGGATTAAAGATCTTGACAGGCGTGCTTGACAGCCCCCTACGGGATCCGTAAAGTTCTTCGGGTTGCCACGGGACCGTAACGGTTCTTCGGCAGCACCTCCCGCCGCAGCAGCGGCAACCAAACCACCAGCACGACCTCCCAGTGGGAATGTCTTCGGCATGTCCGAATTCAATTCCGCTCGGTCTCGTCGCCCCGATCGACCCCGATTGGGAATCGCCGAGAGGGTCCGCTAAGGTTTGAGACGTCGGAACGGCCCAACAGCCGAGAAGACAACCCCTTCTGACGGGGAATCAGGGCCCGAAAGGATCTGATAGAGTCGGAACCGCCGGAAAGGGAAACGCGAAAGCGAGAACCTGGAAAGCACCGAGGAAATCGGATCGGAAAGATCTGATAGAGTCGGAAACGCAAGACCGAAGGGAAGCGCCCGGAGGAAAGCCCGAGAGGGTGAGTACAAAGGAAGCGTCCGTTCCTTGAGAACTCAACAGCGTGCCAAAAGTCAACGCCAGATATGTTGATACCCCGTTTCCGGCCATTCGGCTGGGACGAGGTTCCTTTGAAGTAACACACAGCGAGGACGCTGTGAACGGTCGGATTATTCCTCCGACTGTTCCGCTCTCGTGGTGTCACCCGATCACGGGTAAACATTCACGGAGAGTTTGATCCTGGCTCAGGACGAACGCTGGCGGCGTGCTTAACACATGCAAGTCGAACGATGAACCACTTCGGTGGGGATTAGTGGCGAACGGGTGAGTAACACGTGGGCAATCTGCCCTGCACTCTGGGACAAGCCCTGGAAACGGGGTCTAATACCGGATACTGATCCTCGCGGGCATCTGCGAGGTTCGAAAGCTCCGGCGGTGCAGGATGAGCCCGCGGCCTATCAGCTTGTTGGTGAGGTAATGGCTCACCAAGGCGACGACGGGTAGCCGGCCTGAGAGGGCGACCGGCCACACTGGGACTGAGACACGGCCCAGACTCCTACGGGAGGCAGCAGTGGGGAATATTGCACAATGGGCGAAAGCCTGATGCAGCGACGCCGCGTGAGGGATGACGGCCTTCGGGTTGTAAACCTCTTTCAGCAGGGAAGAAGCGAAAGTGACGGTACCTGCAGAAGAAGCGCCGGCTAACTACGTGCCAGCAGCCGCGGTAATACGTAGGGCGCAAGCGTTGTCCGGAATTATTGGGCGTAAAGAGCTCGTAGGCGGCTTGTCACGTCGGTTGTGAAAGCCCGGGGCTTAACCCCGGGTCTGCAGTCGATACGGGCAGGCTAGAGTTCGGTAGGGGAGATCGGAATTCCTGGTGTAGCGGTGAAATGCGCAGATATCAGGAGGAACACCGGTGGCGAAGGCGGATCTCTGGGCCGATACTGACGCTGAGGAGCGAAAGCGTGGGGAGCGAACAGGATTAGATACCCTGGTAGTCCACGCCGTAAACGGTGGGCACTAGGTGTGGGCAACATTCCACGTTGTCCGTGCCGCAGCTAACGCATTAAGTGCCCCGCCTGGGGAGTACGGCCGCAAGGCTAAAACTCAAAGGAATTGACGGGGGCCCGCACAAGCGGCGGAGCATGTGGCTTAATTCGACGCAACGCGAAGAACCTTACCAAGGCTTGACATACACCGGAAAGCATCAGAGATGGTGCCCCCCTTGTGGTCGGTGTACAGGTGGTGCATGGCTGTCGTCAGCTCGTGTCGTGAGATGTTGGGTTAAGTCCCGCAACGAGCGCAACCCTTGTCCCGTGTTGCCAGCAAGCCCTTCGGGGTGTTGGGGACTCACGGGAGACCGCCGGGGTCAACTCGGAGGAAGGTGGGGACGACGTCAAGTCATCATGCCCCTTATGTCTTGGGCTGCACACGTGCTACAATGGCCGGTACAATGAGCTGCGATACCGCAAGGTGGAGCGAATCTCAAAAAGCCGGTCTCAGTTCGGATTGGGGTCTGCAACTCGACCCCATGAAGTCGGAGTCGCTAGTAATCGCAGATCAGCATTGCTGCGGTGAATACGTTCCCGGGCCTTGTACACACCGCCCGTCACGTCACGAAAGTCGGTAACACCCGAAGCCGGTGGCCCAACCCCTTGTGGGAGGGAGCTGTCGAAGGTGGGACTGGCGATTGGGACGAAGTCGTAACAAGGTAGCCGTACCGGAAGGTGCGGCTGGATCACCTCCTTTCTAAGGAGCATTTCTTACCGGTCTTCGGGCTGGTCAGAGGCCAGTATGCGGGCGAATGTCTCGCACTGGTTGCTCATGGGTGGAACGTTGACTATTCGGCACGATCGGGATGAGGACTGCTAGTACTGCTTCGGCGTGGAACGCAGGGTCTTGACTGAACGTGTCGGGCACGCTGTTGGGTGTCTGAGGGAATGATCTTCCTTCAGTTGCCGGCCCCGGTAAAAATCTGCGGAAGCGGGTTGTGACGGGTGGTTGGTCGTTGTTTGAGAACTGCACAGTGGACGCGAGCATCTGTGGCCAAGTTTTTAAGGGCGCACGGTGGATGCCTTGGCACCAGGAACCGATGAAGGACGTGGGAGGCCACGATAGGCCCCGGGGAGTCGTCAACCAGGCTGTGATCCGGGGGTGTCCGAATGGGGAAACCCGGCAGTCGTCATGGGCTGTCACCCTTGCCTGAACACATAGGGCAAGTGGAGGGAACGCGGGGAAGTGAAACATCTCAGTACCCGCAGGAAGAGAAAACAACCGTGATTCCGGGAGTAGTGGCGAGCGAAACCGGATGAGGCCAAACCGTATACGTGTGAGACCCGGCAGGGGTTGCGTGTGCGGGGTTGTGGGATCTCTCTTCTGTTGTCTGCCGGCAACAGGACGAGTCAGAAACCGTTGATGTAGGCGAAGGACATGCGAAAGGTCCGGCGTAGAGGGTAAGACCCCGTAGTCGAAACATTAGCGGCTCGTTTGAGAGACACCCAAGTAGCACGGGGCCCGAGAAATCCCGTGTGAATCTGGCGGGACCACCCGCTAAGCCTAAATATTCCCTGGTGACCGATAGCGGATAGTACCGTGAGGGAATGGTGAAAAGTACCGCGGGAGCGGAGTGAAATAGTACCTGAAACCGTGTGCCTACAAGCCGTGGGAGCGTCGGATACGTGCTTGCACGTATCTCGTGACTGCGTGCCTTTTGAAGAATGAGCCTGCGAGTTTGCGGTGTGTTGCGAGGTTAACCCGGGTGGGGAAGCCGTAGCGAAAGCGAGTCCGAACAGGGCGTTTCAGTAGCACGCTCAAGACCCGAAGCGGAGTGATCTAGCCATGGGCAGGTTGAAGCGGCTGTAAGAGGTCGTGGAGGACCGAACCCACCAGGGTTGAAAACCTGGGGGATGACCTGTGGTTAGGGGTGAAAGGCCAATCAAACTCCGTGATAGCTGGTTCTCCCCGAAATGCATTTAGGTGCAGCGTCGTGTGTTTCTTGCCGGAGGTAGAGCACTGGATAGGCGATGGGCCCTACCGGGTTACTGACCTTAGCCAAACTCCGAATGCCGGTAAGTGAGAGCGCGGCAGTGAGACTGTGGGGGATAAGCTCCATGGTCGAGAGGGAAACAGCCCAGAGCATCGACTAAGGCCCCTAAGCGTACGCTAAGTGGGAAAGGATGTGGAGTCGCACAGACAACCAGGAGGTTGGCTTAGAAGCAGCCACCCTTGAAAGAGTGCGTAATAGCTCACTGGTCTAGTGATTCCGCGCCGACAATGTAGCGGGGCTCAAGCGTACCGCCGAAGTCGTGTCATTCATACAACAGGGCCAACGCCTGTATGGATGGGTAGGGGAGCGTCGTGTGCCGGGTGAAGCAGCCGCGGAAGCGAGTTGTGGACGGTTCACGAGTGAGAATGCAGGCATGAGTAGCGATACAAACGTGAGAAACGTTTGCGCCGATTGACTAAGGGTTCCTGGGTCAAGCTGATCTGCCCAGGGTAAGTCGGGACCTAAGGCGAGGCCGACAGGCGTAGTCGATGGATAACCGGTTGATATTCCGGTACCCGCTGTGAAGCGTCAAACATCGAGCATCGTGATGCTAAGGCCGTGAAGCCGCCCTGATCTCTTCGGAGTTGAGGGGAGTGGTGGAGCCGCCGAACCAAGCGGTTAGTAGGTGAGTGATGGGGTGACGCAGGAAGGTAGTCCATCCCGGGCGGTGGTTGTCCCGGGGTAAGGGTGTAGGCCGTGCGATAGGTAAATCCGTCGTACATGTGGCTGAGACCTGATGCCGAGCCGATTGTGGTGAAGTGGATGATCCTATGCTGTCGAGAAAAGCCTCTAGCGAGTTTCATGGCGGCCCGTACCCTAAACCGACTCAGGTGGTCAGGTAGAGAATACCGAGGCGTTCGGGTGAACTATGGTTAAGGAACTCGGCAAAATGCCCCCGTAACTTCGGGAGAAGGGGGGCCACACCTGGTGACGAGTTTTACACTCTGAGCTGGGGGTGGCCGCAGAGACCAGCGAGAAGCGACTGTTTACTAAAAACACAGGTCCGTGCGAAGCCGTAAGGCGATGTATACGGACTGACGCCTGCCCGGTGCTGGAACGTTAAGGGGACCGGTTAGTCACATTTCGGTGTGGCGAAGCTGAGAACTTAAGCGCCAGTAAACGGCGGTGGTAACTATAACCATCCTAAGGTAGCGAAATTCCTTGTCGGGTAAGTTCCGACCTGCACGAATGGCGTAACGACTTCTCGACTGTCTCAACCATAGGCCCGGTGAAATTGCACTACGAGTAAAGATGCTCGTTTCGCGCAGCAGGACGGAAAGACCCCGGGACCTTTACTACAGTTTGATATTGGTGTTCGGTTCGGCTTGTGTAGGATAGCTGGGAGACTTTGAAGCTCGCACGCCAGTGTGGGTGGAGTCGTCGTTGAAATACCAGTCTGGTCGTGCTGGATGTCTAACCTGGGTCCGTGATCCGGATCAGGGACAGTGTCTGATGGGTAGTTTAACTGGGGCGGTTGCCTCCTAAAGAGTAACGGAGGCGCCCAAAGGTTCCCTCAGCCTGGTTGGCAATCAGGTGTTGAGTGTAAGTGCACAAGGGAGCTTGACTGTGAGACCGACGGGTCGAGCAGGGACGAAAGTCGGGACTAGTGATCCGGCGGTGGCTTGTGGAAGCGCCGTCGCTCAACGGATAAAAGGTACCCCGGGGATAACAGGCTGATCTTCCCCAAGAGTCCATATCGACGGGATGGTTTGGCACCTCGATGTCGGCTCGTCGCATCCTGGGGCTGGAGTCGGTCCCAAGGGTTGGGCTGTTCGCCCATTAAAGCGGTACGCGAGCTGGGTTTAGAACGTCGTGAGACAGTTCGGTCCCTATCCGCTGTGCGCGTAGGAGTCTTGAGAAGGGCTGTCCCTAGTACGAGAGGACCGGGACGGACGAACCTCTGGTGTGCCAGTTGTCCTGCCAAGGGCATGGCTGGTTGGCTACGTTCGGGAGGGATAACCGCTGAAAGCATCTAAGCGGGAAGCCTGCTTCGAGATGAGGACTCCCACCCCCTTGAGGGGTTAAGGCTCCCAGTAGACGACTGGGTTGATAGGCCGGATCTGGAAGCACCGTGAGGTGTGGAGGTGACCGGTACTAATAGGCCGAGGGCTTGTCCTCAGTTGCTCGCGTCCACTGTGTTGGTTCTGAAACCACGAACAACCCCACGTCCACAGCGTGGTGCGGTTGTATGTTTCATAGTGTTTCGGTGGTCATAGCGTAGGGGAAACGCCCGGTTACATTTCGAACCCGGAAGCTAAGCCTTACAGCGCCGATGGTACTGCAGGGGGGACCCTGTGGGAGAGTAGGACGCCGCCGAACAATCATTGCGAGAAGACCCCGCACCGGGAACGGTGCGGGGTTTTCTGCGTTCTACCCCCGGTTTCTAGCCCACCAGCTTTGTTTCATAGGCCAGGATGACCGCCTGGACGCGGTCCCTCGAGCCCGTCTTCGCCAGGATGCGGCCCACGTGTGTTTTCACCGTGGACTCGGCGAGGTGGAGGCGCTCAGCTATCTCCGTGTTGGTCCAGCCCTGGCCCATGACGCGCAGGATTTCGGTTTCGCGTTCGGTGAGTGGGGTCAGGCGCGGATCGGGGGACCCGGACGCGTGGTCCGGTGCGCTGGCGGCCGGCAGATGGTGGACGTACGCGTCGAGGAGGCGGCGGGTCAGGCCCGGGGCGACGACCGCGTCGCCCGTGGCCACCGCGCGGATGCCGGACAGGAGCTCCTCCGGCTGGGCGTCCTTGACGAGGAAGCCGGAGGCACCCGCGCGGAGACCGGAGTAGGCGTACTCGTCGAGGTCGAAGGTCGTGAGGATGAGGACACGGGTGCGGCCGCCGTCCGCGACGATACGGCGGGTCGCCTCGATGCCGTCCAGGCCGGGCATGCGGACGTCCATGAGGACGACGTCGGGACGGAGCTCGGCCGTCATCCGGGTGGCTTCGGCACCGTTGGTGGCCTCGCCCACGACCGTCATGTCGTCCTGGCTCTCCAGGAGCATCCGGAAGCCGAGGCGCTGGAGGGAATGGTCGTCGGCTATGAGGACGGTGGTCACTGCGGGGATTCCTCCGGTAGGTGCAGGTGAACGCGCCAGCCCTGCTCGGGGGCCGGACGCGGGCCGGCCTCAAGTGTGCCCCCGTACAGGGAGGTTCGCTCACGCATCCCCGGCACACCGCGGCCGCCGGACAGGGCGGGGGACGGCAGCGGTGTCCCACGGCCCGTGTCGGTGACGGTAAGGGTGACGGCGCCGCCCGCCTCGTAGGAGAGGTCGATGTGGGCGGTGGCGTCGGGGCCGGCGTGCTTGAGGGTGTTGGTGAGGGCTTCCTGGATGACCCGGTAGAGGGTGAGTTGACGACCCTCGGGGAGCGCGGCGTCGCCCTGGACAGTCGTGCGGACGGGCAGGCCGGCCTTCCGGACGCCTTCGAGCAGGTGGTCCAGATCGGTGAGGGCGGGCTGCGGGGCCAGTTCGGGAGCCGCGCGGGTGCCGTCCGGGTCGTCGTCGCGCAGGACGTCCAGGAGGCGGCGGAGTTCGCCGAGGGCCTGGCGACTGGTGGTGCTGATGGCGTCGAGGGCCTGGGTGGCGCGGTCGGGGGACTTCGCGGCGGCGTACCGGCCGCCGTCGGCGAGGCCGGTGATGACGGAGAGGTTGTGACCGATGATGTCGTGCATCTCCCGCGCTATGCGCGCGCGTTCCGCGGCGGCGGCGAGCCGGACCTGCTGGTCCCGTTCGGTTTCCAGGCGCCGGGCGCGCTCCTCGAGGACCGCGGTGTGGTCGCGTCGGGCGCGGACGGTGACGCCGATGAGGGCGGCCACGCAGAGGGAGAGGAGCTGCGAGCCGAGCTGCTGGTTCCAGGAGCCCGCGCCGTCCCCGTAGCGGGCGACCGCGACACAGGTCGGGACGGTCACCAGGGCCGCCACCCACCAGAGGTCGCGCAGCGGCCTGCGCAGGGCGATGTGGTGGACGAGGAGCAGCTCGAGCAGGGCCGCCTGGAGCGCGGCGCCCGACCAGGCGCTCACCAGCGCGGCGGGCAGCGTGACGAGAAGGGCGACCCGGGGATGACTGCGGCGCCACAGGAGCGGGACGGAGAGGGCGAGGCTGAGGGCGACGACGAGGCCGACGGGGACGCCGCGTTCGTGGGCGACGTTGCGCCAGCCGCCGGAGGCGTCGACCAGGGCGGCCAGGACCCAGAAGCCGGTGAGGTGCAGGTCCCAGACGAGGGGACGGCGGCGGTCGAAGGCACGGACCCGGCGGTTGACGCGCTGGACGTACTCGGTGAGGGGCTCGGCCGCCCGGTGTTCCGGGACGGGCTGCGCGGGGTCCACGTGGTCCATCCGACCATGGTCGGGGGTCCCGGAGCGGCGGGCGTCCTTCCGGGGGGCGTATATCAGGTGAGGGGCGTAGTACCCGGGTATTACGGTGGCCGGCATGAGTGCCTCGGTCCCCGGTGACTACGTGATCCGCTCCATACGCGCCGACGAGTGGCCCGCGGTGAAGGAGCTGCGGCTGCGTGCGCTGCGGGATCCGGTCGCGGACCTCGCCTACCTGGAGACGTACGACGACGCCGCCGCGCGTCCCGACGCGTTCTGGCAGGAGCGGGCGGCCGGTGGCGCCGAGGGTGCCTCCGGGGCGCGGCAGATCGTCGCCGAGGGGCCCGGCGGGCTGTGGCTCGGCACGCTGACGGTGCTGATGGAGGAGGCCGGGACGACGGACTGGGCCGGGTTCCCGGTGGAACGGCGGCAGGGACACGTCGTCGGGGTGTTCGTACGGTCCGAGTGGCGGGGGAGCGGGCTGACCAAGGCACTGTTCGACGCCGGGCTCGAGTGGGCCCGGGCGAACGGTGTGACGCGGATGCGGCTCATCGTGCATCCGGACAACGGGCGGGCGCAGGGCGCCTACCGCAAGGCCGGGTTCGCGCCGAGCGGGAGGACGGTGCCGTTGGTGGGCGGGCCCGGCGACCACGAGGTGGAGTACGTCCTCGAACGCTAGCGCCGAACCGGCACGGCCGGGGTCGTGTCAGACCGGGAGTTCGTCGTGGGGCCAGCGGGTCCTGCCCTGTTCGCGGGAGCGGAGCAGCGCCAGGGTCGGCATGCCCAGATCCGTGCCGCCGGCCAGCAGCTCGGGGAGCTGGGGGAGCGGGGCCACGGCCGCGACGTCGTCCAGGACGAGCGTCATTGGTGGGTCGAGGCGACCGGAGGATGACCGTTCGGCCATGCGCCGGCCGCGCTCGACCACGCTGGAGACGAGCGCCGTCAGCAGCGGCATCGCGCCCGGGCTCGTGCGGGGATCCTCGATTGATTCACCCACCACGTAAAGGGTGCCCTGTTCGTGGACGAAGGAATCCAAGGCGAGGGCATCAGTTCGGTTGGGAGTGCACGCCTCGCGGATATTGACCGTGGACAGCGCGGCGAGGGCCCGTGCGGTCAGCTGCTGGGCCATGTCCCGGCGCTCGGGGTGGGCGGTGAGGGATCCTTCGAGCTCGCCCGCGGAACCGGGGGCCGCTTTGGGGTGGGTGCGCAGGATGCGTACGGCGTCCTGGACCTGGAGGCCCTGGGACCAGCGGTGCACGTGGCGGACGGTGCGGCCGTCGATGGCGGCGGCGTGCAGGTAGCTGCGCAGCAGTAGCTCGGCGGTGTCGGCGAGCGCCTGGTCGATGCGGGCGGTGGGGCGGACCGGCGTGAGGAGGGCGGCGGCTCGGGTGGTGGCCGTGTGCCTGTCCTCGCAGCCCGCGGTGGGGGACCAGTGGAAGCGGGCGGGGGTGTCGCAGAGGTGGTTCGGGTCGTAGAGGTGGGTGGGGCCGAGTTTGGCGCGGGCGTCCTTGGTCTCGGACCAGAGGGCGGGGTCGGAGGTGATGACCAGGGCGGCGCCTTCTGCGTCCCGCAGGGTTTGGACGGCTGTTGAGTGGCGGCTGTCCCGGGGGCCGTAGTGCACCGTGCCTTCGGTGCGGTGTGTTTCCCACCCGCTCACCCGTTTGTCGGTGGTCACAGAGGCTGAGGGCTCGGTTTCCGGAGCCGGGTTCCGCCGCGGCGCCCGGGGAGTGGGCACCTCGTGCACCGGTGCCTCGTGTGCCGGCGCCTCGTGTACTGGTGCCTCCTGTACTGGCGCCACGTGCACCGGTACCTCGTGCACCGGTACCTCGTGCACCGGCACGTCCTGGCCCGGCGTCGCGCGGACCGGTGCTTCCGGCGGCACCGGGGTCCCCCGTGGCGTCTCACGCGGGGTGGGCGTCGGTTCCTCGCGCCGCCGCTGCCGTACCGCCCGCCACCGTGCCACCGTGCCCATCACGAACACCACCAGCACCACCAGCACCATCAGCTGGCCGATGAACAGCCCCCAGAACAGTCCGTACCCGGAGAATGCCGTCTCGGGGCTGTCCGGCCAGGCGCCCGGGATGTCGTGGGGCTCGGCGATCAGGTGGCGCATGGCCTGCGGAGTGCCGCCGAAGCCGACACCGGCGGGCCAGGAGCCGTGGGCGAACAGGCCGGACAGGCCCGTCGCCGTCCACACCAGCAGGGTCATGCCGAGGAGGAAGGCCAGTATCCCGATCAACAGGCCGTCGGGAATGCCGCCCTGGGCCGGCCGCTGACCGCGGCGGTCGTCCGGTGTCATGCGTCCGGTGCCTCTCCGTCTCTCACGCGTCCGGCCTCTCCCGCGGCTGCCATGCCCCCGGCCCCCTCCCGGCGTCCTACGCCACCGTCGATTCCGACGAGTCGCCGATGTGCTGTTCCATGAAGGCCGCCGCCCGCTCCTCGGCCTCCAGCTCCGCGGCGCGCAGGGCGTCGTCAGTCAGATGGTCGGCGGAGGACTCGGTCATCGCGCGGTCGGTGAAGACCAGCGGGCGTTCGGTCTCGGTGATCAGGTGCTTGACCACCTGGACGTTGCCGTTGACGTCCCACACCGCGATACCGGGGGTGAGGGAGGGGATGATCTCCACCGCCCAGCGCGGCAGGCCGAGGACCCGCCCGGTGGCCCGTGCCTCGTCGGCCTTCTGGGCGTAGATGGTGCGGGTGGAGGCCATCTTGAGGATGGCCGCGGCCTCTCTGGCCGCCGCCCCGTCGACGACGTCGGACAGATGGTGCACCACCGCCACGAACGACAGGCCCAGCCGGCGCCCGAACTTCAGCAGCCGCTGGAACAGCTGCGCCACGAACGGGCTGTTGATGATGTGCCAGGCCTCCTCGACCAGGAAGATGCGCTTCTTCCGGTCCGGCCGGATCCAGGTGTGCTCCAGCCAGACACCGACGATGGCCATGAGGATGGGCATCGCGATGGAGTTGCGGTCGATGTGGGAGAGGTCGAAGACGATGAGGGGCGCGTCGAGGTCGATGCCGACGGTCGTCGGGCCGTCGAACATGCCGCGCAGGTCACCGTCGACGAGCCGGTCCAGGACGAGGGCCACGTCCAGACCCCAGGCCCGTACGTCGTCTATGGCGACGTTCATCGCCTCAGCGGACTCCGGCTCGGGGTGGCGGAGCCGCTCGACGATGTCGGTGAGGACCGGCTGGCGTTCGACGATGGTCTCGTTGACGTAGGCGTGCGCGACCTTGAGGGCGAAGCCGGAGCGTTCGTCCAGGCCGTGGCCCATGGCGACCTCGATGATCGTGCGGAGCAGCGCCAGCTGGCCCGTCGTCGTGATCGCCGGGTCGAGGGGGTTGAGGCGGATGCCGTGGTCCAGTGCGGCCATCGGGTCGAGGCGGATGGGGGTTATGCCCAGCTCCTCGGCGATGAGGTTCCACTCGCCGACGCCGTCCTCGCCCTGGGCGTCCAGGACGACGACCTGGCGGTCGCGGAAGCGCAGCTGGCGCAGGACGTACGTCTTCTCGAGCGCCGACTTGCCGTTGCCCGACTCGCCGAGCACCAGCCAGTGCGGGGCGGGGAGCTGCTGGCCGTAGAGCTGGAAGGGGTCGTAGATGTAGCCCTTGCCGGAGTACACCTCGCGGCCGATGATCACGCCGGAGTCGCCGAGGCCCGGGGCGGCCGTCGGCAGGTAGACGGCCTGGGCCTGGCCGGTGGACGTGCGGACGGGGAGGCGGGTCGTCTCCACCTTCCCGAACAGGAAGGACGTGAAGGCGTCGGTGAGGACGGACAGCGGGTCCCGCATCAGGCTCAGCCCCTACCTTCGGATGCCGGTGGCGAACGGAAGAGTGTTCACGAAGGCGCGATGGTGCTCACGGTCGCACCACTCCAGTTTCAGGTACGACTTGCCCGCCGACGCCCTTATCGTCCGCTTGTCGCGGGCCAGGGCCTCGGGAGTGCGGGAGGAGACGGTGATGTAGCCGACCAGGTTGACGCCGGCCGCGCCGCTCGCGAGGTCCTCGCCGCGCTGGTCGAGACGGCCGTGGGCGGCGATGTCGCGGGGGTCCACCGTGCGGTTCATCTTGGCGGCGCGGGACGCCTCGGCGTCGTCGTTCGTCTTCTCGGTCAACATGCGTTCGATGGCGATCTCGGTGGGCTCGAGGTCCATCGTGACGGCGACGGTACGGATGACGTCGGGCGTGTGGACCAGGAGCGGCGCGAGGAAGTTCACGCCGACCGGAGTCATCGGCCACTCCTTGACCCAGGCCGTGGCGTGGCACCAGGGGGCGCGGGTGGAGGACTCGCGGGTCTTCGCCTGGAGGTAGGTGGGCTCCATGGCGTCCAGCTCGGCCGGCCAGGCGTTGCGCTTGGTCATCGCCTGGATGTGGTCGATCGGGTGGTCCGGGTCGTACATGGCGTGGACCAGGGAGGCGAGCCGGCCCTGGCCCAGCGGCTGGCGGACGCGGATGTCGGCTTCCTGGAGGCGGGAGCAGATGTCGGTCAGCTCGCGCGCCATGACGACCGCGAGCCCGGCGTCGCGGTCCAGCTTGCGTCCGCCCTGCGGCCGGGCGGCGCGGGCCATGGCGTGCGCCTCGGCGGCCAGGTCGCGGTTGTAGTGCATGCAGGCGATCAGGTAGGCGCGGTGCTGCTCACTGCTGGTGGACACCATCGACTGGAGCTGGTCGTACGACTGCTGCAGCCACGGCAGCGCCCGGTCGTCGCCGCGCTGGGCGACGTCCTTGGCGTGCGCGTCGGGGTCGGCCGGGAGGGTGCGGGCGAGCATCTGGATGCGGGTGACGAAGCCGTCGCCGTTGGCCACGTGCTTGAGCAGGGTGCCGAAGCGGTCGACTAGGGCTTCCTGGTCCTCGGAGTCGCGCAGGCCGACGCCCGGCCCCTCGATCTCGATCGCGGCCGTCACGGTCTTGCGGTCCGCGTGCAGCAGTACGGCGATCTCGTCAGGACCGAAGGGCGCCGCCAGCCAGGAGATGCGTCCGATGCCGGGCGGCGGGCCGACCTCGATCTCCCGGCCGTCGATCCGCGTACCGGCCTCGATGGCACCGGAGCGGTAGGTGGTGCCTCTGCGGAGGGTGCGCTTGTAGCTGCGGTTGATCTCGAACCACCGGTAGAACGTCCGGTGGTTGTACGGCACGTAGACCGCCGCCAGCGCGAGCATCGGGAAGCCGGCGAGCAGCACGATGCGCAGGGTCAGGACGGGGACGAGGAGCCCGCACATCATGCCGAGGAACGCGCCCGCGACGATCAGCGCGATCTCGCCGGTCTCCCGGTTGCGGCCGACGATCGCGTTCGGCCGGGCGCGGCCGATCAGATACGTACGGCGGGGCGTGACCGCATGGGACACGTGGGACTCGGTCGTCAACGCCCGTCACCTCCTGTGCTCTTGCTGTTGCCAGTGTTGCGGGTGTTGCTTGCGTGGGGCGTGTTCACCGGGCTGCCGGAGCGCGGTGCGGGTGCGGCGGAGGGGACATTTCCGCCGCCGCCGCTCGAGGGGCGCGAGCTGTGCGCGGCGACTCCCCCGGAGGCGGGGTTCGAGGGGCGGGCCGCGGCGGAGGACGTGGACTGACCGCCGCCGTCGCCGTTGTTGCGGGCGCTGTGGGTTCTGATGCCCTGGGCGACGAGGTTGGCCGGCGAGCTGATCACGGCCGCGGCCTTGCCCTCGGCGCCCTGCATGATCCGGTTGTTGCGGCCGTTGGCGATCTCGTCGCCGAAGCCGGGGACGAAGCGGTAGATCATCGCGGACGCGAAGATCGCGAGCAGGATGATGGCGAGGCCGGAGACGATGGCGGCGACGGAGTCGGGACCCTCCTCCGTGGTCAGCGCGCCCGCGAGGCCCAGCACGATGACGATCACGGGCTTCACCATGATCACCGCGATCATGATGCCCGCCCAGCGGCGGACGTGGCCCCACAGGTTCTTGTCCACCAGGCCGGCGTAGACGACGACGCCGAGCAGGGCGCCGACGTAGAGCAGGACGGCCCGCAGATACAGCTCCAGGTAGAGGACGCCCGCGGCGATGATCGACACGAACGACACCAGGATCAGCATGATCGGGCCGCCGCCGATGTCGTTGCCCTGCTTCAGCGCCTGGGAGAACGTCCCGAAGAACGTGTCCGTCTGGTCCCCGGTCCCCTTGGCCAGGACGTCGCTCACGGCGTCGGTGGCGGAGACGACCGTGTACAGGATCAGCGGCGTGAAGGCCGACGCCAGGACGGTGAGCCAGAGGAACCCGACGGCCTCGGAGAGCGCGGTGGTGAGCGGCACGCCGCGCACGGCACGCTTGGCTACCGCCAGCAGCCAGAGGACCAGGGTCAGGAACGCGGAGGCCGCGAAGACCACGGCGTACTGCTTGAGGAACGTGTCGTTGGTGAAGTCGACCTCTGCGGTGCTTTTGACTGCGTCGCTGAGCGTGTCGACGGTCCAGGCGGCGGCGTCGGCGCAGCCCTTGGCGAGGGAGGAGAGGGGGTCGAGCGAGGAGGGGAGCGTGTCGGAGGTCCCCCCACTGCGCCGGGCCGCGCCGCCTTCGCCTCGTTCGCAGTAGTCCTTGGCGGGGCCGTGGATCAGATCGCAGGGGTCGTTGCTCGGCGACGGCGACGGAGAAGGGGCAGAGAAGGCGCGGGTGGCGAAGAGGACCGCGGCAGTCTGTACGGCTGCGAAGACGCCGGTCAGTTCGAGTACGCGGCGATTAGCGGGCATACGTGAACCCTCCGTACTCCTGGACGGCCTTGGCCATCTCATCCGCGCTGGATGCCTTGTCATCGCCAGGGATCGGCGCTGGGCCGTCCTTCTGCGAGTGCGTCACGATCTTCCAGTCGTCGTTGACCCACTTAAGCTGCATGGTGATGGTGAACCAGCTGCTTGTGACCGGGGCCGTGGAGTTCTGACCCGCGAGCCCGAGAAGGCCGCTGCACCAGACCTCGACGGTCGTGTTGTCGGTCGACCTCTCGGTGACCTTGGTTCCGATCGGGCTTGTGCGAGAGACGAAGGTGTAGCCCTTCGGCGTCGAGCCGTCCTCGTTCAAGCCGACAGCCTTGTTGAACTTCGGGCTGTATGCCTTGTCCAGAGTGGCCTCGAAGTTCGCCACTCTGTCGGGAACGATGATGGCCTGCAGGATCGGGTCACGCTTCGCCTTGTGGAACATCCCGTCAGATCCCAGGGCGACCGCGTAGTTCGCCGCCGCGCTCTGTGCCCCCTGCTCGTCGTGGGCGAAGCCCGCCTGTACCGGTCGGGTTCCGGACGGTGCCGTCGCTGAGGTCTTCGGCTTGCCCGACCCCGCGTCGTCGGAGGACGCGGAATCACCCCCTCCACGGTTCGCGAAGGCGATCGCCGCGATGAGGAGGACGACGACGCCGACCACGGTGACCAGGCCCCGGGAGGAGGAGCGGCTGCCGCGTCGGGGGCCGCCGTCGTCCTCCGGCAGCCGGGTCCGGGTCTGGCCGGCACCGCCGTAACCGCCGGAGGACTGGTGATCGTCTCCGAGACTCATGCCGCGTACGCCCCCTCGACGTCGGGTCGGCCTTGTACGTACGACGGTAGCCGTGCTGGTTCCCGCTCGGGCGCGGTGTTATGACTCGACATCAGGGAAACGCAACCTCAGCCAGGTTGGCACGACGGGCGGGTGGTGTGGAGGGGAAGAACGGACACGTGCCGGGCTACACGGCCATCCCGTACACGATGGTGAAGAGCGTGCCGAGCGAGCCGATGATGAACACGCCCGTCAGCCCCGCGATGATGAGGCCCTTGCCCTGCTCCGCGCTGAAGGTGTCGCGGAGCGCGGTCGCGCCGATGCGCTGCTTGGCGGCGCCCCAGATGGCGATACCGAGGCAGAGCAGAATCGCGACGGCCATCACCACCTCGATCATCACCTTGGCCTCGTTGCCCAGGCTGCCGAAGGGGCCCCAGTCCGGAGCGATCCCCCCGATGATGGTGTTGATGTCTCCCTCGTCGGCCGCAAAGAGCATGTAAGTCACCGCCCCTGTTGGGTAGTTCCGCGCCCTCTGCGGACATGCAGAGGTCAGGCCTCATTGTCGCCGACAATCACGCCGACGCATGTCGACTTGGCGTCATTGGTTGGCAGGTTTCGTACGAATAGCTTGCCACCGGTCCGCGCCCGCCCCGGTCAGGGTGGCGTGAACCGGTGTCTGAAGAGTCGTATGGTCACTCTGTGTATCACGTGACGTTACGCCGGGCAATGAAGCTGGGGCGCAACCTGTCGCGTGGTTGCGTCGTTGGGCCCTTCTGTGACGTGATCGAACGCGCCGGTCTCCGCGTCGAGCGTGAGGGTTCGCGACGTCTGACGATGCGTTCGGATGTCAGGTCCGAGGGGCCCGGGGTCCGGATGCGGACGGGGTGGCGGGGTCACTCCCGTGAGTGACGGCGACCTGAACGGGTGCCGGGCGGGTGTTCGTCCTGGGGTCCGGGCAGGTGCGGCTCCGGAAGGAGCTTCCCGGCGGGGCTCGCCACGGCGTCGGCCGTTGCCTGCCACGTCCGGGGAAGGCGGGTGGCGGGCAACGGCGTCAGGGACTCGGCCGGGGGTTCAGGCGCAGGAGGTGAACGTGGGACTCGTGTTGGCCAGGTAGACCGTCGCGCCGCCCGCCGGGTCGCTGTCGACCGGCACGGTGACCGTGTCGTCGGCCGTCCAGGGGAAGCCCTGGGCATCGAAGGTCCAGGTACCGGTCACCTTCCTCGCCAGCAGGGACAGGGTGACCCAGCCGTAGTGCCCGTCGGGCACGACGACCTGGATGCCGTCGCCGACCGTCGTCGAACCGTTCCAGACGTTGCTGAACGTCAGAGTCGTCCCGACCGTGGCCTGGAGGGGTGTCAGCTCGCCACCGCCGCCGGTGACGCTCGACGAGAGAGCCGTGGTGATGCTGCTGGACCAGCCGGTCGTCTCGGTCACGGAGAACGTCTGCGTGGCCGGCGAGCCGGTGTTGTTGTACCAGACCGCGGAGGCGCAGACCGTGGGCAGCGGGGCTGCGGGGGCCTCGCTCGCCAACGACCAGGAACAGCTCGACGGGTCCTGCTGGCACCGGCGGGCGCCGCGGTCCACGGCCAGGTTCCAGGCGGCGTCCGAGGTCGTGGTCCAGCGCTGGTTGGCCGCGGCGTGGCAGGCGGAGGTCCCGGTCCACGCGTCGTCGTACTGGGCGTTCGCCGTGAGGTCGAGGCACGAGTCGTCGCTCGCGTTGCGGATCAGGAACACGGAGTGCGACCCGGCGACCGGCTGGAAGTACCACTTCTGGCTCGTTTTGCCCCGGCACGTCTGCTGGCTGAGGGCCGGCCAGCCGAGGTCGACGCACTTGCCGGTCGCGTCGTTGAGGATCGTGAAGGTGGCGCTCGTGGTGTCGACGTTCAGGGACCAGGACTGGTGGTGGCCGGGCGCCGAGTTGGTGACGACGAACGCGCCGTCGCCGGTCGAGCCGTTCTGTACGTCGAGGTTGCGGCCGTTACTGGCGGAGGTGATGGTCTCGCAGTGCAGGGGGGACGCGCAGTCGTCGTCGGCGGCGTGTGCCGCGGAGACCGCGAACGGGGCCGTCATGAGCCCCAGGGCGATGCAGCAGGTCGCCAGGAGGACGGCGAGCAGGCGTATGCGTGCCGCAGGAGGTAACTCACGGCGGGTGGGAGTCGGTTTCACGGGGCGTTCCTTCCTCGAAGTGGCCGGGCCGGCCGCGGGTGTACGGGCGGCCCTGGGAGTGCTTCGTCGCCGACCGCCCCGGAACTCCGGGCGCTGCGCCCGGTGTGGAGGCGGTCCGGACGGCGTGCGACGAGTCTGCCCCGGCGGGTGACCGAGTTAGAACAGTTTTCTAGAAAGTTGCTTTAGATTGGCGTGGACGTGACCACCGCGCGGTGCCGCGCTCGTCCGCGGACCGCGTCCGGTGCTGGGGCAACTCGTGTCGCAGCTCGTGTCGTCCGGGAAGAGGACGGGCCGGCACCGCGGTTGCCGACGCCGTGTCAGGTGCCGGGACCGGGGCGGAGTGAGGGGTCGCGGTCCGGGGCGCCCCGCGACATGGCCGGGAAACGGCACTGAACCGCGTGCTCGTGGGGGATGGTTGGGGCATGCGCAAGATGTGGGTCGGTGCCGGGGTCGCGGGTGCCCTCGGGATGGGGTTCGTGATGCTGCTCGTCGTGGGCGTCTACCTCGTCGGGGGGAACGCCGGCGGTGCGGGGGGCGAGGGGAAGAAGCTGGCCAAGGGGTCCGTGCCCGCCGCGTACCAGGCGCTCGTGCAGGAGTGGGGCAATCGCTGTCCCGCCATCAACCCCGCGCTGCTGGCCGCCCAGCTCTACCAGGAGAGCGGGTTCAACCCGAAGGCGCAGAGCGCGGCGGCGGCGCAGGGGATAGCGCAGTTCATCCCCGGGACGTGGGCCATCCACGGCATCGACGGGGACGGGGACGGGGACCGCGACGTGTGGGATCCCGAGGACGCCATCCCGTCGGCCGCGTCGTACGACTGCTCCCTCGCCTCGTACGTGAAGGACGTGCCCGGCGACCCGACGGCGAACATGCTGGCCTCCTACAACGCGGGCGCCTACGCGGTGATCAAGTACCAGGGCGTGCCGCCGTACAAGGAGACCCAGAACTACGTGAAGACCATCACGACGCTGGCGAAGAGCTTCGCCGCGCCGACCACCCGGGTCGATCCGTCCGAGCAGGCCGCCGGGGCCATCGCCTACGCGCAGAAGAAGCTCGGGACGCTGTACCTGTGGGGTGGCAACGGAACCGCCGAGCAGGGTGGGCGGTTCGACTGTTCGGGGCTGACCAAGGCGGCGTACGAGAGCGTGGGGATCGAGCTGCCCCGCGTCGCCAACGACCAGTACAACGCGGGGGCGCATCCCGGGCGGGACGAGTTGCTCCCGGGGGACCTGGTGTTCTTCTCCGACGATCTGACCAACTCGCGGGCCATCCGGCACGTGGGGATCTACGTCGGCGGTGGATACATGATCGACGCGCCGCGGACGGGTGCCGTGATCCGGTTCGATCCGATCGACACGCCCGACTACTTCGGGGCCACCCGGGTGACCGAGGATGGCGCGAAAGCGCTGCCCACCACGGTGTGAATGGCAGGGTTTGAACACAGCGTGAAACCCTGCCCTGAGCTGCAGTGACGTGTCTCTCTTCGATAACGTCTGCGTGATCATTCAGTGGAGTGTGGAACGTATCAACGGGGGCCGTGCGTTCCTGTTGACGTACGGCTGACCACGGGGGTGGCAGAAGAGGCGTGCGCTCGGTGCGCCGGAGGACATGACGAAGGGGCCGCAGCACCATGGCTGGACTCGCCGAATCCGGGTCGAACCCCGACGTCGAGCTGCTCTACGACATCAACGGCCTGGCCAAGGACGCACCGCACTGGTTCGACCGGGTCATGGAGTTCGTCGGTGAGTACGGGTTGCTGTTCGCGATCGTGCTGCTGGTGCTGTGGTGCTGGTGGGGTGTGCGGCGCCGGGGCGGAGAGGACGCGGCCCCGAGTGTGGCGGCCCTGATGTGGGCGCCGCTCGCCGCCGGTGTGGCGGTCCTCGTCAACGTGCCGATACGGGGGTTCGTCGAGCGGCCCAGACCCTTCAAGTCCCATGAGGGCCTCGAGGTGCTCGTCGACGGGAAGGACGACTTCTCCTTCGTCAGCGACCACGCCACTCTCTGCATGGCCCTGGCCGTCGGCCTGTTCGTCGCCAACCGGAAGTTCGGGATCGTCGCGATCGTGCTCGCGCTGTTCGGCGGCTTCGTCCGGGTCTACATGGGCGTCCACTACCCGACCGACGTCATCGGCGGGTTCGCGCTCGGCACGGCTGTCGCCCTGCTGCTGTCGCCGGTCGCCATGGCCCTGCTGACGCCGCTGACCCGGGCCGTCGAGCGCTCGCCCCGGGTGGGACGCCTGGTCAACGCCAGGGGGCGCGAGGGTGCCGCCGGGCGCGATGCCGTCATCCCCGGTGCCCGCAGGGGGAGTTCGGAGACGGCCGGGGAGCGCGATCTCGCCGCCTAGGTTGTCGTGGGTTGTCGCAGGTTGCCGTGGCCGGCTGCTACAGCGCCTGCGGGTAGGCGAAGACGCGGTCCGGGTCGTACTGGTGCTTCAGACGCGCCAGGCGCGGGGCCGCGTCCGCGTAGTAGGCCGTCCGCCAGTCCGTCAGGGCGGGGTCCGCGTAGTTCTGGTAGGCCGCGCCCGAGGCGTACGGCCGCATCGCGCCGTAGGCGGAATTCAGCCACGACTGGGCGGCCTCCCCGCTCGTCCCCGGACGCCACGACGCGAGGTACTGGGCCAGCATCCGGGAGTGCCGGTGCACGAACGCGGTGGCCGTCGGCGAGACGCGGTTCACCGCACCGCCGAGTGCCGTGAACGCGATGCTGCCGGAGCCGCCGCGCACCGCCGTGAGCCGGGACAGCAGCGTCCTGACGCCGTCCGGCGGGATCGAGCGGTCGAAGAAGTCCGAGCGCGCCGCGTACGTCTCACGGCCGAGCGATCCCTGCGGTGAGTGGCCGGGGGCGGAGCCGGGGAGGTGGCAGCGGGCGTCGGTCGAGAAGGAGGAGCAGCCCGCGTACACCTCCATCGCCTCCTCGTACGTACGGCGCTTGAGGGACACGTGGCTCGCGGAGGCGCCGACGCGTCCGGCGAGGCGGTCGACGGCGTTCTGCAGTTCGCCGTAGGTGCCGAGGGAGAACGCGGCGACCGAGACGCCGGGCCCGCGGCCGGGGGCGGCGGCCAGGTGCAGGGAGGACCAGATCTCGTCGGGCTGGTCCGGACCCCACTCCTGCCAGGCACGCACCACGGCGGCCGCCCTGCGCCAGGGCCAGGTCAGGTACGCCGACACCGCCCGGGGCGCGGGGCGGGTGCGGAAGTGGAACTCCGTGACGACGCCGAAGTTGGCGTTGCCCGCGCCGCGCAGGGCCCAGAAGAGGTCCTTGTGATCGGTGGAGTCGGCGGTCAGCTCCCTGCCGTCCGCCGTGATCAGGGTGGCCTGGGTGAGGCTGTCGCAGGTCAGGCCGTAGGCGCGGGAGACGACGCCGTGTCCGCCGCCGAGGGTGAGGCCGGAGATGCCGACGGTGGGGCAGGAACCGGCCGGTACGGTCACGCCCTTGGCGGCGAGGGCGCGGTAGACGTCGATCAGTTTGGCGCCGGCGCCGACGACCGCTTCGCCGGAGGACGCCCGGACGCGGTTGAGCGGGGACACGTCGATGATCAGACGGCCGTTGCCCGAGGACCATCCGGCGTAGGAGTGGCCGCCGTTGCGGATCGCCACGGGGATGCGGTGGGCGCGGGCGTAGGAGAGGGAGGTGCGGATGTCGTCGGGGTGGGCGACGTAGGCGACGGCAGCGGGTTCGAGGGTGTCGAAGCGGGTGTTGTAGAGCTGATGGGCCGCCTGCCAGGCGTGGTCGCCGGGGCGGAGCAGGGAACCGTCCAGCGACTTGGCGAGGGCGGCCCAGGTGGCGGGCGCGCTGGTGGGGGCGCTGGTGGGGGCGCTCGCGGAGGTCGCTGAGGTCGCGGTGCGGGTTCCGCGGGGGGTGGTCGTGGCGGGGGCGGGGTTCTTGCCGGCGGTGGTGCCGTCGCCGCCGGTGCCCGCGTCGGTGCAGGCGGCCGTGGTGGCCGCCAGGGCCGCGACGGCTGTGGTGCGGGTGAGGAATGTGCGTCGGTGCATGTCGCCTCCGCGTCCCGTGGGGGGTCGTGGAAGTAGACGGGGGTGTGGGGGCGAGGGTTCCCGAGGGTGCGCCGGACGGGTGCCTCGGCGCGTCGGGTGCGCGGCGTGCCCCGGCGTTCGGAGTGGGGGGCGGCGGCCGGCGCCGGGGGTTACGCGGGTGGGTGCGACGCCGCGTCCGTGCGGGCCTGGCTTCTGGCCCTGCGGGCCGGGCCTCGCCAGCCGCAGGTGCAGCGGGCCAGGCAGAAGGGTCCTTGCTCGACCGTTGTCGTGAGGTGTTCCGGGGCGTCCCCGGGGGCTTCGAGACCGTCCTGCTGCGCCACGCCCACAACGTTACCGGGGCAACCCGCCCCTCGTTAACCGGGACGGCAGGGGTGCAACGGGCGAGACGGCGTGGGACAGCGGGTGACGATGGTCGGGCGGGCGAGGGAGCGGCGAGGCGGGCGACGGGGCGGGAGGACCGGCGATGGCCTCGCCGTCGCCGCGGGCGTGGTCTGCGTGTGTCTGGCCGGCGCCGGGTGCTCCGCGCAGGGGGCCTCCGTCGGGGGCGCGGGCGGCGGCGGTGATCCGGTCGCCGTGCTGCACCGGGCCGCCGACCGGCTGGTGGCCGCCGGCAGCGCCAAGACGCGTACCGCGATGGAGATGGCCAGCGGCGGGACGCGGGTGACCATCCGGGGCGAGGGCGTGTACGACTTCGAGGAGCGGCTCGGGCAGTTGAAGGTCCGGCTGCCCCAGGACCCGGCGGGGTCGAGCGAGCACCGGCCGATCACCGAACTGCTCGCACCGGGCGCCCTGTTCATGAAGAACCGGGGGGCCGGTGTCCCCGACGACAAGTGGGTGCGGGTGGAGACCGAGTCGCTGTCCGACGGGAACCTGGTGACCGGCGGGGCGACGGATCCGTTCGCCGCCGCCGAGGTGCTGCGGGGCACGCGGACGGCCACGTTCGTGGGGCGCACGGAGCTGGCGGGGACCGCGGTGCGCCACTACCGGGGGACCGCCGACCTCGCGCGGGCGGCTCGGGACGCCTCGGGCGGGAACAGGAAGGCACTGGCCGCGGCGGCCGAGGGGTTCGCCACCGCCGAGGTCCCGTTCGACGTCTACCTCGACGACGAGGGCCGTATCCGCAAGGTCCGGCACCGCTTCAGCTTCTCCCACGGGCAGGAGAACGGCACCGTGGACGTCGCGTCGACGACGTTGCTCTACGATTTCGGCGCCGCCGTCCGCGTACGGCTGCCCGAGGAGCAGGACATCTACGCCGGCCGGATCGCCGAGGAGCCCGGCGAGGCGGGCGAGGCCGGCGGGCAGGGAGAGGCGGGCGGGCCGGGCGAGGGCGCCGGCTCCGGCGGGGCGGCGGACGGCAAGAACTAGCCCTTCCGTGCCATGCGCGGTGTGTAGGCCGCTCCCTACTCTAGGAAGCCGGTGACGGCAGAGACGAGGTGACGCGTGTGGCTCCGGTCGGCGGTACGGCGGTTCAGGACCACGTGGCCCTCGCCGAGATCGAGCTGTGCGGCGAACTGATCATCGCGGCGTCGGCCGCCCGGGAGCGGCTCAGCCTGGAGAGCATCGACAAGGTGCTGCGCGTGGCCGAGGAGCGCTCACGTGCGCAGTAGGCGGCCGATGGCCTTCGTCGCCTCTTCCACCTTCGCGTCGATCTCGGTGCCGCCCTTGAGGGCCGCGTCGGCGACGCAGTGGCGCAGGTGCTCCTCCAGGAGTTGCAGTGCGAACGACTGCAGGGCCTTCGTGGAGGCGGAGACCTGGGTCAGTATGTCGATGCAGTAGACGTCCTCGTCGACCATCCGCTGCAGGCCGCGGATCTGGCCCTCGATGCGGCGCAGGCGCTTGAGGTGCTCGCCCTTCTGCTCGTGGTACCCGTGCACACCGCGGTCGTGGTCGGTCACGACGTCCGTGCCGTCCGTCTCGACCTGCTCCACGATGGGGGAGGGCGCACCTGCGCCGGCCTCGGTGGTCGTCATCGCGTCCTCCTGGTTGTCGGGGTTGGGTGGGGCGGGGGCCGGGGGCGTCGAGCGGGTTCGGGCGGGAATTCGGGGGGATAGCGGACATATACCCCTGGCGGGTATATGGTAACGAACTTTCCCGGGTATGAGGCCCTTGGCAGAGCGGCCGACGTCGCCCCCCTGCTCATCACTCTGCCTGATGGGCGACACTGGGGAAGGCCCGTTAGCAGTGGCCGGATGATGCGCCTAGCATCAGCCTGACCGAAACCGATGCATCCCGAGGACCCCACGTGCGCTTTCGTCTGACCCCCAGGGAGACGAGCTTCTACGACATGTTCGCCGCCTCCGCGGACAACATCGTCACGGGCTCCAAGCTCCTGATGGAACTGCTCGGGGCGGACGCATCCGCCCGGGCCGAGATCGCAGAGCGTATGCGGGCCGCCGAACACGCGGGTGACGACGCCACGCACGCGATCTTCCACCAGCTGAACTCCTCGTTCATCACGCCCTTCGACCGCGAGGACATCTACAACCTCGCCTCCTCCCTCGACGACATCATGGACTTCATGGAGGAGGCCGTCGACCTGGTCGTCCTCTACAACGTCGAGGAGCTGCCGAAGGGCGTCGACCAGCAGATCGAGGTGCTGTCGCGGGCCGCCGAGCTGACGGCCGAGGCGATGCCGAACCTGCGCACCATGGACAACCTCACCGAGTACTGGATCGAGGTCAACCGGCTGGAGAACCAGGCCGACCAGGTCCACCGCAAGCTGCTCGCCCACCTCTTCAACGGCAAGTACGAGGCCATCGAGGTGCTGAAGCTGAAGCAGATCGTGGACGTTCTGGAAGAGGCGGCCGACGCCTTCGAGCACGTGGCCAACACGGTGGAGACCATCGCGGTCAAGGAGTCCTGACCTCTTCATGGACACCTTCGCTCTGGTCGTGACCATCGGGGTCGCGCTCTTCTTCACGTACACCAACGGATTCCACGATTCGGCCAACGCGATCGCCACCTCCGTGTCGACGCGCGCGCTCACCCCCCGCGCGGCGCTCGCCATGGCCGCGGTCATGAACCTGGCCGGCGCGTTCATGGGGTCCGGGGTCGCCAAGACCGTCAGTGAGGGGGTGATCCAGACCCCCGAGGGCTCGAAGGGGATGGGGATCCTCTTCGCGGCACTCGTCGGCGCCATCGTCTGGAACCTCATCACCTGGTACTTCGGGCTGCCCTCCTCGTCCTCGCACGCCCTGTTCGGCGGCATGGTGGGCGCGGCGCTGGCCGGGAGCACGACCGTGTACTGGCACGGAGTCCTCGACAAGATCGTCATCCCCATGTTCGTGTCGCCGGTGATCGGTCTGCTCGCCGGTTACCTGGTGATGACCGCGATCATGTGGATCTTCCGGCGGGCCAACCCGCACAAGGCGAAGCGCGGATTCCGTATCGCGCAGACGGTGTCCGCGGCGGGCATGGCGCTGGGCCACGGTCTGCAGGACGCGCAGAAGACGATGGGCATCGTGGTGATGGCGCTGGTCATCGCCGACGTCGAGGACTACGGCGACCCCATCCCGGTGTGGGTGAAGCTCGCCTGCGCGCTGATGCTGTCGCTCGGCACGTACGCGGGCGGCTGGCGGATCATGCGGACGCTGGGACGCAAGATCATCGAGCTGGATCCGCCGCAGGGGTTCGCCGCGGAGACGACGGGCGCGTCGATCATGTTCGGGTCGGCGTTCATTTTCCACGCGCCGATCTCCACCACGCACGTGATCACCTCGGCGATCATGGGCGTGGGGGCGACGAAGCGGGTGAACGCCGTGCGGTGGGGTGTCGCCAAGAACATCATCATGGGCTGGTTCATCACGATGCCGGCCGCCGCGGTGGTGGCCGCCGTGTCGTTCTGGATCGTGAACCTGGCGTTCCTGTAGCCGCCCCCCCCGTACGGCGATGGGCCCGCCCCCGGACTCGGGGGCGGGCCCTTGTGCTCCTCGCGGTGGCACCGCCATGCAGCACCGCGAGGGGATCGAGAGGTCTCTAGCCGAAGCGGCCGGAGATGTAGTCCTCCGTGGCCTGGACCGACGGGTTGGAGAAGATGCGCTCCGTCTCGTCGATCTCGATCAGCTTGCCGGGCTGGCCGACCGCCGCCAGGTTGAAGAACGCCGTACGGTCCGAGACGCGCGCCGCCTGCTGCATGTTGTGCGTCACGATGACGATCGTGAAGCGCTCCTTCAGCTCGCCGATCAGGTCCTCGATCGCCAGGGTGGAGATCGGGTCCAGGGCGGAGCAGGGCTCGTCCATGAGCAGGACGTTCGGCTCGACCGCGATCGCCCGCGCGATGCACAGGCGCTGCTGCTGACCGCCGGAGAGACCGGAGCCCGGCTTGTTCAGGCGGTCCTTGACCTCGTTCCAGAGGTTGGCGCCCCGCAGCGACTTCTCGACGACGTTGTCCAGCTGGGACTTCTTGTACTTGCCGTTCAGGCGCAGGCCCGCCGCCACGTTGTCGTACACCGACATCGTGGGGAACGGGTTCGGGCGCTGGAAGACCATGCCGACCTCGCGGCGCACGGCCACCGGGTCGATGCCGGCGCCGTAGAGGTTCTCGTCGTCCAGCATCACCTTGCCGTCGACGCGGCCGCCGGGCGTGACCTCGTGCATGCGGTTGAGCGTGCGCAGGAAGGTGGACTTGCCGCAGCCGGAGGGGCCGATGAAGGCCGTCACGGAGCGGGGTTCGACGGTCATCGAGATGTCCTCGATGGCCAGGAAGGAGCTGTAGTAGGCGTTGAGGCCGCTGACATCTATGCGCTTGGCCATGGGTATCACTGCTTCTTTCGGGGTCCGGTCGCGGACGGTGCTTCTGCGGGTCGCGTCAGCGACCGGTCTTCGGGGCCTTCCAGCGGGCGATGCCGCGGGCCGCGAGGTTGAGGATCATGATGAAGGCGATCAGCGTCAGGGCCGCCGCCCAGGCACGGTCGTAGGCCGCGTCGGAGCCCGCGCCGTACTGCAGGTAGATGTACATCGGCAGCGACTCCTGCGGGTCCTGGAACGGATTCGCGTTGATGAAGTCGGTGCCCCACACCAGCAGCAGTACGGGGGCCGTCTCGCCGGTGATGCGGGCGACGGCCAGCATGACGCCGGTGACGATGCCGCCGATCGAGGTCGGCAGGACCACCTTGAGGATCGTGCGCCACTTCGGCACGCCCAGCGCCAGGGACGCCTCGCGCAGCTCGTTCGGGACGAGCTTGAGCATCTCCTCGGTGGAGCGGACGACCACCGGGATCATCAGGATGCACAGGGCGAACGAGCCGGCCACGCCGGACGGGCCCATGTCCAGGATCAGCACCCACAGGCTGAGCACGAACAGGCCCGCGACGATCGACGGGATGCCCGTCATGACGTCCACGAAGAAGGTGACGGACTTGGCGAGCCTGCCGCGCCCGTACTCGACCAGGTAGATCGCGGTGAGCACGCCGATCGGCACGGAGAACAGGGTGGCGAGGCCGACCTGCTCCAGGGTGCCGAGGAGGGCGTGGTAGATGCCGCCGCCGGGTTCGCTGTCGCCGACCACGCCCATCGAGTGGGTCAGGAAGTAGCCGTCGAGGACCTTCACGCCCTGCTTCACGGTCTCCCAGATCAGGGAGATGAGCGGGATCAGGGCCAGCAGGAAGGCGACCCAGACCAGGCTGGTCGCGACCCGGTCCTTGGCCTGCCGGCCGCCCTCGACGCGCGCCGAGATGCCGTACGAACCGGCGACGAAGAGGACCGCGGCGATCAGGGCCCACTGGATGCTGCTGTTCAGCCCGGCGGCGGCACTGATGCCGAGGCCGAGGAGGACCGAGCCGGCCGCGACCGCCCAGGGGAACCACTTGGGCAGGGTGGCGGCGCGCAGGGAGCTGCGGTTCTTGGGGGCGGGGGTCAGGGTTGCGTTGCTCATGCGTTGGCCCCCGAGTACTCCTTGCGGCGGGCGATGATCATGCGGGCGCCGCCGTTGACCAGCAGGGTGATGACGAACAGGACCAGACCGGAGGCGATCAGGGCGTCGCGGCCCATCTGGGTGGCCTCGTTGAACTTGCTCGCGATGTTCTGGGCGAAGGTGCCGCCGCCCGGGTCGAGCAGGCTGGCGGTGATGTCGAAGGTCGGGGAGAGGACCATCGCCACGGCCATCGTCTCGCCGAGCGCGCGCCCGAGGCCGAGCATCGAGGCGGAGATGACGCCGGAGCGGCCGAAGGGCAGCACCGACATCCGGATGACCTCCCAGCGCGTGGCGCCGAGGGCCAGGGCGGCCTCCTCGTGCATGCGCGGGACCTGCCGGAAGACCTCACGGCTGACGTTGGTGATGATCGGCAGGATCATGATCGCCAGCAGGATGCCCACGGTGAGCAGCGAGCGTCCGGCGCCGCCGTTCCACTCGAAGATCCCGGTCCAGCCGAGGTATTCGTCGAGCCAGCCGTAGAGTCCGTTCAGGTGCGGCACGAGGACGAGCGCGCCCCACAGGCCGTAGACGATCGAGGGCACGGCGGCGAGCAGGTCGATCACGTAGCCGATCAGTCCGCCCAGCTTGCGCGGCGCGTAGTGCGTGATGAACAGCGCGATGCCGACCGAGACCGGGACGGCGATCGCCATGGCGATGACCGAGGACACGACGGTGCCGTAGGCCAGGACCGCGATGCCGAACTCCGGCGGGGAGCCGGTCGGGTTCCATTCGAAGCTGGTGAAGAAGTTCGCCTCGTCCTCGCTGATGGCGAGGGTGGCGCGATAGGTGAGGAAGGCCGCGATGGCGGCCATGATGACCAGCACGAGGATGCCGGAACCGCGGGAGAGCCCGACGAATATCCGGTCGCCGGGGCGGCTGACGCCGCGGGGGGCGCGCTTCTCCCCGGTCGCGGGCGGCTGGGGGGCGGGTGAGGGTGCTGGCTTCTGGGTGTCCGTGGTGATGTCCATCGGGTTCTCCGGTCTGCGGAGCCGTCGTGGCCGACGGCTCGGGCGGGGCCCCGGTCGGGGGCCCCTGGCGGCGGTGCACCGGACGGTGCGGTCCGGTCCTCCTGCGGGGACGCTGGCGGTCACCCCTGGGCGGGGGACGCCGTCGTCACCCCTGGGCGGGGGGACCGGACCGCACTCGGGTCAGCTCAGGCCCGAGACGGTCTCGCGGACCTTGGTGATGATCTCGGTGGGCATCGGGGCGTAGCCGGCCTCCGCCAGCAGGCCCTGACCGTCCTCCGAGGCCATGTAGTTCAGGAAGGACTTGGTGGCGGGCAGGGTGTCCGCCTTGTTGCCCTTGTCGCAGGCGATCTCGTACGTCACCAGGACGAGCGGGTAGGCGCCGGCGGCGTCCGGGGTGTAGTCCAGCTCCAGGGCGAGGTCCTTGCCGGTGCCGACGACCTTGGCCGCGCCGATGGCGGCGGTGGCGTTCTCGACGGTGGCCTTGACCGGCTCGGCGGCCGCGGTCTTGACGTCGACGGTCTTGATGCCGTCCTTGGCGTAGGACAGCTCGAAGTACGAGATGGCACCGGGGGTCTGCTTCACCAGGCCGGCCAGGCCGGAGGAGCCCTGCGCGGACTGGCCGCCCTTGGCCTCCCAGGACTTGCCGCCCTCGTACTTCCAGTCGTCGGGCGCGGCGGCCTTCAGGTACTTGGTGAAGTTGTCCGTGGTGCCGGACTCGTCCGAGCGGTGGGACGCCTGGATCTTGAGGTCGGGCAGCTTGGCGTCGGGGTTGAGCTTCTTGATCGCCTCGTCGTTCCAGTTGGTGATCTTGCTGTCGAAGATCTTGGCCATCGTCGGGGCGTCCAGGACGAGGGTGTCGACACCCGGGACGTTGAAGCCGACCGCGATCGGGCCGCCCACCATCGGCAGGTCGATGGCCTGGCCGTCCTTGCAGACCTTCTTCGAGGCCTCGATCTCGTCGGGCTTCAGCGCGGAGTCCGAACCGGCGAACGCGGTCTGGCCCTGCGTGAACGCGGTGATGCCCGCGCCGGAGCCGGTCGGGTTGTAGTTGATCTGCACGCCCTTGCAGGCCGCGACGTATTGCTTGACCCAGGCGTCGATCGCGTTCTTCTGGGCGGAGGAGCCGGAGGCCTGGAGCTGGCCCTTGGCGTCGTCGCACTTGATGTTGCTGTTGGCGGCGGTGCTGGCGTTGTTGCCGTTGCTGTTGTCGCCGGTGTCGTCGGAGCCGCACGCCGTGAGGGCCAGGGCGCCGGAGACGGCGAGAGCACCGAGAGCGAGGGCCCGCCGGTTCATGCGCTGAAGCTTCACTTGAGGGAGTTCCTTCCAGGAGCCGCCGTCCTGAAAGCGGCGGCGTGCGAGGAGTGGTAAGGCCGAAATTAGGCAGATGAGATGAAGGCGCCGAAGGGCGTAAATGAACGCCGGGTGAACCCCTGAGGACGGTGCGGTGAGGTCACGGAACGCTTACGTCGAGGACACGGAGTGGTTCCGGAGCGGTGGGCTCGTCGGGGCTGCCGGGTTTCCGAGGCCGCCGGGACCTACGGGGCGGCCCGGACCGACGGGTTCGCCGGGTCGCCGTGACCGGGTTTCCGGGGCTCCCGGGCTCATCTGGGCCGCCGGGGCCGCCGGGTTCGCTGTGACCGCTGGGCCTTCCGGGCACGCGGGCTTTCCGGGTTCGCTGGGTCCGGGCTTTCCGGAGCCGCCTGGCCCCCGTGCTCGCCTGGCCGGCCGTGCTCGCCGGGCGGTCCGTGCTCGCCGGGCTTGCCCGGACCGCAGGGCTTGACGGGGCCGGGCCTTCCGGGACCGGGCGTTGTGGGAGCGCGGGTCAGCCGGGGCCGTCGGGTTCTCCGGGATCGCTGGGCTCGCCGGGACCGGGCTTTCCGGGACCGGGCGTTGTGGGAGCGCGGGTCAGCCGGGGCCGTCGGGTTCTCCGGGATCGCCGGGCTCGCCGGGACCGGGCCGGCCGGGTTCTCCGGGGCCGCCGGGTTCTCCGGCCTCGCAGGGTTCGCCGGGCCCTCCGGGGCGACGCGTGGTGAGCAGTGCGTCGACGAGGGTCCGGTCGCGGGGCCGGGTGAGGCGGGCGCGGGCCTCCTCTGGGGTGAGCCACAGGATGCGGTCCACCTCGTCGGACGGGGCGAACGCGCCGGTGCCGGCCGCCGCCTCCCAGTAGCGGACCTCCTTGGGGCGGCCGTTCGCGAGGTAGCGCACGGTGGGCAGTTCGGCGCCCGGCACGGCGGCGTACCCCGTCTCCTCCGCGACCTCGCGCAGCGCGCCCGCGAGCGGGTCCTCGCCGGGCTCGAGCTTGCCCTTCGGATGCGACCAGTCGTCGTACTTCGGCCGGTGCACCAGGCACAGCTCCAGGCCGCCAGGGGACGTGGGGCCGGGGCGAGGGGCGGGGCGCCACAGGACGCAGCCGGCCGCCCGCACGGTCATGTCGCCGTCTGCGGGGCTCACGGCTCGCTCACACCTCCCGTCGTCCTACGGCAGCCTGATCGGTTCCTTGCGCCAGCTGTGCTGGAACGCGTACCGCGCCGCCTCCACCTCATGCCGCTGGTCGGCGTGGAGCACGCCGAGCGCGTACGCCGTCGCCGGGGCGATGCGCGGCGTACGGGCGGCCTGGGCGGCGGCCGCGGCGGCCTCGGAGGCGTCGCGGTGGCGGTCCAGGGCCTCACCGGCCGCGAGGAGGCGTACGTCCACCGTGTCCTCGGCGCTCCCGGCGCTCCCGGCGTCCCCGCCGGCCAGTGCCTCCAGGGCGTAGCGGTGCAGGCGCAGCAGCAGGCGGACCTGGTGCCACGGGGCGTCCTGGGGGTGCGGGGCCGGGTCGGGCGAGAGCCCGTGGACCAGGGCCTGGGCGTTGTACGGACTGCCGGCGGCGACCAGCGGCAGCGCGGCCACCGCGTCGGTGAGGCGCCCGTGCGCGGCGGCGGCCAGCGGGCGCAGGTCGAAGGGCGCGGTCTCGGGGGCGGTGGCGCGGCCGGGGTGGCCGGTGAGGCGCAGGGGGACCTCGCTGGCGAGCAGGGCGACCTTGTCCGCCACGGCGTGGAAGCGGCTGCTGCCCAGTGCCTGGAGGGCCGTGGAGTGCGCCCGGGTGCGGGCCAGGGTCAGCTGCCGGTCGAGCAGTGCGCCCGCCTTGGCCGCGCCCACCGTGAGGTTGCCGCGGTCCGGGGGCGCCTGGCGGACGACGGGCACACCGGTCGGCACGGTGGCGGCACCGGAGGCCCGCCCCAGCGGTCGCGGGGCCGGGAGCGCCGACGAGCCGGACAGTCGGTGCAGGGCCTGGAGCAGCCGTTCCAGGCGGGACGCGTGGGCGTGTTCCAGCGCCAGCGTGCCGGACAGCCAGGCCAGCTCGGGGCGCATGCCCTCCGCCCAGTCGGGATCCAGCAGCGGCTGGAAGGTGTGCAGGGTGCCGCTGATGCGGCGGGCCGCGCGGCGCAGGGCGCGGGCCGCGTCCACGTCGTCCTCGGCGGCGGCCGGGCGGCCGGGGCCGGACGTGCCGTTCGTGCCCGGTCCCGTCCCCGGCGCCGTGCTCGTCCCCGGACCCGACTCGCGGTGCCGGCGCAGGGCGCGCAGGAACTCCGTGGCCTGGGCGCGCAGGTAGGCCGCCAGCGCGCCGGTGTCCTGGTCGGCGGCCACGGCGGCCGGGAGGGGCGCGTGGTCGCGTGCACTCCGGCGCGCGGGTGCGCGCCCGCGTGAAGGTCCGCACCCGCGCCGGGGCCCGCGCCCGGGCCCGCGCCGGGGCCCGGGTCCGCCGCCGGGGCCGTGCCCGCGGGGGCCGTGCCCGTGGTCGCGTTCGCGTGCGTGCCCGTGCCCGTGCTCGCGTTCGTGTGCGCTCCTGTGTTCGTGTTCGCGTTCGCGTGCGCGCGTGGCGGCGGTCCGGTGGTCGCCGCGGGGTCCGTCGGGTCAAGGTGTCGCTGTGCCACGCCGGCGCCTCCGGGCGTCTATGAGCATCTCCTGGATGTTGCGCAGGGGCTGGCCGTCCGCGTCGGTGGCGTGCCGGGTCCAGTCGCCGTCCGGGCCGAGGTGCCAGGAGGCGGTGGTGTCGGACATGCCGTTCTCGAGGAGGCGGTTCAGGGCCGCCCGGTGGGCCGGGTCGGTGACCCTGACCAGGGCCTCGATCCGGCGGTCGAGGTTGCGGTGCATCATGTCGGCGCTGCCGAACCAGACCTCGGGCTCGCCGCCGTTGCCGAAGGAGAAGACCCGGGAGTGCTCCAGGAAGCGGCCGAGGACGGAACGGACCCGGATGTTCTCCGACAGGCCCGTCACTCCCGGGCGCAGCGCGCAGATGCCGCGTACCCACACGTCGACCGGCACGCCCGCCTGGGACGCGCGGTAGCAGGCGTCGACCACGGCCTCGTCGACCATCGAGTTGACCTTGATGCGGATGTAGGCGGGGCGCCCGGCCCGGTGGTGCTGGATCTCCTTGTGGATGCGGGAGACCAGGCCGTCGCGCAGCGACTTGGGCGCGACGAGCAGCCGGCGGTAGGTCTCGCGCCGGGAGTAGCCGGAGAGGCGGTTGAACAGGTCGGAGAGGTCCGCGCCGACCTGCGGGTCCGAGGTGAGCAGGCCCAGGTCCTCGTAGAGGCGGGCCGTCTTCGGGTGGTAGTTGCCGGTGCCGACGTGGCTGTAGCGGCGCAGCGTCTCGCCCTCCTGCCGTACGACCAGGGAGAGCTTGCAGTGGGTCTTCAGGCCCACCAGGCCGTACACGACGTGGCAGCCGGACTCCTCCAGCTTGCGGGCCCACTTGATGTTGGCGGACTCGTCGAAGCGGGCCTTGATCTCCACCAGGACGAGGACCTGCTTGCCCGCCTCGGCCGCCTCGATGAGCGCGTCGACTATGGGGGAGTCGCCGGACGTCCGGTACAGCGTCTGCTTGATCGCGAGGACGTCCGGATCGGTGGCCGCCTGCTCCAGGAACGCCTGAACGGAGGTGGAGAAGGAGTCGTACGGGTGGTGGAGCAGGACGTCCTTGGAGCGCAGCGCGGCGAAGATGTCCGGCGCGGACGCGGACTCCACCTCGGCCAGGTCGCGGTGGGTGCCCGCGACGAACTTCGGGTACTTCAGCTCGGGCCGGTCGATGCTGTGGATGCGGAAGAGGCCGGTGAGGTCCAGGGGGCCGGGCAGCGGGTAGACCTCCGCCTCGCCGATCTTCAGCTCGCGCACCAGGAGGTCCAGCACCTCGCGGTCGACGGACTCCTCGACCTCCAGGCGGACGGGCGGGCCCAGACGCCGCCGCATCAGCTCCTTCTCCAGGGCCTGGAGGAGGTTCTCCGCGTCGTCCTCCTCCACCTCCAGGTCCTCGTTGCGGGTGAGGCGGAAGGTGTGGTGCTCCAGGACCTCCATGCCCGGGAACAGCTCCTCCAGGTGGGCGGCGATCACGTCCTCGATGGGGACGTAGCGGCCCGGGGAGGCCTCCAGGAAGCGGGAGAGCAGCGGCGGGACCTTGACGCGGGCGAAGTGGCGGTGGCCCGTGACCGGGTTGCGGACGACGACCGCGAGGTTGAGGGACAGCCCCGAGATATAGGGGAAGGGGTGGGCCGGGTCGACCGCGAGGGGGGTGAGGACCGGGAAGATCCGGTGCCGGAAGAGGGTGAACAGGCGGGCCTGCTCCTTCTCGGCGAGTTCGCTCCAGCGGACCAGGTGGATGCCCTCCTCGGCGAGCGCCGGGGCGACGTCCTCGTGGAAGCAGGCGGCGTGCCGGGCCATGAGTTCGCGGGAGCGGGCCCAGATCATGTCCAGGACCTCGCGGGGCTGGAGGCCCGAGGCGGAGCGGGTGGCGACGCCGGTCGCGATCCGGCGCTTGAGACCGGCGACGCGGACCATGAAGAACTCGTCCAGGTTGCTGGCGAAGATGGCGAGGAAGTTGGCCCGCTCCAGGAGGGGCGTGCTCGGGTCCTCGGCGAGTTCGAGCACCCGTTCGTTGAACGCGAGCCAACTGCGTTCGCGGTCCAGGAAACGCCCCTGGGGGAGCCGGGCGCCGCCGTCCTGGGACTCCTCCTCCGACTCCTCGTACGCGTCGAGGTCGGCGTCGATGTCCGGCTCCAGTCCGGAGACCGCGGCGGCCACGGTCTCCGGGCGGTGCGCCGCGATGGAGCCCACGGAGGGCTGCGTGTGCTGGACCTCTGCCTGGCTGTTCGGCTGCCTCATGAACCCATTCTTCCGCGCCACGCGCGTGTCAGGCGCGTCGGAGGGCACGGAAGGCTCGGGCTCGGTCGGCTTCATTCGGTGAGCGTCGCAAGGCTGTCTGAATCAACGGTTACGGGGACATGACGTGCGGGATAGCGGCGGGCCTCCGGAAGGTCGCCGCGAACTTCCCTGAGATCGTGTGAACCGGTCGGCCGGGCTCGTGCGATGAGGAGATGTGAGCGAAACGAGAAGCGACGGGGAGCTGCTGCGGGCCGTCGCGGCGGATGCCGACCGGCGTGCCTTCGAGGAGCTGTACCGCCGGTACGCCCCGTGGCTGACCGCCCGCATGCGCAGCCGCTGCGCCGACGCCCCCATGGTCGACGACGTGGTGCAGGAGACCTTCCTCGCGGTGTGGCGCGGCAGCGCGCGGTACCGGGAGGAGGGCGACGTGGCCGGGTGGCTGTGGCGGATCGGGTCGCGGCGGCTGATCGACGGGCTGCGCGGCGACGGTGCGCGCGGGCGGCTGCGGCAGGCGCTGGCGCGGCTGCGCCACCGGGACGAGGTCTCGGCGGAGGAGCGCGTCCTCGCCGGGGTCGAGCACGGTGATCTCGCCGGTGCGCTCATACGGCTGTCGCCGGAGCTGCGCGCGGTGCTCCAGGCCACCGTCGTGGACGGGCTGACCACCCGTGAGGCGGCCGTCCTGCTCGGCATCCCGCCGGGCACGGTCAAGACGCGGGCGATGCGTGCCCGCCGACAGCTGCGGGAGGCGCTGGCATGAGAAACGAGGACAGCCGTCGCCGGGACACCTGGCACGTGGACGAGGAAGACCTGCGGGCCTACGCCCGGGGGGAGCTGGCGGCACCCGCACTCTGGTCCGCCGACGCCCATCTGACCTCCTGCGACACCTGCCGCGGTGTCCTCGCCGAGGTGAGCGACACCGCCGCGCTGGACGCGGGCTGGGAGCGGCTCGACGCCGAGCTGGACGTGCCCCGTCCGGGCCGGTTCGAGAGGCTCCTGGTGCGGTGCGGCGCGGGCGACGGCACCGCGCGGCTCCTCGCGGCTACCCCCATACTGCGCCGGTCCTGGTTCGGCGCGCTCGCCGCCGTGCTGCTGGTCACCTTCCTCGTGGCCGTCTCGGCCGGAGCCGCCGGCCGGCCCGTCCTGTTCCTGGCCTGCGCGCCCCTGCTGCCGCTGGTCTCGGTGGCGCTCGCCTACGGGCCCGCGCTGGACCCCACGTACGAGATGGCCGTCGTCTCGCCGATGCACGGCTTCCGGCTGCTGATGATCCGTACGGTCGCCGTGCTCGTCGTGGCGCTCGGTGTGGGCGGACTGGCAAGCCTCGCCCTGCCGGGGTACGGGCCGGCCGCCCTGGCCTGGCTGCTGCCCGGGCTCGCTCTCACCGCGACCGGGCTCGTGCTGACGCCCCGGCTCGGTCCGGTGATCGCGCCGTCCGTGCTCGTGGGCGCCTGGGCCGCCGTGCTGCTCGCCGCGGACGCCGCCCGCACGTCCGAGGACGGCGTGCTGGCGCCGTTCACCGCGGCCGGACAGGGCGTGTCCATGCTCGTGGCGGCGGTGGGCGCCGGGCTGCTGTTCCTGTTCCGCGACCGGTTCGACGTCTCCGCGCGCGGCACCGTGTGAGCCCCGCCCCCGCACCCACCCCCGCACCCACCCCCGGCCCCTCCCCCGGCCCCTTCCCTCTGACCCCTTTCACGTACGGGAGTTCCGTATGACCCCCACTGTTTCCGCGTCCGGGCTCAGCCTCCGCTACGGACGCACCCGCGCCCTCGACGACGTGTCGCTGAAGCTGGCCCAGGGCGTCACCGGGCTGCTCGGGCCCAACGGCGCCGGGAAGACCACGCTGCTGCGCGTGCTCGCCACCGCCGTGCCCGCCGACCGGGGGGAGTTCAGCGTGCTCGGGCACGACCCCAGGACCTCGCGCGGCCGGCAGGAGGTGCGGCGGCGGCTCGGGTACCTGCCGCAGGCGCCCGGCTTCCACCCCGACTTCACCGCCTTCGAGTTCGTCGACTACGTCGGGATCCTGAAGGAGCTGGCGGACCGTCGGGAGCGGCACCGCGAGGTGCGGCGCGTCCTGGAGGAGGTCGACCTCGGGGACGTGCGCGGGCGCCGGATCAAGAAGCTGTCCGGAGGCATGCGGCAGCGGGTCGCGCTGGCCGCCGCGCTGGTCGGCGACCCGGGGTTCCTGGTGCTCGACGAGCCGACCGTCGGTCTCGACCCCGAGCAGCGGATGCGGTTCAGGGAGCTGATCGCCGGGGCGGGGGAGGGACGGACCGTGCTGCTGTCCACCCACCAGACCGAGGACGTGGCGATGCTCTGCCACCGGGTGATCGTCATGGCGGCCGGGGCGGTGCGGTTCGACGGGACCCCGGCCGAGCTGACGGCGCGGGCAGCCGGCCGGGTGTGGAGCAGCAAGGAGAAGGACCCCGGCGCCAGAGCCGGATGGCGCACCGGCACCGGCTCCTTCCGTAACGTCGGCGACCCGCCCCCCGGTGCCGAGCCCGCCGAACCCACCCTGGAGGACGGCTACCTGCTCGTCCTCGACGACGCGGACACGGAGGTGGCGGCGTGAGCGCCGCACTGGTGGAGGAGGCCCTGCCCGTACGGGCGCCGCTCCGGGAACGCCGGACGCGGGCCGTGCTCGCCCTGGCCCGGTTCGAAGCCCGCCGGCTGCTGCTGAGCATCCCCGTCGTCATCGCCTTCGTGGCGTACGTCGCGTGGATCGTCTGGCGCACCCGGGACTCCTCGGACGGCAACCCAGCCCTCCAGGACGCCGACCGCGCCACCCAGTCCATGCCGATGCTCGTCGGCCTGGCCGTCCTGCTCTGCGCCGCCCGCGCGGTCGTACGCTCCGAGCGGTACGGCACCGAACCCCACTTCTCGGTGCTGGCCCTCCAGCCCTGGCACCGTGCGGCGGCCCACGCGCTGTCCGTCGTACCGGCCGCCCTGCTCACCGCCGTGTGCGTGGCCGGGCAGTTCACCTGGGAGGCGCTCAAGCCGGGAGCGATCGGGCACGGTTCACCGGCCGAGCTGGCCGTGGGGCCGCTGACGGTGCTGGCGTTCGGGGCGCTCGGGGTGCTGCTCGGCCGGCTGACACGGTCGGCGTTCGCCGCGCCGCTGCTGGTGGTCCTGCTGCTGTTCGCCTTCGTCCTCGGTACCGCGCCGAGCGAGGCGAGCGGGTTGTCCTGGCTGGCACCGGTCGTCTCCGTCACCGGCCCCGACACCCTGCCCTCCGACCTGCTCGGGCGCCCTGCCGCCTGGCACGCCCTGTACCTGGCGGGGGCGGCCCTGTGCGTGGCCTTCCTCGCGACGGCCGTCGCCGGCGGGCGCGGCGCGGCCGTCCGGGCGGGCCTCGCCCTGAGCCTCGCCGCGGCGGTGACCGGCGGAATCCTCCAGGCCGAGGGCGCGACCGCCTCGCCGGAGCTGACCGCGGCCCGTGAGCGTGCCTCGGTGCGCCCCGAGCTGACCTGCGCCGAACACGGCCGGTCGACGTACTGCGCCTTCCCCGAGTGGGGGCCGCGCACCGGCGCCTGGGCCGCAGTCGTGGACCACGTCCAGTCCCTGGCCGGCGGCTCCGCGCACCAGCGGCCGCTCGAAGTGCGCCAGCGGATCGACGCCCGGTACGGGCCGGGGACGGACGCCGCGATCCCCGCACTGACCGACGCCCACCGGGTGACCGTGGGCACCGCCTGGGGCGGCAACCGGGTCCCCGAGTTCTCCAGTGCCGTCGCCGCCGTCCTCGTCGCGGGCACGGAGGCGGCGGGCAGCGAGATCTGCGACGGGCGGATGGTCACCGTCATGTGGCTCTCCCTGAGCTGGCAGGACGACCCGATGGACGCCCTGCGCCGGGTCCGCCTCGACGACAGTGTGAAGGGGGCGGCGATCGTCCTGTCGCCCACCGACCCGCTGTCCATGACGGAGGGCCAGACCGACGTCGTACGGCGCCTGCTGGAGAAGCCGACCGCCGGCACCGGGGCGCGGGTGAAGGAGCACTGGGCCGAACTGACCGCGCCGGGCGTCACGACCGCCCGCGCCGCCGAACTGCTGGGCGTGGCCGCTCCGAAGAAGGCGGACTCGTGCGAGGAATGACGGTGGACCTGATCGGGCCCGTGTGGCGCACGCTTCCGTGGCGGGCCCTGGGGGCGGCCGGGGCCCTCGGCCTGCTGGTCGCCGGCACCCCCCTCGCCACCGGCGCCGAACCGGCGCCCTGGCAGACGCTGCTGCTGCTCCGGGGCGTCGCCCTGATCGGTGCGCTCGGCCTGGCCTTCCTGCTGGACGACCCGGCCCGCCACCTCACCGTGCCCGTCCCGACCCGGCGGCCGGTCCGGCAGGCGCTGCGGCTGGCCCTGGTCGCGCCGCTCGCCGCGCTGTGGTGGACGGCCGTACTGCTCCTGACCCCCTCGGCGTCCCGGCCCCCGGTCGGTGCGACGACCCTGGAGGCGGTGGCGGTGGCCGCCCTGGCGTTCGCCTCCGCCGCCCTGGCGGTACGGCTGACGGACGAGACGCGTCCGGGGCCGTTCGTCGCCGCGTCCCTGCTGCTCATAGCCGTGCTCGCCCCCCTCCTCGCACCGGAGGGGTGGGCGCTGTTCGTCCAGGCCGACGATCCGCGCTGGCCCGTCGCGCACGACCGGTGGGCGGTGCTGGCGGTGGCGGTGGCCGTGGTGGGCGCGGTGTGCGGGCCGGAGCCGTTGGGCCGCAGGACCGGTCGCTGAAGCGCCGGGACCCGCGCGTGCCCGCGCCCGCCCCCGTCCCCCCGTCCCCCCTGCCCCCTGCCTCCGCGGCTTCGGCGGAGAGGGCTCAGGTCTCCGTGCGGTACATGAGGTCCGTCTCGTGGGTGACGAATCCGAGGCGCTCGTAGACGGACACCGCGGCCTTGTTGTCCGCGTCGACGTACAGCATCGCCGTGGGCAGCCCCCGTCCCTCCAGGTGCCGCAGGCCGATCGTGGTCAGGGCCTTGCCCAGGCCGCCGCCCTGGGTGTCGGGGCGGATGCCGAGGACGTAGACCTCGCCCAGCCCCTCCTCGGCGTGCTCCTTGGTCCAGTGGAAGCCGATCAGCTCGCCGTCGCGCTCGGCGAGGAAGAAGCCCGCCGGGTCGAACCACGGCTCGGCCTTGCGGTCGTCGAGGTCGCGCTGGGTGAGCGAGCCCTGCTCGGGGTGGTGGGCGAAGGCGGCCGCGTTCACGGACAGCCAGGCCGCGTCGTCCTGGCCGGGCACGAAGGCGCGTACGCTCACGCCCTCCGGCAGCCGCGGTTCCGGCAGGTCCAGGTCGGCCAACGGGCGCCGCATCTGACGCAGTTCGCGGAAGAGGGCCAGCCCGAGGACCTGCGCGAGATGCCGGGCGGCGGAGTGGCCGCCGTGTGCCCAGACCCGCAGCCGCTTGCCGGAGGCGGCGAGCAGCGCCGAGCCCAGTGCCCGTCCGTGCCCCTGGCCCCGGTGCGAGGGGTGCACGACCATTTCGGCGGCCGGCGGCTCGACCGGGTCGGTGCCCTCCAACTGCGCGTAGCCGACGAGTTCACCGCCCTCGACGGTGAGCAGGAGATGCGCGATGCCCTCCCGCGCGGGCCCGCGCAGGTGCAGCCTGCCCTGCTCGGACACGGCATGCTGCCCGTCGTTCCGGGCCGCCTCGGTGAGCAGGGCGAGGACGGCGTCGGTCTGCTCCGGGGCCAGTTCGGCAAGGGTCTCGATCGAGCGGGGGCGGCCGGGCCGCACAGTGTCGTCGCTGGTCATGGATACGAGCGTAAAGGGCGGACCCGGCAAAGCGGCGGCAGCGGACGGGGACCAGGACGGGGACCAGGACGGGGATGAATGCGCGGGGGAAGTTAAACCAGGCTGTAACCCGGAAGCCCCTGTCGCGCTACGCGCGTTGACTCTAGGCTGCTGCGCCGACGAGCCGTCTCCTCAGCGGCTCGCGCCACGCACACCCACAGGGGGGCGCATGTCAGCCACCACAGCACAGCCGCACGAGCCGCGCCGCAGACGTCGTACGAGCCGTCTGCTCGTCGCGGCCGCCACCGTCGTCACCGCCGGGGCGCTCGCCGCGGCGGCGCTGCCGGCGTCGGCGAGCACGGGCGGAGCCGACCGCGGTCACGGCGGCCACGGCCACGGCCACGGCCACGGACATGGCCAGGGCCGCTACCAGGACGTCCAGCTCCTCTCCTTCAACGACCTGCACGGCAACCTGGAGCCGCCCGCCGGTTCCTCCGGCCGCGTCACCGAGGTCCAGCCGGACGGCACGACGAAGACGATCGACGCGGGCGGCATCGAGTACCTGGCCACCCACCTGCGCGAGGCCCGTAAGGGCAACCGCTACTCCGTCACCGCCGCCGGCGGCGACATGGTGGGCGCCTCCCCGCTCCTGTCCGGCCTCTTCCACGACGAGCCGACCGTCGAGGCGCTGAACAAGCTCGACCTGGACGTCACGAGCGTCGGCAACCACGAGTTCGACGAGGGCGCCAAGGAACTGGCCCGCCTCCAGAACGGCGGCTGCCACCCCACCGAGGGCTGCTACAGCGACACGAAGTTCAAGGGCGCCGACTTCCCGTACCTCGCGGCCAACGTCCTCGACGAGAAGACGAAGAAGCCGATCCTCAAGCCCTACTGGGTGTGGAAGCAGAACGGCGTCAAGGTCGGCTTCATCGGCGTGACCCTGGAGGGCACCCCGAACATCGTCTCGGCCGAGGGCGTCAAGGGCCTGCGGTTCAAGGACGAGGTCGAGACGATCAACAAGTACGCCGAGGAACTCCGGCGCCAGGGCGTGAAGTCGATCGTCGCCCTCATACACGAGGGCGGATTCCCCGCCTCGTCCTCCTACAACTACGACTGCGACTCCCCGGGCGCGGGCGACGGCATCTCGGGCCCGATCGTCGACATCGCCGAGAACGTCACGCCGCAGGTCGACGCGCTGGTCACCGGCCACACCCACAACGCGTACGTCTGCACGATCCCCGACCCGGCGGGCAACCCCCGCATGGTCACCTCGGCCTCGTCCTTCGGCCGCCTGTACACGGACACGACGCTGACGTACGACCGCCGCACGGGTGACATCGCCCGTACGTCGGTGAAGTCGGCGAACCACGTCGTCACCCGTGACGTGCCGAAGGCGCCGGACATGACCCGGCTGATCGACCGGTGGAACACCCTCGCCGCCCCGATCGGCAACCGCCCCGTCGGCTACATCTCCGGCGACATCGACCGGAACGGCACCGAGTCCCCGCTCGGCGACCTGATCGCCGACGCGCAACTCGCGTACGGCAGGACCCAGGACCCGGAGACCGACCTGGCCCTGATGAACCCGGGCGGCATCCGCGCCCCGCTGACCTACACGGCCTCCGGCGCCGAGGGCGACGGTGTCGTCACGTACGCCGAGGGCTTCACGGTCCAGCCCTTCGCCAACACGGTGAACCTGAAGGACTACACGGGCGCCCAGCTCATCCAGGTACTGAAGGAGCAGGTCAGCGGCCCGAACGAGGCGGCCCCGAAGATCCTCCAGGTCTCCTCCGGCCTGACCTACACCCTGGACCTGACGAAGACGGGCGCGGACCGCGTCGTCACGGACTCCATCTGCCTGAACGGTGCGCCCGTCGATCCGACGGCCACCTACCGCGTCGCGTCGAACAGCTTCCTCGCGGGCGGCGGCGACGGCTTCACCACGCTGGGCGAGGGCGCGAACGAACTCGTCGGCGCGGACGACCTGACGGCGCTGGAGCAGTACCTGACGGCCAACTCGTCGGCGACCGCCCCGATCGCCCCGCCGGCGGCCGACCGGATCACGGTCGTCCAGTAGCCGGCCGGCCACCGGCCGCGGGAGTGCACCGTGCCGTGGCGCGGTGCACCCCCTTCGAAACGAGGACGAATGGCGTGTGATGTTCACGGTGCGCTCTCATGAGCGGGGTGTGAACAAGTCGGCCCGAATCGTCCTCGTTTTCAAGCGACCAGGGCAAGGCGGCCTGTGCCGCCGGCCCCACCACGGGCCGACCTCTGCCGTCCGGCCGGCTAGAAGGGTTCGGCGGCCCGCAGGAGGTCCCGCGGGAGGTAGGGGGATTCCACGCGGATCTCCCAGCCGCGGCGGCGGGCGTGGCAGGCCAGGGCGAGGACGTCGAGGTCGAGTGAAGCGTCCGGACCGTCGGCGCGGTCCGCGACCTGGTAGTGGGCGCGGTGGGCTTCGAGCGCGTCGGCCAGGGCCGACGCGGACCTCGAAGCCGTCGCCGACGCCCTCATCGGCTCCGTCCTCTACCAACTCCTCACCCGCACCGACGACACAGCGCCTCAGCGGGCCGAGCACCTGCTCGACGTCCTGCTGGCCGGACTGCGCCCCGTCACCAGGGACCAGCCTGGACGCGCTCCCCGCGACTGACCGAGTCGCGGAGTACGTCCTCCAGGGACTCCGGCGCCCTGGTCAACGCGAACCGCACCGCCCGCTCACCGGCCTTCCGATCGGCCAGCACCGCCCTGGCACCCGTGAGTACCTGCTCGCCCGAGTCCAACTGGGCCTCCTCGATGTCGTCCGCGAGCCGGGAGAGCCGGACTCAACGGCGCTTCGCTGGCCGGCACCCGGCTGGAGGGTGCCGACCTGTCCCGTGCGTCAGTGCGGGAGACGTCCTTCAAGGCGGTGATCGACGAGCACACGATCGTGGCCGGGCTCTCAGGCACGCTCTTCGGCCCCGCGGTCATCGACCAGGCAGGCGTGCGACGCGAAATCGACGGGCTCGACCTAAGGGGTCAAGCGGACGGCGTGCCGTAGGCACCCTCGGGTGGCGGGAGCGGCGGACGGCGGCCTTCTGGCCGTGAGGTGACTATGGTGGGGCCATGGCAGAGAACACGACCATTCAGGTGTCCCGCCAGGCCCGCGACCACCTCGCGCAGGTCGCCAAGGAGCGAGGCATGACCCTCGGCCAGCTGGTCGAGCAGCTGGCCTCGGAGCAGCCGACGGCGGAGCAGATCGCGGAGCGGGTGGCGGCCACGCGCACGGTGCTGCGTGAACGGCTGGGCTGCACACTCAGCGACGAGGAGTTCGAGAACGGACCGAACGTGCTGGCCAACATCTACGCGATGGCGGCGGACAAGACCCGGGCCCTCGGGGATCAAGCCGCGTGATCATTCTCGACGCGGGCGCGGCCCTGGCGCTCGCCCATGGCCACGAGGCCCTCCACCGCCTCGCCGACAACGTCGCTCACACGCCGGGTGACTGGCTGCACCTCCCGGCGCTGTGCCTCATGAAGGCCGAGGAGAGCGAGGCGAACGTCGCAGGCGCGCTGATGGCGCTTCCGGGCCTGCACGTCGATCCGCTCGGCCAGGTCGCGGCCATCACGGTCGGCGGGATGGTGCGGGACGGCTGGGGTGGTTCCGATACGTGTCACGCGCTCTACGTGGCGACGCCACACCTGGACTCGGGGGGCATGTCGATCATCCTGACCGGGCAGGAGGATCTCTACCCACCGGGCTTCCTCACCGTCGGCATCGACGCTCCCGGCATGCTCGGCTACCACTGACCCCCGTCGGCCGCGTCCACCTCCGGCGGCGGTACCGGCGCCCCCGGCAGCCGTACGGTCGCCACCGTTCCGCCACCGCTGTCCTCGGCCGCCCGAGTCAGGCTCACCGTGCCACCCGCCTGCTGCACGGTCCGGGCCACGATGGACAGGCCGAGGCCCGAGCCGGGCAGGGCGCGTGCGCTCGGGGAGCGCCAGAAGCGGTCGAAGACGTGAGGGAGTTCCTCGGCGGGGATGCCGGGGCCGTGGTCGCGGACGGTGAGGACGCCGTCGGCGAGGCGTACGTCGACCGTGCCGGCGTCCGGGCTGAACTTCACCGCGTTGTCCAGGATGTTGACGACCGCGCGTTCCAGGGCGGCCGGTTCCGCCCGTACGTACCAGGGCCGGACGTCCGCGTTGATCGTCAGCTCGGGGCCGCGCAGGCGGGCACGGCGCAGGGCCGACTCGACGACGTCGTGCCACGCGAGGATGCGGGTGCGGCCCTCGTGCTGGCCGGTGTCGGGGCGGGAGAGTTCCTGGAGGTCGCCGATGAGCGCGGCCAGTTCCGTCATCTGGGCCTTCACCGAGGCGAGGAGCGCCTTGCGGTCGGCCTCCGGGATCGGGCGGCCGGTCTCCTCGCTGCGGGTGAGGAGTTCGATGTTGGTGCGGAGCGAGGTGAGGGGCGTACGCAGCTCGTGGCCCGCGTCGGCGATGAGCTGCTGCTGCAGGTCGCGGGAGCTGGCCAGGGACGAGGTCATGCTGTTGAAGGAGCGGGAGAGACGGGCGATCTCGTCGTCGCTGTCGTCCTCGACGGGGATGCGGACGGCGAGGTCCTCGGTGCGGGCGACGTGTTCGACGGCGCGGGTCAGTTCGTCGACGGGGCGCAGGGCGGTCCTGGCCACCCAGAGGCCGGCGGCGCCCGCGCCCACGACACCGGCGCCCGCGACGAAGACGAGCACCAGCGCGAGGTTGCTGAGCGAGCTGTTCACCTCGCTCAGCGGTCGCGCGGCGGACACCGCGACGCCCGGGAGGTCGGGCACGGTGTAGGTGAAGACCCGGTACTGGGTGCCGTTGGAACCGGTGGCGTCGTGCAGCGCGCTGGTGGAGGATCCCTCGGCCACGGCGCGGTCGGCGTCCGTGAGCGGCACCTCCTCCGTGCCGATGATGAGGCAGTTCGAGTTCTGCCGGGCCACCAGCTGCACGGACGAGCCGTAGGGGTTCTGCTCGTGCGTGAGCGGGTCGTGGGCGCAGAGGCCGGTGCGCAGGTTCACGTACTGGCTCACCTGATCCCTGTCCATGCGGTTCGCCTTCAGGGCCTCGTCCAGCGAGCTGACCAGCACGCTCTTGACCACGAACCAGCACGCGATCGCCGCCGCCGCCACCGCGAACGCCACCGCGGCCGCCACCAGCAGCGACAGCCGCGCCCGGATGGGCAGCGCCCGGACCCGGCGGGCGAGGGCTCTCACTCGGCGCCGCCCTGCCGCAGGACGTAGCCGACGCCGCGGACGGTGTGCACGAGGCGCGGCTCGCCGCCGGCCTCGGTCTTGCGGCGCAGGTACATGACGTACACGTCGAGGGAGTTCGACGACGGCTCGAAGTCGAAGCCCCACACCGCCTTGAGGATCTGCTCGCGGGTGAGGACCTGGCGCGGGTGCGCCATGAACATCTCGAGGAGGGTGAACTCCGTGCGGGTCAGTTCCACCGGCCGCCCGCCCCGCCGTACCTCGCGCGTCGCCAGGTCCATGGACAGGTCGGCGAAGGCCAGCACGTCGTCGTCCTCGGCGGTGGCCAGGGCGGCCGGGGCGTAGGAGCTGCGGCGCAGCAGCGCGCGGATGCGGGCGAACAGTTCGTCCAGCTCGAAGGGCTTGACCAGGTAGTCGTCGGCGCCGGCGTCGAGGCCGGTCACCCGGTCGCCGACCGTGTCGCGGGCCGTCAGCATGAGGATCGGCGTCAGGTCGCCCGCGCCGCGGATCCGGCGGGCGGCGGTCAGGCCGTCCATGCGGGGCATCTGGATGTCCAGGACGACGAGGTCGGGCCGGTACGCCGCCGCCTTCTCCAGGGCGTCGGCGCCGTCGACGGCGACCTCGGTGTCGTATCCCTCGAAGGCGAGGCTGCGCTGGAGGGCTTCGCGGACCGCCGGCTCGTCGTCGACGATCAGGATGCGCTGGATCTCACGGTCGCGGTCGCCGTCTGCGGGGCTCATGGTCTGGGAATCCTCGGATGCGGTGGGTACGGGGGCTGCCAACGCCTTCAGCGTCGCACGTTCTCCGGCCCGGTCAGTGGCTCGTGCCCGGTCAGTTGTTCGCGCCCGCTCGCAGTGCGGGCAGGTCGGCCTTCACCGTGTTGACCGGGATGGCGAAGCCGAGGCCCACGCTGCCCGCGCTCGCGGAGGACTCGGTCGCCGAGTACATCGCGGAGTTGATGCCGATGATGTTGCCGTTCATGTCGATCAGCGCGCCGCCGGAGTTGCCCGGATTGAGGGACGCGTCGGTCTGGATCGCCTTGTACGTCGTCGTGGACGATCCGGTGTCGCCGTTGAACTCCTGGCCGCCGAACTCGAACGGCCAACCGCCGCCCTGTCCCTGCCGCTGCTGCTGCTGCTGTTGCTGCTGGCCCTCGTCCGTGGAGACGGTCACGTCGCGGTCGAGCGCGGAGACGATGCCGCTGGTCACGGTGCCGGTCAGGCCCTCGGGGGAGCCGATCGCGACGACCTGCTGGCCGACGTTCAGGGCCTCGGAGTCGCCGAGGGTCGCGGCCTGGAGGCCAGAGGCGTCGTCCAGCTTGATCAGCGCGAGGTCCTTCTTGCTGTCGGTGCCGACGACCTGGGCGGTGTACTGCTTGCCGTCGCTGGTGCGCACCTTGACGGACGAGGCGCCGGACACGACGTGGTTGTTGGTGATGATCTCGCCGTCGTCCGTGATGATCACGCCGGAGCCGGTCGACGATCCGGCGTTCGAGGTGGCGCTGATCTCGACGATGCTCGGGCTGACCGCCTTCGCGACCCCGGAGACGGTGCCCTTCTGGCTGGAGGGCACCACGTTGGTGCTGGTGGAGCCGGCGACGACGGTGTCGCCGCCGGTCAGCTCCTGGATGCCGTACGCCGTGCCGCCGCCGACGGCCGCCGCGACGATCGCCACGGCCACGAGCAGGGCGGCGGGGCCGCGCCGGGCCGACCGCTTCCGGTGCGGCTGCTCGGGCTGCTCGGGCTGCTCGGGCTGCGTGGGGGGCGCGGGCGGCTGTGCCGGCGGGGGCGGCCATGCGGGGTTGACGGGAGAGGAGGCGTGCTGAGGGGTCCCCTGGTAGGGGTTCGCGTGCTCGTACTCGCCGTTGTGGCGGAGGCTCTCGGTCATGTCCATGAGCTTCCCGCCCCCGTATGAGAGCGGCCTGAGTGCTGTCTGAGAAGCCCGGCAGAACCTCGTATGCCCGATGTAAGGACGACCGTCGGCGCCCCGCCGGGCGCCCCTGCACGACGCCCCTGCGCGACGCCCCTGCGCGACGCCCCTACGCGCAGCCGCAGGACTGCCGCAGCACCAGCTGCGACGGGAACAGCTTCAGCCGTTCGCGCCGGGAGCCCGCCACGCGCAGGCCGTCGTCCAGGACCAGGTCCACGGCGGCCCGCGCCATCGCCGACCGGTCCGAGGCGACCGTCGTCAGCGGCGGGTCGGCCAGGGCGGCTTCCTTGATGTCGTCGAAGCCCGCCACGGCCAGCTCGCCCGGCACGTCGATGCGCAGCTCGCGGGCCGCCCGCAGCAGGCCGAGCGCCTGGTCGTCGGTGGAGCAGAAGATCGCGGGCGGCCGCTGCGGCCCGGCCAGCAGCTCCAGGCCCACGCGGTACGCGTCGTAGCGGTTGTACGGCGCCTCGAAGAGCCGGCCCTCGGTGGACAGCCCGGCCTCCTTCATCGCGCGCTTCCAGCCCTCGACGTGGTCGGAGACCGGGTCGCCGACGGACGGCGTCTCGGCGGTGCCGCCCATGCAGGCGACGTACGCGTACCCGTGCTCCAGCAGGTGGCGTACGGCGAGCTGGGCGCCGCCGAGGTCGTCGGTGACGACGGCGACGTCGTCGATGGCCTCGGGGCGTTCGTGCAGCAGGACGACCCGGGCGTCCCAGGCGTCGATCTCGGCGGCGGCGTTGTCGTTCAGCGCGTGGCTGACCAGGATGAGGCCGGAGACGCGCATGCCGAGGAAGGCACGCAGGTAGTGGACCTCGCGCTCGCCGACGTAGTCGGAGTTGCCGACGAGCACCATCTTGCCGCGCTCGGAGGCGGCCCACTCGACCGCGTGCGCCATCTCCGCGAAGAACGGCTGGCGCGCGTCCGGCACGATCAGGCCTATGAGGTCCGTGCGCCGCGACGCCATCGCCTGGGCGACCCGGTCGGGGCGGTACCCCAGCTCCTTGATCGCGGCGAGTACACGCTCGCGCGTGGCCGGGGCGACCGGCCGGGGTCCGTTGTTGATGACATAGCTGACGACGGCGGTCGAAGTCCCCGCCAGTCGCGCCACGTCATCCCGAGTCACCTTGGCCACGCGCGGAGTCTACGCGGATGGACCCGCTCCGGGCAGGGAGTATCACACCTTGGATGACCTCGCGGCCGCCGCCTCGTCCTTCCCGGACCGCGCCTTCTCGGACCGCTCCTTGTCGGGCCCCTCCGTCGCCGCGCGCTGCTCGCCCTTCTCGCCCTTCTCGCTCTTCTCGCCCTTCTCGGGCTTCTCCGGCGTGACGAAGCGGTAGCCGACGTTGCGGACGGTGCCGATCAGCGACTCGTGCTCGGGGCCGAGCTTGGCGCGCAGCCGCCGTACGTGCACGTCGACCGTGCGGGTGCCGCCGAAGTAGTCGTAGCCCCACACCTCCTGGAGCAGCTGCGCGCGGGTGAACACCCGGCCCGGGTGCTGGGCGAGGTACTTCAGCAGCTCGAACTCCTTGAAGGTCAGGTCCAGGACCCGCCCCTTGAGCTTGGCGGAGTACGTCGCCTCGTCCACCGACAGGTCGCCGTTGCGGATCTCCATGGGGGAGTCGTCGCCGCCGATCTGCTGGCGGCCCGTGGCCAGCCGCAGCCGGGCCTCGACCTCGGCGGGACCGGCGGTGTCCAGCAGCACGTCGTCGATGCCCCAGTCGGCGGTGACGGCGGCGAGGCCGCCCTCGGTGACGACGAGGACCAGCGGACAGCTGAGCCCGGTGGACCGCAGCAACTGGCACAGGCTGCGGATCTGGGGGAGGTCGCGGCGGCCGTCGACGAGGATGACGTCGGCGCCGGGGGTGTCGACGAGGGCGGGGCCCTCGGCCGGGGCGACGCGTACGTTGTGCAGCAGCAGGCCGAGGGCGGGGAGCACCTCCGTCGACGGCTGGAGGGCGTTGGTCAGGAGCAGTAGGGAACTCATCGCGCCCCACCTGCCTGGGACGGTTTGTGGTCGTGCCCGGTTCGCTCGCCCATAACGTCTGGTTCCTCCTGGGTCCCTGCGAGGACGTTTGCGGCACTGCTTCGTACAGGTTCGTGCGGATGCGGAGTCCGTGCCCGTGGGCTCCGCCGCGCGTCCGGGAGGTGAACGCCGGGTGAGCGCCCGGCACCGCTCCCGAAAGCACAAAAGGACCCGGGGGCTACGTTGCCCGAGTCCTCATCCCAGGAGAATAGCCGACATGAGCAACCGACCGGCAGGTCATGTGGCGCGTTCCACCCGTCGTCCGGACCATCGTCCGGATCCCGAGACGCCCCGTGGAGCGCCGCGCCGCACGCCCGCGCGCACCTTCCTCCGTACGGCCGACGGGGTCCGGATCGACGCGGTGTACGAGCCGGGCGAGACCGGACGGGAAGCCGCTGACCTGGTGTTCGTCGTCGCGCACGGTTTCACGGGCGACGCGGACCGGCCGCACGTGCGGCGGATCGCGGCGGCGTTCGCACGGCACGGTGCCGTCGTCACGTTCTCCTTCCGGGGCCACGGCGCGTCCGGCGGCCGGTCCACCGTCGGCGACCGCGAGGTGCTGGACCTGGCGGCGGCGGTCGCCTGGGCGCGCGGCTTCGGGCACGGGCGCGTGGTGACCGTCGGCTTCTCCATGGGCGGCTCGGTGGTGCTGCGGCACGCCGCGCTGTACGCCGACGACGACGCGGCGGGCACGGACTCGGTCGTGTCGGTCAGCTCCCCCGCCCGCTGGTACTACCGGGGTACGGCCCCCATGCGGCGGCTGCACTGGCTGGTGATGCGACCCGCCGGACGCCTGGTGGGCCGCTACGGCCTGCGCACCCGTATCCACCACCGCGACTGGGACCCGGTGCCGCTGTCGCCGGTCGACGCGGTGGGGCGGATCGCGCCGACGCCGCTGCTCGTCGTGCACGGCGACCGGGACGGCTACTTCCCCCTCGACCATCCCCGGATGCTGGCCGACGCGGCCGGTGACCACGGCGAACTCTGGCTGGAACCCGGTATGGGCCACGCCGAGCACGCGTCGGACGAGGCGCTGCTGCACCGCATCGGCGACTGGGCGGCGGCGCGGGCGGGCTAGCCTGACGTAGTTCATGCCGATCGACACGGACGCCGATCGGCACCGGCGACGAAGGATCCAGATGGCAAAGGTCACGGTGCGCTACTGGGCCGCCGCGAAGGCCGCGGCGGGGGTGCCCGAGGAGCCGTACGACGCGGACACGCTCGCCGACGCGCTCGGCGCGGTGCGCGAGCGGCACCCCGGCGAACTCACGCGCGTGCTGCTGCGCTGCTCGTTCCTCGTCGACGGCGACCCCGTGGGCACCCGCGGGCATGAGACGGTACGGCTGGCCGACGGCGGCACGGTCGAGGTGCTCCCGCCGTTCGCAGGAGGGTGAGCGATGACCAACCAGCCGCATCAGCCGCATCAGCCGTACGAGGGGTACGACGAGCACGGGTCCTACGCGGGGCAGGCGGAGTACGCCGGGTACGACGCGCAGGCGTGGCCCGGGCAGCAGCCGTACGCGGGGTACGGGGAGCAGCCGGACCCGAACGCCGGCCAGTACACGCAGCAGTGGCAGGGCCAGACCTGGGAGACGCAGGTGCAGCCGCCGGTCTCCGCGGAGGAGACGGCGTACCTGCCGTCGTACGCCCCGCAGCCGGAGCCGTACCCGGCACAGGCGCAGGCACAGGCGCAGCCCCAGCCCCAGCCGTACCCGGAGCAGCCCCCGCAGCAGGCGTACCAGCCCCAGCCGCAGGCCTACGCCCAGCAGACCTACGCATCCCAGCCGCAGCCGCAGCCGCAGCCGCAGCCGCAGCCCCTGCCGTACGAGCCCCCCGCCCCCGCACCCGCACCCGCCCCCGCCCCCGCGACGCCCGCCGCCGGCCCCTCCGACTCCTCCTCCGGCGAGCCGGGCTACGGTCCCGCGACCGTCGCCGGGAACACGCGGGTCACGGACGCGCAGCGCGCCCGGGCCGAAGGGCGGTCGCCGATCATCGACCCGGGCATGCAGCCGGCCGGTCTCACCGCGCTGCTCGGGCTGCTGCTGGCCGGCGCGGCGGCGCTCGGCACGTACGCCCTGCTCGTCCCGCTCGTCGTCCTCCAGGCGGTCACCGCGGCGGGCTGGTTCCGCCTGAACGGCATGTGGCCCGCCCGGCAGGGCATCGCGCTGGGCTTCGCGGGCGCGGTGGCCGCGGACGCGGCGATGCTGGCGTCGGACCGCTCCCCGGCGGCGATCCTCGGCACCCTCGGGGTGTGGGTGCTGCTCTCCCTCGTCCTCCAGCTCCGCTCGCACGCCGACCCGGACGAGCGGATGTACGGCCTGATGGCGACCATCGCCGCGGCGGCCCTGGCCGTCGTCGCGGGCGGGTACCTCGCCGCCGACGCGCACGCGGTGACGGTCGGCGGGATCGCGGTGGCCGTGGCCGTGGTGGCCCGCGCGCTGCCGCTGCCGACCCCGGCGTCCGTGGTGGTCGCGCTGCTCGCGGCGGCCGGGGCGGGAATCGCGGCCGGTTCGGTGACGGACCTCGGGGCGTCGGGGGCGCTGCTCGGCGCGGGCGCGGCGGTGTGCGCGCTGATCGGCCTGCGCGTCGCGGCCTACGACTACCCCTCCCGTTTCGTCCACTTCACGGCGGGTGTGGCCCTCCCCCTCGCGGCGGCGGCCCCGGCCGTGTACCTCCTGGGCAGGGCCCTGGCCTAGTGGTTCGCGGCGGCGCCCCCTGTCACAGGTGTTCGACAAAACGCGGGGGGCGCCCGCGGCCCGCGTTACGCTCGCGCTGGACGGCCGCCGGTCGTCGGGTCCGTCGTCGTCGACCGTCCAGCTTGGGGAACACCGCATGCGCGCACTGCGAATACTGTTGATCGTCGTCGTGATCCTGGGCGGCCTCTTCGTGATCGCCGACCGTGTCGCCGTCCACTTCGCCGAGGGCGAGGCGGCGGACAAGCTGCGCAGCACCGAGAACCTGGCCTCGACACCGGACGTCTCCATCAACGGCTTCCCCTTCCTCACCCAGGTCGCCGGCGGCGAGCTGGACGACGTCGAGGTCGGCATCGACGACTACGAGGCGTCCACCGGCACCACGGGCGAGAAGATCCGCATCGGCCACCTGAGCGCCCACATGAAGGGCGTCGAGTTCTCCAGCGACTTCAGCTCCGCCACCGCGGCCACCGCCACCGGCACCGCGACCGTCGGCTACGACGAGCTGATGAAGGCCGCCAAGTCCGAGCCCACGGACGTCACGCCCGGCGTCAGCGCCAAGGTCATCGGCCTCTCCGACGGCGGCAACGGAAAGATCAAGGTGACGCTGCGGGCCACGGTCCTCGGCGTCGAGGTGCCCGAGCCGGTCGAGGTGCTCAGCTCCGTCCAGGTCAAGGACAACGAGGTCGAGGTCGTCGCCGACGGTCTGCCCAGCATCGGCGGCAAGCAGCTCGCCGAGTCCCGGATCCGGGCCATCACCGACTTCCAGCAGACCATCGACGAGCTGCCGGGCGGCATCGAGCTGGACAAGGTCGAGGCGGCGAAGGACGGCGTCGAGATCACCGTGAAGGGTTCGAACGTCAAGCTCGCCGGGTAGGACGAGGGCCGGCGGTCGGCCACGGCGTCCGACAGGCGAGACCGCGCTGTCCGTACCGCAGATACCAAGGCGCCCGCCCGTGCCCGCCCCGGCACGCGCGGCCCTCCGGCGGCGGCCCGGACCAGCCTTCGATCCCATATTCCGGACGATCCCGTCTCATCATGCGACACGTCGGTGACACGCCCCGCCCTCAATCCCTACGATCGGGACCTATGAAGCGTCAGGCGGACCTCACGAAGCGGCGGGCAGTGGACCTGTGCCGCGTTGCCGCCATGCTCTGTCGCACTGTCTGAGGCGGGCGGCGACGTCGCCGCCCGTGTCCCCCTCACCCCCAGCCGCCCCGGCCTGCCCCGGGCATCCGCGCGCCGCCGCACGGCCCGAGCGCGCGCACCCTCTCACCGCACGCCCCGCCGCCAACTGCCCCGGAGGAGAAATCATGAGCCGCAGCGACGTACTGGTCGACGCCGACTGGCTGCAGGACCACCTGGACGACTCGGACATCGCCATCGTCGAGGTGGACGAGGACACGTCCGCCTACGAGAAGAACCACATCAAGAACGCGATCCGGATCGACTGGACCCAGGACCTCCAGGACCCGGTCCGCCGCGACTTCGTCGACCAGGAGGGCTTCGAGAAGCTCCTGTCGGCGAAGGGCATCGCCAACGACACGCTGGTGGTCCTCTACGGCGGCAACAACAACTGGTTCGCGTCGTACGCCTACTGGTACTTCAAGCTCTACGGCCACGACAACGTCAAGCTCCTCGACGGCGGCCGCAAGAAGTGGGAGCTGGACGCCCGCGAGCTGGTCGCCGGCGACGACGTGCCCGAGCGCGCCGCCACCGACTACAAGGCCAAGCCGCAGAACACCGCGATCCGTGCCTTCCGCGACGACGTCGTCCAGGCGATCGGCGCGCAGAACCTGGTCGACGTCCGCTCGCCCGACGAGTTCTCCGGCAAGCTGCTCGCCCCGGCCCACCTCCCGCAGGAGCAGTCGCAGCGTCCGGGCCACGTCCCGTCCGCCCGCAACATCCCGTGGTCGAAGAACGCCAACGACGACGGCACCTTCAAGTCGGACGACGAGCTGAAGCAGCTCTACACCGACGAGCAGGTCGACCTGGCGAAGGACACCATCGCCTACTGCCGCATCGGTGAGCGCTCGGCCCTGACCTGGTTCGTCCTGCACGAGCTGCTGGGCGTGGAGAACGTCAAGAACTACGACGGCTCCTGGACCGAGTACGGCTCCCTCGTCGGCGTGCCGATCGAGCTCGGCGCCGCGAAGTAAGCGACACGGGTACGGCACCCGGCCGACCTTTCCCAACACCTCAGGAGTAACGACATGTGCGGAGCGAAGGCCGGCGGCCCCGACGCCTCCACGATCAAGCCCGGTGAGACCACCATCCAGGGTCAGGTGACCCGTGACGGCGAGCCGGTGACGGGCTACGTCCGGCTGCTGGACGCCACCGGCGAGTTCACGGCGGAGGTCCCGACCTCCGCGACGGGCCAGTTCCGCTTCTACGCGGCCGAGGGCACCTGGACCGTACGCGCGCTGATCCCGGGCGGCACCGCCGACCGCACCGTCGTCGCCCAGCAGGGCGGCCTGGCGGAGGTCGCGATCGCCGTCTGACGTCAGACCACACGGCGCGCGACGGCCGAGGGGCCGCACCCACCGGGTTGGACGCCTGGGGTGCGGCCCCTTCGCCGTGACGGGCCTACCCTGGACCTATGTACGCGCGGCGGCGGCACGTCTACTTCGCCATGATGGGGACCTGCATCGTGCTCTTCGTCCTGGCCTGGGGAGTCGTGCGCCTCTGGTCCGTCCCGGCCGCCGTGGGCCTGTGCGTGTTCGCGATGCTCATCCCCCCGGTGGCGGCGATGATGGCCAACCGGCGCGGCCCGGACGACCGCTGGTGGGACGACCCGTCCGGCGACGCCAAGTCCGACGAGTGGTGGGACGAACTGGACGGCAAGAAGCGCTCGCGGCGCGAGGACCGGCCCTAGCCCCGGGCGCCCGCCTACGCCCGGTCCAGGCCCCCCAGGAGGCGTTCCAGGCAGCGCGCCGCCAGGTCGGCCGGTGAGCCGGGCCCCTCCGCGCCCGCCTCGGTGTCGGCCCAGGTCTCCACGGCGATCCGGATGGCGTCGGTGGCGGCGGCCGCCACCAGCCGCACCTCCAGCGCGTCGGGACCACCCCCGTCCGTACGTCCGCCCGCGCCCGTGACCCCGTCCGCCGGGCCCATCAGACGCGCGATCACCGGAACGAGCCGCTCCTCCGACTCCTGGTTCACGCGGTACCAGACGGCGCGCAGCGCCGGATCGTCCTCCGCGGCCCGCAGCAGCCCGCGCGTCCGCAGCAGTGCCTCCGCGGCCCCGGCGTCGGGGGCCGCCAGCGCCCGCTCCGCCGCGGCCCGCAGCGCCGGGCCGAGCGGGGTGCCCGGCGCCATGGCCTCCAGCAGCCCGCGCCAGCGGTCGGCGCCGTCCGTCAGCAGGGGGCCGACCGCGTCCTGCTTGGAGCGGAAGTAGCGGTAGAAGGTCCGCAGCGCGATCCCGGCCCGCCGGGCGATCTCCTCGGCCGTCGTGGCCTCCGGGCCCCGGGAGGCGAAGAGTTCCGCCGCCGCGTGCGCGATGTCGAGCTGGGTGGCGGCCTTGCGGCGCTCGGTCAGGGACGGCGACGGGGGCGGGGACGGCTCGGTGCTCACCCCAGAAGAATACGACCCGCGACGCACTGACGGCATGCCGTGACGTAGTGGCAAATCGTGCCATCCAGGCGTACCGTGAAGCGGAATCGAGTGCGCCGAAGAGAGCGGGCGCCGAAGGGGCCCGACCGGCCTGTCCGCGGCGGGCCGGGTTGGAGCACGACATGAACAGCCACACCATGAACCGTTACGAAGGCCGCCGCGTCCTGGTCACCGGCGGGGGCTCGGGGATAGGCCAGGCGACGGTGGAGCGCCTCCTGCGGGAGGGCGGCACCGTGGTGGCCGCGGACGTGAGCGAGGCGGGGCTGAAGGACACCTTCGCGAAGGCGTCGCAGTACGCCGAGCGGCTCACCACGGTCGTGATGGACATCGCCGACGAGACCTCGGTGCGCGAGGGGGTCAGGTCCGCGACGGACGCGCTGGGCGGACTCGACGTCCTGGTCAACGCGGCCGGCATCCTGCGCTCGTCGCGCACCGAGGACACCGGTGTACGGGAGTTCACCCGGGTCCTGACGGTGAACCTCGTCGGCACCTTCCTCGTGATCCGCGAATCGATCCCGGCCCTGCTGGAGGGCACGGACGCGGCGGTGGTCAACTTCAGCTCGACCTCGGCGGCGTTCGCGCACCCCTACATGGCGGCGTACGCGGCGAGCAAGGGCGGCATCCAGTCCATGACCCACGCGCTGGCCAGTGAGTACGCGGGGCGCGGCATCCGCTTCACCGCCGTGCAGCCGGGTTCCATCTCCTCCGGCATGACGGACGGCAGCGGGGCCAGCGGCCAGAGCGCCGGTCCCGGGCTGCCCGAGGACGCCGACATGAGCCTCTTCGCCAAGCTGTCGCCCGCCCTCGGACAGGGCTTCGCCGGTCCGGAGACGGTCGCGTCGGTCGTCGCGATGCTCGCCTGCGAGGACGGCCGGTTCGTGACCGGCACCGAGATCCGGATCGACGGCGGCACCCACTTCTGAGGGCGCCCGCCCTCCAGACTTCAGCAAGGAGAGTACGCACCATGCACGACCTGACCGGCAAGAACGTGATCGTCACCGGAGGCGCCCGGGGCCTGGGCGCGGAGGCGGCCCGCCAGGCCGCCGCCGCCGGCGCGCACGTCCTGATCACCGACGTCCTGGACGACGACGGCGAGGCCACCGCCCGCGCCCTCGGCGACCGCGCCCGCTTCCTCCACCACGACGTCACCTCGGAGGAGGACTGGCGGCGGGTCGCCGACTTCGCGGTCACCGAGTTCGGGGCGCTGCACGGCCTGGTGAACAACGCGGGCATCTCGACCGGCAGCCTGCTGGAGGCGGAGTCCGTCGAGCACTTCCGCAAGGTGCTCGACATCAACCTCACGGGCGTCTTCATCGGCATGAGGACCGTGATCCCCGCGCTGAAGGAGGCCGGCGGCGGATCGATCGTCAACATCTCGTCCGCCGCGGGCCTGATGGGCCTCGCGCTCACGGCCGGGTACGGCGCGTCCAAGTGGGGCGTACGCGGGCTCACGAAGATCGGCGCCGTGGAACTGGGCACCGCCCGCATCCGCGTGAACTCGGTGCACCCCGGGATGACGTACACCCCGATGACCGCGGCCACGGGCATCGAGCAGGGCGAGGGCAAGTACCCCAACACGCCCATGGGCCGGGTCGGCGAGGCCCACGAGATCGCCGGCGCGGTCGTCTTCCTGCTGTCGGACGCCGCGTCCTACGTCACCGGTGCCGAACTCGCCGTGGACGGCGGCTGGACCACCGGCCCGACGGTGGCGTACGTCATGGGGCAGTGAGTCCCGGCGCGGCCGAATCGTGATCAACATCGCCGCAACCCCGGATGCCGGCTGGGGGTCTCCTGTGTGCGCATACGGAACGCGCGCTTCACGTTCTGTGGGGGGACGTCATGGAAGAGGAACCGGCGAGACCCGCGGCACCGGCCGCGCCGACGCCACTGGAAAACCGCGCGCCGCGGGTCGAGCCCGTGGCGGCGGAGGACCACACGCCGCCGGAGAAGTCCGCGGCGGAAGAGGAGGACCGCGACCCGTCGGACGAGCCCGTGCCGCCGACCGGGCCTGCGGTGCCGGGCGAGCCCGTGCCGCCGACCGGCGATGCGGCCACGCCCGCCGAGAGGGCCGGAAGTCGCCGACGGCGCGGGCGCACGGCCCTGCTCGTCACCGCCGCCGCCGTGCTGGGCCTGGTCGCCGGCACCTGCACCGGGGTTCTCGTGCAGGCGGGCCGGGAGCCGACGAAGCTGCCGCCCCTGTCACAGGCCGCGCTCGCGCGCGGTGCGGGGAAGGCACCGAAGCCGCTCCCCGCCGACCAGGATCGCCAGGTACGCACCGAGGGCGACCTGCGTGACCTGCTGCTGAAGAAGCCACGCGGGGCGGAGAAGGCCGACTGGCTGGAGGACTCCGAAGGCTGGATGGACCTGACGAGTTACGCCGGGACGTTCGGGGATCCGCAGAGCGGGTTCGAGAACCTGCTCCGCAGCGAGTTCCGCCGGGCAGCAGTCACCGGCTGGGAGGTCGACGGCGCGTATTCCGTGGAGATCCGGCTGATCCAGTACCGGCAGGAGGAGGTCCTCGCCGCCGCCGAAGCCAGTGAAGGCGGCCAGTACTACGCGGACGAGGACGCCGACGACGACGGGGAGGTCCCGGGCACGGGGGACGGCCGGGTGTTCGTCGACGACCAGCCCCTTCCCGGCCTCGACGACGCTCCGTACCCGTACCAGGCGCAAGCGCACGCCCGGCGGGGCGACATCGCCGTGGAGATCTGGGTGAACGGAGCCAAGCGGATCGACAAGAAGATGATCACGAGTCTGGCCGAGCGGCAGATGGAGCGGCTGTGAACGAGAACCGCGACGACGCCCCGTCCACGACCGCCGCCCCCTCCGAAACGAGCGCTGCCGGACGGCGCGGCCGGCGTCGGATCGCCGCCGTCACCGGGGCGCTCCTGCTGACCGGCGCCGTCGTCGGGGCCGTCGCCTGCACCGCCGTGGCCGTCGCGAACGCCGACCGGAGTGCGGGCGTCCCTTCCTGGACGCGTCCCGGGCCCGCCGAGGACCACCCGGCGGAGGCGGCCAAGCCGGGCAGTCTCGCCTGGACTCTTGTCCCGTACCGGCCCGACAACTGGACGCGCGGCCCCGACCTGGGAGAGTTCGGCTCGGACGCGGTGCTGAACGGCGACCGGACGGCCGCCCTGCTCAAGGAGTCGCTGGCCGGACTGCCCCGAACCGAGCGCAAGCAGATGGAGAAGGAGATCGACCGCAGGCCCATCAAGGAGATGGCGATGCGGAGCTACGCCTTCACCATGGGGGAGAAGGCCAACCGCGTGGCGGGCGCCGCCACCATGTCCTTCGTTCTGGCCCGGATGGAGAACCCGGCCGCCGCCCGTGACGTGACGAAGAGCCAGAACGCGTTCCTGGACGACCTGGACGTCTTCCGCGACGGCCCCGAGATCGAGGGCTACGAAGACGCCGAGTGCTTCCGCACGCCCTCCGGTTCCGGTGACGACGAGGTTCTCGAAGCGATGTACTGCTACGCCTCCTTGGCGGACATCACGGTCACCGTCACCGCCGAAGGACTGCAGCCGTTCGACGCCGACGGCGTCGCCGCGCTGCTGAAGGACCAGTTGGACCGCATCGTCGAACCCGGGGAGTCCGTGTGACCGAGCAGATCGCCCCGCCACCCCCCGTCACGCCGGCGCCCGCCCTGCCGCCCATGCCGGACGCCCCGCCGCCCGGCACCCCGGTTCCGACGGGCAAGGACCGCCGTGTCCTGCGCGCCGTGCTGCGCTGGACCGCGGCCGTCGCCGTCTTCGCGGCGGTCGGATCGGCCACGGCGTACGGCATCACGCGGATGGACCGGACGGACGTGCCCGGGCTCGCGACCGCGTCGGACGGGCGCTGGAAGTACCCGACGCTCACCGCGGCGCCGCTGCCGTCCGGCCGCCCGGGGCCGTTCGACGAGAGCAACGCGGCCGGTGCGCACTACGCCGACCTGCGGGACCTGCTCCTCCCGCTGCCCGAGGGGGTGGCGGCCGACCGGGAGCTGCGCGGCAAGGACGGTTGGCTGCGGACGGAGACCTTCCTCTCGGAGTACCAGGAGGAGTCCGACCGTGACGCGCTGCGGCTGCAGCTCGTCGACGCGGGGCTGCGGCACATCGCCGCCCGTGGCTGGACCGCCGACGACGGGACGCACACGCGGATCTACCTGCTCCAGTTCGGCACGGCGGCCGTCGTGGACAACCTGCACACCATGGAGCTGGCGCCGTACGACAGGCCGGCCTACGCCGTGCGAGGCACGGAAACGGTGGAGTCCGACGAGGACTTCCCGGAGGCTGCCGAGTCCGACGACGTGCTCACCTCCGTCTACACCGAACCCGAGCCGTACGGTGGCGAACAGGTCCGGGAGGCGTACCTCGGCGCCGGCGACGTCCTGGCGGTCGTGCTGCAGAGCCGCGCGGGCGGGGCAGGGGAGGTGCCGTTCCAGCAGACCGTGGCCCTGCAGACCCGGCTGCTCCGCTGAGGGCTCTGCCGAAAGGCGCGAACAATTTACCTCTGTTGTCCTTGGGGCGCTCGAATGAGCGCTTTGAGGACACTTTGTGGGTTTTGTTCACGGGTTTTGGGAGGGGTCAGTAGACGAGGGCTTGGGTTTCGTCGGCGAGGGCCTCCTGTACGAAGACCTGCGCGCCCGCGATGCGTACGCCCTCGATGACGTCCTTCTCGGTGAGGTCGCGGCGGGCCGCGCACTGGGTGCACAGCGTCACCCGCCCGCCCGCCAGGAGCGAGTCCAGCAGGTCGGGCAGCGGCGCGGCGTGCGGCAGCTCGAACTCGGCCGCACGCCCCGGCACCGCGAACCACGCGGACTCACCGGTCAGCCACAGCGACACGTCGACCCCGCTGGCCACGGCCACCGCCGCCACCGTGAACGCCTGCGAGCACCGCTCGGGCGCGTCCGCCCCCGCCGTCACCTTGATCACGAGCTTCTTCGCCATGCCGGAAGCGTAGCCCGCGCGGACGGCGTCAGACCGCGAAGGTGATCGTCACCAGCAGCGTCGCCACGCACAACACGGTGAGCAGGCCGCTGACGGTGGCACCGTCCAGCCGGGCGCGCCGCCGCGCCCTGTGCCCCGGTACGGGCCTCGGCGGGTGCGCCGGGTGGAACGGCGGCACCGCGTAGCCGGGGGAGAGGGGCGCCCGGTCCCGCCGCGGCGCGATCCGCTGCGCCCGCTTGCACTCCTCGTAGGGCAGTCCGCCGTCGTACGTCATGCCTCGTGCTCCTTGCGCTGGTGCTGGCGCAGCAGGACGTTCGCGTCCGAGACCGCGCTGTGGTCGAACGCCGCGCGTGCGGCTTCCCTGCGGTCGGCGAGCCAGGCGCACGCGTCGCAGCCCGGGACCGGCAGGGGCGGCCTGTCCGGGCAGCCCGCCCCGGCCCCGGGAACGGGGGGCGTGGCGAGCGTGCGCTCGTTCGCGGCGCGCAGTCCCGCCCCGATGCGCTCCCGGTCGGTCGCCCGGCGCAGCGCGGCCGGCTCCGCCTCCCACTCCCGCCCGCCGCCGACGGGACGGAGCATCACCCGAGCCCCGCTGCGGCCCCGGTACTCACCGACCTTCGCGGCGGCGGTGTCGTAGAGCACGGTGCCGGGCTCGTAGGTGGCCGGTTCTGTTCTCACGGGGTTCGCTCCCTTCGTCAACATCTATACGCAATGCGACAGTTGCCCTACTCTGTGTAGTGGTGGGCAGTACGAGCATGACCCACGGCGGGGGTCGCCAAGCCCGGAACGGCCGCTAGTGCCACAACGGGCGCTCCAAATTCCACAAATTCCACATCTGGGGAGGGGTGCGGTGCCGCAGCGGAGGGCGATCACGGGTCGCAGTCAGGAACCGAGGGCACGCTTCGCGGAGGAGCTGCGGCTGCTGCGCAACGCTCGGGGCGTGTCCCTGCGGGGCGTCGCCGAGGTGGTGGGCTGGGACGCGTCCCAGTTCGGAAAGCTGGAGAACGGCCACACCCTGGGCGGCCCGGAGATCGTGGAGGCGCTGGACCAGTACTACGGCACGGGCGGAATGCTGCTCACGCTGTGGGAGCTGGCGGTGGCGGATCCAACGCAGTTCAAGGAGCGGTACCGGCGGTACATGGTCCTGGAGGCCGAGGCGGTGAGTATGTGGCAGTACTCGCCGAGCATCGTGCCGGGCCTGCTCCAGACGCCGGAGTACGCGGCGGAGCTGCTCAGCCAGGGTGGACTGGCGGGCGTAGAGCTGGACAAGCAGGTGGCAGCACGTATGGGCCGCCGTGAACCGCTGCTGGCCGAGGGCGGCCCGCAGTTCCGCGCCATCCTCTCGGAGACGGTGCTGCACAGTTCGTTGCGCAGCACCGCTGAATGGCGTGCGCAATTGCGCCATCTCGTCGCGATGGGCGAGCGCCCCAACATCAGCGTCCAGGTGGTCCCGTGGGCGGCGGGTCTGCATGCCCTGACCAACACTCACACCATGTTTCTGCACGGCGCGGGTCGGATCGTCGCCTGGGTCGAGACCGGCTACTCGGGCGAACTGGTCCAGGAAACAACGGCAGTCGACCAGCTACAGCTCCGATACGATCGAGTACGCGATATGGCCCTGTCTCCGGGCGAGTCGCGGGAGTTCATCGAGCGGATGCTGGAGGAAGCGCCATGCGAGCCATCGATCTGAGCACGGTCACCTGGCGCAAGAGCAGCTACAGCAACCAGGACGGCGGCGAGTGCGTCGAGGTTTCCGACGACCTCCTCCGCGCCGCCGACTGGCGCAAGAGCAGCTACAGCAACCCCGACGGCGGCAACTGCGTCGAGGTCGCCCCCGGCCTCTCCCTCGTCCCCGTCCGGGACAGCAAGGACCCCGCTCACGGAGCCCTCCTCTTCGCCGCCCCCGCGTGGGCCGCCTTCGTGGGCGGAGTCCGGCGGGAAGAGCCGGGAGGGGCCGCGTAAGCTGGGGGCGGCCCTGTCGTATGCCCCCCGCTCAAGGAGCACCCCGTGGAGATCTTCTTCGAAGCCCTGCTGGTCCTGGTCTGCGTCGGCGTTCTCGCCTTCGCCGGTCTGACCGTGAAGAAGCTGTACCAGGGCCAGCGCTGATCACCGACGCCAGGAAGTACCGCTCATGATCGAGATCCCGTCCGACCTGCACAAGGACCTCGTCCCCCTCGCGTTCCTCCTCGGGAACTGGGCGGGCGCGGGCGTGCACGACTTCCCCGGCGCCGAGAAGTGCAACTTCGGCCAGGAGGTCTCCTTCACCCACGACGGCCGGGACTTCCTGGAGTACGAGTCCCACACCTGGGTGCTGGACAACGACGGCAACAAGGTCCGTCCGCTGGAGTCGGAGCACGGCTTCTGGCGCATCGACGCGAACCGCAAGGTCGAGGTCACGATGGTCCGCGACGACGGCGTCATCGAGATCTGGTACGGCGAGATGGCCGACCAGAAGCCCCAGATCGACCTGGTCACCGACGCGGTGGCCCGCACGGCGGCCTCTCAGCCCTACACCGGCGGCAAGCGGCTGTACGGCTACGTCAAGAGCGACCTGATGTGGGTCGGTGAGAAGCAGACCCCCGAGGTCGAGCTGCGCCCGTACATGTCGGCACACCTGAAGAAGGTCGTCACCCCGGAGGACGTCGAGCGCTGGGCCAAGGCCCTGCCGGACGACATGCCGGACGACGGGATCGCTTTCTTCAAGTAGTCCTAGACTCATGGGTGTGGTGAGCACCGACTGGAAGAGCGACCTCAGGCAGCGCGGCTATCGGCTGACCCCGCAGCGGCAGCTGGTCCTGGAGGCCGTGGACACGCTGGAGCACGCGACGCCCGACGACATCCTCGGCGAGGTGCGCAAGACCGCGTCGGGGATCAACATCTCCACCGTGTACCGCACGCTGGAGCTGCTGGAGGAGCTGGGGCTGGTCAGCCACGCCCACCTGGGGCACGGTGCGCCGACCTACCACCTGGCCGACCGGCACCACCACATCCACCTGGTCTGCCGGGACTGCACCAACGTGATCGAGGCCGACCTGTCGGTGGCCGCCGACTTCACCGCCAAGCTGCGCGAGCAGTTCGGCTTCGACACCGACATGAAGCACTTCGCGATCTTCGGCCGGTGCGAGAGCTGTTCCCTGAAGGGTGCAGCCACCGAGTCGTGAGCGGGTCGTAGGCTGGGCGTATGAAGAGCCCCCTGCTGTCCCTGCCCGGCGCCGTTCCCGCCGAGGGCGTGGACGAAGGCGTCGCCGCCCACTACGGCGACCTGTTCCGCGAGCAGCGTGCCCTCGCCGACGGCACCGGCTTCGTCGACCTCTCCCACCGCGGTGTCGTCACCGTCACGGGCGACGACCGGCTGAGCTGGCTGCACCTGCTGCTCACCCAGCACGTCAGCGACCTGCCGGTCGGCCGGGCCACCGAGGCGCTGGTCCTGTCCGCGAACGGCCACATCGAACACGCGCTGTACCTCGTCGACGACGGCACGACCGTCTGGGCGCACGTGGAGCCCGGCAGCCAGGAGGCGCTGATCGCCTACCTGGAGTCGATGAAGTTCTTCTACCGGGTCGAGGTCGCCGACCGCACCGCCGACACCGCCGTCGTGCACCTGCCCGCCGGGTCGATCGCCCGGGTCCCCGGCTCGGCCGCCGTCCGCGAGACGCCGTACGGCCGTGACGTCTTTCTGCCGAGGGAGGAGCTGGAGGCGTTCGCCGCCGAGGCGGGGCCCGCGGCCGGGATCCTCGCCCACGAGGCGCTGCGCGTCGAGCACCACCGCCCCCGGGTCGGGTTCGAGACCGACCACCGGACCATCCCGCACGAGCTGGGCTGGATCGGCACGGCCGTGCACCTCCAGAAGGGCTGCTACCGGGGGCAGGAGACCGTCGCCCGGGTGCACAATCTCGGCAAGCCCCCGCGCCGGCTGGTCTTCCTGCACCTGGACGGCAGCGAGGTCCACCTGCCGCCGAACGGCGCGGAGATCCGTCTCGCCGACGACGGCCCCGACGGCCGGAAGATCGGCTTCGTCACCACGTCCGTACGCCACCACGAGCTGGGCCCGGTCGCCCTCGCCCTGGTGAAGCGGAGCGTGCCGGTGGACGCCCGGCTGATGGCCGAGGAGACCGCGGCCGCACAGGAGACCGTCGTCGAGCCCTGACGGGCGGGGCTCAGACCTCCACGAGGACCGTGAACGGGCCGTCGTTCGTCAGGGACACCCGCATCCGCGCGCCGAAGCGGCCCGTCGCCACGGTGGCGCCCAGCGCGCGCAGCTGTGCGACGACCTCGTCGACCAGCGGTTCGGCGACGTCGCCGGGCGCGGCCGCGTTCCAGGTGGGGCGGCGGCCCTTGCGGGCGTCGCCGTAAAGGGTGAACTGGCTGATCACCAGTAGCGGGGCGTCGAGGTCGCTGCACGACTTCTCGTCGTGCAGGATCCGCACCGACCAGAGCTTGCGGGCCAGCTGCGCCGCCTTCTCCGGGGTGTCGTCGTGGGTGACGCCGACCAGGACGCACAGGCCCTCGCCGTCGATCGCGCCCACCGTCTCGCCGTTCACGACGACGCTCGCGCCGTCCACCCTCTGCACCACTGCACGCATCCCGTCATGATGCCGTGCCCCGCCGGGGCGCGGGCGGGCGGGCCCGTGCGGGGTTCGTTTTCGCTCCGTAACCCCCCATCCGGGGCCGATCGGGGCTGATCATGGGCACTCGGTCACATAGCGGCCACGCGGGGTGGCACGATGCTCCCAGACGCCGGGGCGAGGGGACGGTTGAGGCACATGAGCACACCGAGTACGGGGCAGTCCTTCGGCACTGCCGCGTTGACATGTCCGGGTGGCCTGGAGGCGCCCCGGCCGCCCGTGCAGCGCACGGACAGCCCGGAGCTGCCGGCGGAGCCCCCGGAGCGGGACCTGACCGCGCTGAGCCTGCCCGAGCTGCGCGCGCTGCGCCGGGACGCCCAGCGCGAGGAGGCCGACCTCAGCTATGTGCGGCGGCTGCTGCAGGGCCGCATCGACATCCTGCGCGCGGAGTTGGCGGGGCGGGCGCCGACGACCGTGGTGGCCACCGCGGCGACGGGGTCCGTGGTCGAGCGGCTGTCGGAGATCCTCGCCGACGCCCCGGCCCGGCAGCGCTCCTCGGCCCGGCACGTGACGCTCGGCACCCCGCGCAGCAAGGAGGGCCGGCGGCTGGCCGCGGAGATGCTGGGCGAGGTGGAGCTGTCCGACCTGACGGCCCGCACCGACGTCGAGCTGAACGCCGGAATGGGGCGGCTGGTGCGCTACGAGCAGCAGGTCTCCCGGCGCAGGCAGCGGCTCCAGCGCACGGCGGACGGCTGCAGCGCGGAGATCGCACGCCGGTACCGTGAGGGGGAAGCACAAGTCGACGACCTGCTCGTGTGACACGGGGCGGCCTTCCCGACCGCCCTGGGGTCCGGTGATCCCGGGCCGTCGCGGCGACGGGTCACGTCACCGTCCGGAAGGCCACCGCCGATGCCCGCGCCCCAGTCACCCGAACAGCCCCGGTCCCGCCCCCAGTCCGAGCCCGAGTCGCAGCTCCGGGCTCAGTCGCAGCCGCAGGCGTCGCAGGGGTCCCGTTCGCCGCGGACGGACCGGTCCGCACTCAGGTCTGCGCCCACGTCCGCCCTCTCGCCCGTCGTACCGCCCGTCCTCGCCGAGGTCGTCCGGTCCGGCTTCGTCGAGGGACGGCACCGGGGCAGCCTGGTGGTCCTGGCCGCCGACGGAGCCGTGGAGCTGGCGCTGGGCGAGGTGACGGCGCCGGTCTTCCCGCGCTCCTCCAACAAGCCGATGCAGGCGGCGGGCGTGCTGCGGGCCGGCCTCGACCTCGCGGGGGAGCGGCTGGCGCTG